>CAVJTV010000036.1:0-16452 GCA_963652435.1 Desulfovibrionaceae bacterium | reverse complement strand
GCCGAATGCCGGCTCATTTTCTCAAAAGCATGTGTTTGGCTCTGTGCCTAATTGGTGGCGGCGGATCTGTTGCTTACGCTGCAGAATCGACTTATGCAGAGCAGACCACATTGACAGTCCGTATGAACAATCGGACAGTGAAAGATGTATTTGATTACATCGAAAAGAACAGTGAATTTATTTTCGTTTATCATGGTTCAAATATCGATCTGGACCGAAAGGTGAACGTTGATGTACACGACCAGTCGGTTGAAACAATACTAAACAAAATGTTCGTAGGAACGGATGTTGAGTATATCATCAACGACCGGCAGATCATCGTTCGAAAGAGTGGAACGGAAGTAGGGGGGACAGTCACTACACCGCAGCAACAGAAAAACCAAGTTACCGGTACTGTGACGGATGCCAAAGGAGAACCGATCATCGGCGCGAATGTTGTTGAGAAGGGGACTGCAAACGGAACTATTACTGATATTGATGGTAACTATACTCTGAGTGGGGTTTCCGGAAAAACACTTTTGGTTTCTTATATCGGTTATATCAGTCAAGAAGTGACTATTCGTGAAGGTGCTCCGGTAAATGTGACATTAATGGAAGACACGCAAAAGTTGGAGGAAGTGGTTGTTGTCGGTTATGGCATTCAGAAGAAAGTAAACTTGACCGGATCGGTATCTTCTGTTAGCACGGAGGATATTCAAGACAATCCGGCCTCCAGCTTGTCGAATGCTCTTGTCGGAAAGATGGCGGGTGTACTGATGACGCAGTCGGGTGGTAAACCGGGTGCAGGTTCTGATGTAACCGTTCGTGCCAAAGGTACTTGGAACGACTCAGACCCTTTGTATGTAATAGACGGTATCATTCGTGATAAATTTGCTTTTGATGGTTTGGATGCCAGCGAAGTGGAAAACGTGTCTGTTTTGAAGGATGGTGCCTCTGCCGCTATTTACGGAGCACGTGCTTCTAATGGTGTCATTTTGGTTACGACAAAGAAAGGAAAGATGGGGAAACCGGTCATTTCCTACACCGGTTCTATTGGTTTGTCGGATGCGACCAAGATACCGAAAACGCAGAATGCTTACAATCAGGCTAAGTTCATAAATGACTACCTTGATGTAGAAAACGTTAGTCCGACGGATTTGAGTTATTACACGGATGACGAACTGGAGTATTTCAAGAATAATAGTTACAGTTGGTTGGACGAGGCTTGGAAACAGCCTATAGTTACCAGACATTCGCTTAATGTGAGCGGTGGTAATGAGCGCGTGCGTTATTTCGTGGGTGGAAACTACTACTACGAAACAGGATCTTTCAATCATCTGAGTTTCAAAAAGTACAACTTGAGAAGCAATATTGAGGCGAATATCACAAAGGATTTGATTGCCACGTTGAATTTGAATATGGATACGAGGACTGACAATAAACCTTTTTGGAGATATGATAACGACAGTGATCAAATGAAAGACTTGTATAAAGGATTGTTGTTCCGTACCGGACAGGTTCCTCCTTATGTAAATGGTCTGCCGACCGGTAGTTTCGTGGAATGGCATCCGTTGGAGTTGTTAGGTGACAATACGGGATATAACCGCAAAAAGTATTCAAACTATGAGGCAAATATCTCCTTGCAGTATAATGTGCCTTTCGTAAAAGGACTTAGTCTGAAGTTGCTGTTCAACAAGTACAACAGACATACTTTTATCAAACAGTTCAACCGTCCTTATTCACTGTATGAATTCAAGATGACAGGCGGGCATAATCATATCATAACAGATGCTGTTAATTTTGTAAAGACAAGAAACGACGGTGATTATTTGGAAGAGAAGTATGATACTCGCGACAGTTACCAGTTGAACGGATATATTACTTATGCCAACAAATTCGGGAAACACGACGTAGGTGCACTGTTCGTTTATGAGCAGACGGAAGGCACTGTTGACTGGTTTAATGGAAGAAGAAACTATTTCATTTCTTCAGCCATAGATCAGTTGTTTGCCGGTAGTTCTGATTCGAAAAACTCGACAGTTGACGGAAAGGGCGAGGAAACCGGACGTATTTCTTATATCGGTCGTTTGAACTATGGTTACGATGAACGGTATTTGGTAGAGGCTTCCTTCCGTTACGACGGTTCCGTAAACTTTGCTCCTAAGAATCGTTGGGGTTTCTTCCCGTCTGCTTCATTGGCGTGGAGAGTGTCAGAAGAAAAGTTCTTCAAAGACAATATCCGGTTTATAAATTACCTGAAATTTAGAACCTCTATCGGACTTTTGGGAAACGATAGTATCGGTGGATGGCAGTGGATGCAACGTTATAATTTGGTGAATGGTGCTTATTTCGGTTCTTTGAGTAGCGGTGTTGAGACAGGTGTGATTCCGAATGAGGATATTACTTGGGAAAAGTCTTTGACGTATAACTTTGGTCTTGACGCAACATTCCTGAGCAACAAACTTTCGCTCAATGTGGATGCGTTTTACAGACATACATACGATATTTTGGGTAGCCGTGCTGCAAGTATTTCAGCAACCTTCGGCGCAAGCATGCCTGCTGAAAACTATGCGGCAATTGACGCAAAAGGTTTCGAAGTGGAGCTGGGATACAATGACAAGATTGGTAATGACTTCGAATACTATGTGAAGGGTAATCTGGGATATGCCGTCAATAAGGTGATCACAAAAGACGAGGCAGAAAACCTCCGAGCTTATAAATCCGAAATCGGATATAGTACAGATCGGACAATGGGATATATCGCAACAGGTATTCTCCGTACACAGGAAGATCTGGACGCACTACCGGAAGGGTATACCATTTTCGGACAAAAACCGGAGTTGGGTATGTTGAATTATAAGGATTTACGTGGAGCCAATAGCGATGAACCGGACGGCGTGATAGATGATAACGATCAGGATTGGATTATCAATCACACGACTCCTCCTTTGAATTATGGTATATCTTTAGGCGGTTCATGGAAGGGCTTCTCTTTGGATATCTTCTTGCAGGGGGTTGCCGGTAATGATATTATGATTGATACAAGAGGCTCACAGGCTCGTCCGCAGGAAACGAATTTCGATTTTTGGACTGATCATTGGACTCCTGAAAATGTGAATGCTTCTTTCCCGCGTGCATCCCGTAATGCTGCGAGCTATTCTTCTACGTTTTGGGTACGAGATGGCTCTTTCATGCGTTTGAAGAATGTGAACCTGTCATACGCTTTGCCTAAATCTGTATTGAACAAAATAGGTGTCTCTCAGTTGAAATTATTTTTGACAGGCAACAACCTGTGTCTGTTACAAAACAAATTGAAGTATTATGATCCTGAAAATTCAAGTATTAGGGCGTATCCTCTTATGAAGAGTTATTCTTTTGGTGTGAACCTCAGTTTCTAATTTATAATACGAAGTAATATATGAATGCAAAATATTTTTTGTTAGGCTCGCTGTTAATAGTGGGTATGGGCTGTTCAGACGTCCTTGATAAAAAGGATTTGTCTGCAGTAACAGATAGTCAGGTATGGGGAGATGCCAAATATGCAACCGCTTACTTAAACCGATTGTATGAATTGAATCTCCCGAAATGGGATGGAGAGGAACTGCCATACTGTTCATCTTATTCCGATGAGTCGGAAGGCGGTGATTCTTACATGTACGGGCAGTTGACAACTACTTCTGTGGATTTTTGGTATTATAGCTATATCCGTAATATCAATCTGTTGTTTGAAAAGTTGGAAAACAATTCGGCAATTGACGAAGAGACTTGCACTAGTTTAAAAGCGCAAGCTTCCATTCTTCGTGCATGGCGTTATTTCGGAATGGTGCGTGTGTACGGAGGTATGCCGATAATTCTGAAACCGCAGAAAGTGACAGACGACCTGTTGGTCCCTCGTAATAAAACGTCAGAATGTATTGACGTGATCCTTCAGGATTTGGATTATGCTTACGAGAATTTGCCTTGGAGTTGGACCGGCGATGATATAGGAAGGGCAACCAAGGCTGCAGCTCTGGCATTTAAGGGCCGTGTGTTGTTGTATTATGCAAGCCCGCAGTTTAATCCGGATAATCAGACCGATCGTTGGGAGACTGCATACAAGGTAAACAAACAGGCAAAAGAGGAATTGGAAGCTAATGGTTATGGATTGTACTCCAACTACGAAAACTTATGGTTCGACGAAATGAACAAGGAGGTTGTTTGGGGACGCAGGTATCAGGAACCGGGCTCTGTAAACTATTGGAACGCGGCGACACGTCCGCTTTCTGAAGCGCAGAACCATACGGGAGCCAATCATCCGACTTTGGAAATGGTAGAGTCTTATCCGATGATAACGGGTGAATCTATCGAAGAATCGAGCGACTATAATCCTGTTTTATACTGGAAAAACCGTGACCCTCGTTTCAAAACAACGATTGCATACAATAGTTGTGTATGGGAGCTGAGTGGTAAAAGCGGTAGAAGGCAATGGACCTATGTCGGTGCGGAATTGAACAATCCTACAAACTCTGGTTTCTATTGCAGAAAGGCCATTGATCCGTCTTATACGGCATACTACACGGAAAGAAGTAGCACGGATTGGATTGAGATTCGATATGCAGAGGTGTTGCTGAATTATGCAGAATGTGCAGCAATGTTGGGAAAAACAGACGAGGCCTATACGGTTCTGAAAGCTATCAGAGAAAGAGCTGGCATACTCGCGGGTAGTAACGGAATGTATGGTTTGAAAGAAGGCATGTCTGCAGCGCAGATGGTTGATGCAATTATGCTGGAAAGAAAAATCGAGTTGGCGTTTGAAGGGAAACGTTATTGGGATCTGCGACGCAGACGGATGTTCGCTTCAGAATTGAACGGGAAAGTTCGTCATGGTATTCTACCGAAACTGAAGATTTCGGAAGATGAATTCAATGCGATGAAAGACACGATTGATTTCGACAACAACTACGGTACCTATTTCAGAGACTCGTTGGTTATCTTGGACAAGAAGTTTACGATTGATTTCAAGGACAATTATTACTTCTATGCCATACCAAACAAGTATTTGGAAACGAACTCTAAGTTGGAACAGACGCAAGGATGGAGTGGTGGAACATTCAATCCGTTAGACTGATTTTTAATAGTTATTAGGGCAGGGATGGCTATTCCTGCCCTTTCATGTAAACAATATAATATGAGAAGATACCTGACAATTATTTGTGCGCTTGTTTTCTTTGGCGCATGTAATCATTCTCCCGAAAGAAAGGCAGAGGGGGAATGGCAGGAGAAGGCAGCGGGAGTATGGAATATCTCTGTCGGAACTCCGGAAAAGATCAATTTGCTGAGCGAACTGCACGTCATTCCGAAATTGGATGCCATTCAGAAGATGGGAGATGTCGTTTTGCCGGTATCTAAAGAAGATATCCGTTTTGAACAGGTCGACGGAAAAACATATATCCGTTTCCCGCTGGAGAAAGGAGAAAAGATCTTTGGCTTGGGGTTGAACTTCAAAACGGTGGAACAAAGGGGTCGTATCATGCGCCTTCATGTCGACCATTACGGGGGAAAAGACGATGGTCGTACGCATGCGCCTGTTCCTTTCTTTGTCTCTTCACGGGGGTATGGTGCGTTAATCAACTCTGCACGTTACATAGATGTATGGGCAGGAACGTCGGTGCGCAAAGACAGTAAGAACCCGCCGGTCGTGAGAGATCGTAACAGTGACAAAAATTGGGAAGCACAACCTTATTCGGATAATCTGGAGTTTTTGGTCCCGGCAGAAGGGGTTGAAGTGTTGCTTTTCGGTGGACCAACGATGTTGGATGCGGTACGTCGTTTCAATCTTTACAACGGAGGAGGCGCGTTGCCTCCACGATGGGGGTTGGGCTTTTGGCATCGTGTACCCACGTTGTTCTCCGACAAGGACGTAAATGAAGAGATTTCCGAATTTGAGAAACGTGGATTCCCGTTGAGCGTTGTCGGCCTTGAGCCGGGCTGGATGAGTAGGTCGTATCCTTGTACCTACGAATGGGACAAGATCCGTTTCCCTAATCCGGAGGCTTTCGTAAAAGGATTGGAAGATCGGAATATCAAGACAAATGTTTGGATAAATCCCTACGTATCTCCGGATGGAGAGCTGTATGACAAGATTGAGCCATATACAGGTTCGCATACGGTTTGGTGTGGCATCGTTCCCGATTATTCGATGCCGGAGGTAAAGAAGATCATGACGGAACATTTCGAGAAACATCAGTTGGACAAGGGTGTCAGTGGATATAAGATGGACGAGAACGATGGTTACGATTTTTGGTTATGGCCAGATGTCGCAACCTTTCCGTCAGGACATTCGGCAGAACAGATGCGACAGATCTATGGTTCGCTTATGCAAGACGTGACCACACAAATGTTTCATAAACGAAACGAGAGAACATACGGATTGGTTCGTGGAGGGAATGCCGGTACGTCTTCTTTCCCGTATGTGATTTACAACGATTACTACAATCATCGCGACTTTATAACGGCATTGATCAACAGCTCGTTTATCGGTGTTTTGTGGACACCCGAAGTACGTGCATCTCGAACGTCTGAAGAGTGGCTTCGTCGGATGCAGACGGTATGTTTCTCGCCTTTGGCAATGCTTAATGCCTGGGCAGACGGGACGAAGCCTTGGTCGTTTGCAGATGTGAGTGCAGACGTGAATGAGATTGCCAAACTACGTATGCGGCTTATTCCTTACCTATACACGGCTTTTGCCGATTATGCTTTCGAAGGAACGCCTCCTGTTCGTGCCATGAATCTGGAAGAGGGGTATAAGGCAGATTTGCAAACAGAGAAGGGTGTGTTGGATGCAACGGACAACCCGTATGCCATGGCTGTGAGGAAAGAGGTGAAGGATCAGTTTATGGTAGGTCCGAGCTTGCTTGTCGCGCCTTTGTTTGCTGGTGAGAAAGAACGCCAAGTTGTTTTGCCGCAGGGTAAATGGTATGATTTCTATACCGGAGAGTTCGCAGGGGAAGGCGAGGTGATAACAGTCGCCCCCGGTCTGTCGAAAATCCCTGTGTATGTGAAAGACGGAGGGGTTATCCCCTTATGGCCTGCCGTAACGAAAGTCAAAGACGAGAAACTGCCACTGGAAGTGCGTCATTACGGCACGGCATCGTCTTCATACAGTTTATATGATGACGACGGGAAGAGTTTCGATTACGAGAAAGGCGACTTTTCGCGTATCGTGCTGAAGGTGGATGTGGATGCCGACGGCAATAAGAAAGGCGAAGCCATCCTGGATGAAGGGGCGAAGGTTTGGTCTTTCAGCGAATATAACTTCCGTTTTATGACAGCTCGATAAATTTTTTTACCATGAAAAATACAATCTCTTTATTTCTCCTTGCGGGGGGATTATTCTTGTCTCTTCTGGTAGTGGAAGCCCAAAATCCGCTCACTTTGCCGGAGATGGATCTTTCATTGGCTTATCAGCCGTATGGCTCGCCGATGAAGAATGCAGCGGTTACCGGTGAGTCTCTCACGATAGCCGGTGAGCGGTTTGAACATGGTGTAGGCGTACAGGCAAATAGCAAAATCAAACTGAGCCTGCGGAAGAACACGTCTGTGTTCACCTGCAAGATTGGAGTGAACGATCAGGCGGTGGATTACAAGGATGATGCACTGAGCAAGATTCCGATGACCGACGGGACGATGCTATTTTACCGGACGGATGGAGCCGGAGGAAAGAAACAGTTCGTAGGAGTAGGTTCCGGTGACGGCTCTGTTGGGAAAGGGAGCGTTGTCTTCCGTTTGGTAGGCGACGGAAAAGAGATTTATAACAGCGGGATGGTACGCGGCGGCGAGAAAGCGCGTGATGTCTCGCTGAATGTGTCTGGAGTGGATGTCTTGGAAATGATTGTGGAGGACGGGGCAGACGGTATCAGTGGCGACCATGCCGACTGGATCGAACCGTTTTTCTCGTACTTCGAGATTCGTCCGTCGTTGGTGAATGCAGACTATAAAGGGTCTGTCGAGTCCTTGCCGGCGACGGTGGAAAAGAAGCTGAAGAAGAAGATTGCAACATTGCCTACCATCGACTTGCCGTTGCCTCGTCCCGAGAAGGATTGGCTTCTTGATGCCAAAGGCGTGAAAGCTGGAATATATCAAACGCACGGAGGGAAGGATATTGTTCTCACCAATGGTCTTGTAAGCCGTGTGTTCCGAGTTTTCCCGAATTTGGCGACCATCGACTTGATCAACCAAATGACAGGAGAGAGTATGTTGCGTGCTGTCAGTGGGGAAGGTGTCTTGAAGATAGACGATAAGGTATATACATTGGGCGGGCTGGATGGACAGTTCGAATACGGATATACGCAATATAATTGGGTAGACAGTCTGGCTGTCTTTCCAAACTCGTTTAGGGTGACAGGATTCGATGTCACGGAACTTACTCCCCGCATCGATTGGGCAAATAAACGCTGGTCGTTGGTGCAACGGGGTGGTACGACGGGCAAGGTGCTATCTTTCCTTCTCGAGGGACCGAACTATTTGAAAGGAGTAAAGGTGAAGCTCAATTATGCTCTCTACGACGGTATCCCCTGCATCAGCAAATGGATGGAGATAGAAAACGGGAGCGGTATGGGCATTACGCTCGATGAGTTTACCTTGGAACAGTTGGCTATGGCAGAGCCGGAGTCGCCGGTGGAAGCCAAACGTTACGACCAGTTTCTGCGTCCTAATATCCACGTCGAAAGCGATTGGGCGTTTTTAGGTTTTACGGAACGTGAGGCAGATCGGACAGAGTTTTGGAACACAGACCCGCGTTACACCTCTCAGTGTAACTATCCCATGCTTACGCCTTGCCTGCTGGAGATAAAACTCCCGATGGGACCTGACGAAGACATTGCTGCTGGCGGTAAGTTTCAGAGTTTCCGCACGTGGCTCATGCCTTTCGACAGTTACGACCGCGATCGCAAAGGGCTTTTCCTGAAACGTATGTACCGAAAGATTGCGCCTTGGACAACAGAAAACCCCATCTTCCTGCATTGTACGTCGTCAGACCCTACGACGCTGAAGGCAGCTATCGACCAATGTGCAGAGACGGGCTATGAGATGGTTATCATCAGTTTCGGTTCGGGAATGAACATGGAAGATGAAAGTGCGGAGAACATTGCCAAATACAGAGAGCTTACCGAATATGCCAATTCGAAGGGTATCGAGCTGGGCGGTTATTCCCTGCTGTCGAGCCGTTGGATTAGCGATGAGGTGGACGTTATCAATCCGGAGACGGGGAAACGCGGAGGAATGATTTTCGGCAGTTCGCCTTGTCTTTGTAGCGAATGGGGTTACGACTACTTCCGTAAGATACGTTCCTTTTTCGAGAAGACGGGAATGACAGTCTTCGAGAACGACGGATCTTATCCGGGCAATGTATGTGCTTCGACAAGTCATGCCCATCATAAAGGGTTGAAAGACTCCCAGTGGAAACAACGCCTGCAGATTGTCGCCCTGTATCAGTGGATGTGCGAGAAAGGTATCTACATGAATATCCCCGACTTCGGTTATATGCTTAACGGTGGAACGAAGGTAGGCATAGGTTACCGTGAAGTGAACTGGTCGCTTCCGCGCGAACGCCAGCTGGTGCTTGGACGGCAGGTGATATACGATGGTTTGTGGGAACGTCTGCCGGGTATGTGCTGGACGTTTGTCCCGCTTACTCAATATCACGGTGGCGGAGCGGCAGCCACTCTCGAGCCGCTGAAGGAACATATCTCCGACTATCTTGCGCATATGATTCAGAACTATGGAGCAGGTGTGCAGGCTTGCTATCGCGGTCCGCGTCTATACGACAGTCCGGAGACGAAAGCCGCTGTTGTGGAGGTAATCGACTGGTACAAGAAATACCGTACTATATTGAACAGTGAGATGCTTCACCTTCGCCGTGCCGACGGGCGCGACTGGGACGGCTTTATGCATGTCGACCCCGAAGGAAAGGAGAAAGGGCTTGCCTTGTTGTTCAACCCGACCGACAGGGAGATAACCCGCACCGTGAAGCTCCCGCTCTACTACACCGGCATTTCCGATGTGGCAAAGATCCGAGAGAAAGAGAATGCGCCTGTCTCCTGCAAGCTGAACCGCGATTATACGGTAGACGTGCATGTTACCATTCCTGCTCACGGGAACACTTGGTTGGTTGTCTTTTAAGACAGGGCGACACAATATACAAGATGTCGGGACGTTTGTATTAAGCGTAATTGCTTACCTTTGCGGCTGTTTGTCCGCAGAGGTAAGCTTTTTAATACAGACAATTATAACACACCTTGTATAGATATGAGAGAGTACAAACTAATCAACAACGTGTTGGGGTGGGTCGTTTTCCTGATTGCCTCCACCGTCTATTTGATGACTATCGAACCCACAGCCAGCTTTTGGGATTGCGGTGAGTTCATTTCTTCAGCATTCAAACTTGAAGTAGGGCATCCGCCCGGAGCACCGTTCTTTATGTTGACGGCGAACCTGTTTTCGCAGTTCGCTTCAGACACCGCGACGGTGGCTAAGATGGTGAACATAATGTCTGCTTTGTTTAGCGGACTTACAATCCTGTTCCTGTTTTGGAGCATCACGCACTTGGCACGTAAGATTATGGTCGAGGATGGCGGTAAGATTTCGACGGGCAAGATGATCACAATCATGGGTAGCGGCTTGGTGGGAGCCTTGGCGTATACCTTCAGCGATACGTTTTGGTTCAGTGCCGTGGAAGGCGAGGTGTATGCCTATTCTTCATTGTTCACGGCGTTGGTGTTTTGGCTTATCCTCAAATGGGAGGAGGCGGCAGACCGTCCGCATGCCGACCGTTGGATTGTGCTGATTGCATACTTGATGGGGTTGAGCATCGGTGTCCATCTGTTGAACCTGCTTTGTATCCCTGCAATAGTGCTGGTGTATTACTACAAGAAGTTCCCGAACCCTACGATGAAGGGAACCATATACGCACTGCTGGTATCCTTTGCGATTGTCGGGCTGATGATGTATGGTGTCGTGCAGGGACTGGTTGAGGTATGCGGATACTTCGAGCTCTTGTTTGTGAACGTGTTCGGCATGCCGTACAACTCGGGTGTCTTTGCCTACGTGATTGCCTTGGCGGGCGTGTTGGTATGGGCAATATGGGAGACGATGCGCGAGGAGATAAACCCTGTACGCATGAAGGTGGCGTTTATCGTTGCCGTTGTGCTGGTGGGCATCCCGTTTATCGGCAGAGGCTATGTTCTTGCAGTGATACTCACAACGGCGTTGACCGCATACCTGTTCATGAGTAAGAAGGTAAACATCAAACTGCTCAACACCGTATTGGTCTGCTTGATGGTGATCGTTGTCGGCTACTCTTCCTACGCGTTGACGCTGATACGTGCGACGGCAGACACGCCGATGAACCAGAACTCGCCGAGCGACATATTCACGTTGCGTTCATACCTTGCCCGCGAGCAGTATGGCAAGACGCCGCTGCTCTACGGACAGACTTTCGCCTCGGAGGTAAAGCGCGAGAACAAGGGCGGCAGCTGTGTGCCTGTCATGAAGGAAGGCGAAGCCGTATGGAGCCGCGTGATAAAGAAAGACCCGAGCGAGAAGGATCGTTATTTCGTTTCCCGCCACGACATCGACTACGAGTATGTCGACGAGCTGAACATGCTCTTCCCGCGTATGCACAGTGGCGACAGCCGTCACATCGCAGCGTATAAGGAATGGTCGCAGTTCAAGGGCAAGCCGGTGAAGTATAACCGTTGCGGCGAGACCAAGACAGTGATGAAGCCGACCTTTGCAGAGAACCTGCGTTACTTCTTCGCCTATCAGCTGAACTTCATGTACTGGCGTTACTTCATGTGGAACTTCTCCGGTCGTCAGAATGACATTCAGGGGCATGGCGAGGTGATGAACGGCAACTGGATCACCGGCATCAAGGTTATCGACGAGGTGCTTGTCGGTCCGCAGGACAATATGCCGTCGGACATTGCGAACAACAAAGGGCACAACGTATATTATATGTTGCCGCTCCTGCTCGGTATACTCGGCATTTTCTATCAGGCATATTCGGGGCAGCGCGGTATCCAGGGCTTTTGGATTACTTTCTTCCTGTTCTTCATGACCGGTATTGCCATCGTGCTCTACCTTAACCAGACGCCTTATCAGCCGCGTGAACGCGACTATGCGTATGCCGGCTCTTTCTATGCGTTCTGTATATGGATAGGGTTCGGCGTGGCTGCGCTTGCACGGTTGATTGAGAAATACGGGAAGCTGCCGGCGGTAGCGGCAGGGACGATTGCCACTGTGTTGTGTCTGTTTGTCCCCATCCAGATGGCAGGGCAGAACTGGGACGACCACGACCGTTCGGGGCGTTATGTGTGCCGCGACTTCGGGGCGAACTATCTCGAGTCGTGCGAACCGAATGCGGTGATCTTCACCAATGGCGACAACGACACGTTCCCTCTGTGGTACGCACAGGAGGTGGAAGGCATCCGCACGGATGTCCGCGTGTGCAACACCAGTTATTTGCAGACCGACTGGTATATCGATCAGATGAAGAAGCAGGCATACGAGTCGGCACCGCTGCCTATATCGTGGAGCAGGGCTGACTATATTCAGGGCACGCGCGACGTTGCGTATATTGTCCCGATGACCGACAAGCCTATCGACCTCGGCACTGCGCTCGACTTCGTGCGCAGCAACGACCCGAAGTTTAAGAAGATCCCGAGCTACGGCGAGACTATCGACTATATCCCTGCCGAGACGCTTGTATACACGGTGGACTCTGCCGCTGCTGTAGCCGGAGGCGTGGGGCAGAAGGGGATGCTGAAAGAGATGACGGTGGATCTCAAGGGCAAGAACCTGCTGGGCAAGCAGGAGCTTATTATCCTTGATATGTTGCGCACCAACAACTGGAAACGCCCGATATATTACGCCATCACGGTCGGCTCAGACCAGTACGTGAACCTCGACAGATATTTCGAGCAGACGGGTATGGCTTACAGGATCGTTCCGCGCGAGGCAAACAAAGGCACAGACACGGAGAAGATGTACGACAACGTGATGAACAAGTTCCGGTGGGGCGGCGTGGACAAGCCGGGCATTTACATTGACGAGAACGTGATGCGTATGTGCAAGAGCTACCGTTCGGTTGTGTTGAGTAAGCTCGCGGAAGACCTGATAAGGGAAGGCAAACGCGATAAAGCTCTCGACGTGCTCAACCTTTGCATGAAGGTGCTGCCGCCCGAGAACGTGCCGCTCGACTACTCTGCGCTATCCATCGGCGAGCTTTTCTACGTCCTTGGCGAGAAGGAGAGAGCCGAGGCAGTGCTCACGGTGATCACAGACGATGCCATGCGCAACATCGACTGGTTCTTCCGTCTCAAGCCGTCGCAGCTTGCTTCCGTGATGATGAATATAGAGCACAACCTTGCCGTCGTGCAGCAGGTGCTTATTATCACCAAGCACTACGACCCCGAGTTTGCCACGAAGTATCAGGAGGAATTCGACAACTACCGGATGGCATATACCTCGGTTCGCAAGGAAAAGTAAAGAGCAATGTTTATCGAACAACCGCCCTGGTTCTACAGGGCTATGTTCCCGGGGGCAATCTGGAGGATACCCGACAGTGCGGAGAAGTGTGTATATCTCACCTTCGACGACGGTCCGATCCCCGAGGTTACCCCCTGGGTGCTTGATGTGCTCGACCGCTACGGCGTGAAGGCGACGTTCTTCTGCGTCGGCGACAATGTGCGCAAGCATCCGGAGATTTTCAGGATGGTTCTTGAGCGCGGTCACCGTGTGGGCAACCACACTTTCAACCATATCCAGGGGCTTCGCTACCTGACGAAGAACTATCTCAGGAACGTCCGCGAAGCCGATGCCCTTATCCATAGCCGCCTGTTTCGCCCGCCGCACGGGCATATGCGCGTTCCGCAGTTGCTTATGCTCAGACGCAAATACCGCATCGTTATGTGGGACGTGGTGACGCGCGACTACAGTCCGCACATGACGCCGCGCGGCGTCCTCAACGTTGTGAAACGTTACACCCGCAACGGCTCCGTCATTGTCTTCCACGACTCCCTCAAGGCGGAGCGCAACATGCGCGAAGCCATGCCCCGAGCCATCGAGTGGCTACAGAAGGAGGGCTACGCGTTCAAGACAATCGACGACGGGCGATGACTCTGTCGGAATATATAAAAGAGAAGGCGCGGGAGATTGGCTTCGATGCCTGCGGCATTGCCGAGGTGACGGAGGCGGAGAGCGAAGCCGGGTATCTCGACCGCTGGATTGCCGAAGGCTGCCACGCCGATATGGCGTATATGGAGCGCAACCGCAGTGTGCGCCTCAACCCTGCGGAGCTGCTGGAGGGTGCGCGGTCTGTCATCTCCGTCGCAATGAACTATTATCCCGAGGTGAAGCAGAGGGAGGATGCGCCGCGCGTTGCTTACTATGCCTACGGAAGGGACTATCACAAGGTGGTGAAGCGTCGCCTCCGGCAGCTGTGGCAGAGCGTCGCGGGGCAGCTGCCTGCCGACACCGAGGCACGCGCGTTCACCGACTCCGCGCCGCTCCTCGAGCGTTACTGGGCATGGCGCGCGGGGTTGGGGTGGATAGGGCGCAACACCAACCTCATCATCCCGGGCAAGGGGTCGTTCTTCTTCCTCGGCGAGATTGTCACCACCCTCAGCCTCGACTACGACAGCCCCATGGCGAGCCGTTGCGGCACGTGCCGCCGCTGCCTCGACGCGTGCCCCACCGGCGCACTCTCCGCCGAGCGGCATCTCGACGCACGCCGCTGCATCTCCTACCTCACCATCGAGAACCGTGGCAGCATACCCCCGCCGCTTGCCGCACGGCTGGGCAACCGCCTCTACGGATGCGACACCTGCCAGGACGTATGCCCGTGGAACCGCTTCGCACGTGCCACGCACTGCGACGACTTCCGCCCTTCGCCCGACCTCCTCGCTTTGAGCGGCGACGACCTCGAGGATTTCAGGCTTGAGGATTATAACCGTATCTTTGTCCGCTCGGCAGCGCGCCGCGCCGGATACGAAGGCATAAGCCGCACCATTGCCGCAGGGAAAGACACTAATAACGATAAACACGATACACAATGAGAAGAACAATCAGCCTACTGCTCCTCTCCTTCCTCTGCACCCTTGCCGCGCTTGCGCAGGGTGGCATGGAGGAGAGGCTCGCCGCCCTCGAAGGGATAAGCGGCGTTGAACGTCTGGAGTCGGACGTCTACACGGAGAAATATCTTGTACGCATCACCCAGCAAGTCGACCCGCAGGATGCCTCGAAGGGGACATTCACGCAGCGCGTCGTGGTGGGGCACGCGGGGTTCGACCGCCCCACGGTGCTCGTCACCGAGGGTTACAGCGGGACGTATGCCTTGAACGCAAGGTATCACGAGGAGCTGACCGATTTCTTGGATGCCAACCTCGTCTTCGTCGAGCACCGCTACTTCCTCGAGTCGACCCCCGAGCCGTGCGACTGGGATTATCTCACGGCGGAGAACGCCGCTGCCGACCTCCACAGGGTCAACCTCACGTTCCGTAACCTTTACCCCGGGAAGTGGATAAGCACGGGCATCAGCAAGGGCGGGCAGACTGCCACGTTCTACCGCGTGTTCTATCCCGACGATGTCGACGTGTCTGTCCCCTACGTCGGTCCGCTCTGCCGAGGCGTGGAAGACGGGCGTCACGAGAAGTTCCTCCGCAAGGTAGGGACGCGCAGCGAGCGGCGCACGATAGAGCGTTTCCAGCGGGAAGTGTTGCAGCGCAAGGCGGAGATGCTGCCCCTGCTCGAGGCGTATTCCGAGGAGAAGAGCCTGAGGTATCGCATCGCGCCGCCCGAGGTGCTCGACTACTGCGTGCTTGAATATCCCTTCTCCATCTGGCAGTGGGGCACGCCCGTCACCGTCATCCCGCCGACGGACGCGGACACGAAGACGCTGTTCGACCATCTCATGGCGATATGCGGCGCGGAATACTTCGCCGAAGACCAGCCCAACGCGGCTTTCTTCGTGCAGGCTGCCCGCGAGCTGGGCTATTACGGCTACGACACGAAGCCCTTCCGCCGCCTTCTCTCCATCGGGAGCAGCAAAGGCTATCTCGACCGCATCATGCTCCCGAGTAACCTGACGGGCACGATCGCGTTCGACGCGACGCTATACAATCGCACGTACACGTTCCTCCGCGACAACGACCCGAAGATGATTTTCATCTACGGCGAGGTCGACCCCTGGAGCGCGGTGCACGTTCCGCTCTTCAAAGGCAAGAAGAACGAGCAGGTTTACTTCCAGCCGCGCGGCAGTCACCTCTCGCGCATCGGGAATATGCCCGAAGACGTGAAGCAAAAGATCCTCGCACAGCTGAAAGAGTGGCTTGAAGAGTAACAATTATACATTCCGCTGATGCGGGGTATAATATTCTGCAAACAATTATACATTCCGCTGGTGCGGGGTATAATATTCTGCGAACAATTATACATTCC
>CAVJTV010000035.1:0-17026 GCA_963652435.1 Desulfovibrionaceae bacterium | reverse complement strand
CGCCGACGATAACAACCATGTCCGGATGCTGCGCGTTGCTGAGGGCAACGTATCGTTGTACCATCTTCTTTCCTATTACTTCTCCGATATGGAGGTCGCTCATCATCACCACCCTCAGGCTGTCACGCGTGCTGCTGCCCTTGGGCAGTGTAACGTATATATCCCTTACAATGGGACGGGCAACCGTCATGTATGCCTTCACCATCAGAGAGGAGACACCTACGACTATTGCGGCGAACAGCACCAGCTTCGTCTCTTTCCAATGGCTGACAACCGCCTTCGGAAACCAGTGGAACGCGCGGTCTGAGAGGCGGAGCACTTCCAGTGTCAAAAGGCAGATGGTGATATATATGCCGGCGATATACCAAGTGTTGCAGATGTATTCAATGGCTACCATCACACCGTCGGGCAGCTCCCCTCGGAAGATAAAGCCGAAGAAGTAGATCGCAAGCTCTATCACGAAGAACAGGGCAAACCCTACCCGCCAACACTTACCGGCGGGTAACGCTTCGCGCCCCCGCCAGTAGATGTACGGATTAAGCAGCAGTTGTGCTACTATCGACTGAATGAAAACCTTCACCCCTTTGGCTTATTTAGGATACCCCACGGGGGTGTTCATCATCAGCTCCTGGCTGTCCGAGAGCTTCAGCGTCTTCCGCAAAGCGTCCTGATCCATCGAGGCACGGGGCACGGTCGACAGCCCAAGCCCTGCGCAGCACACACAGATGTTCTCTGCAACGATACCCGCATCCATGGCTGCCATCAGCTTCACGCGGTCTCCCATATTGCCGAAGCGCGAGAGGTCCGACACCAAGACAAGAGACACCGGCGCATCCTTCACGAAATCCTGCCCGCCGCCGACAGCTGCACGGTGGTCGCCCTCTGCAACCGGCTTCAGGGCATGAGCCTTTGCATCATACAGGTATGCACCCTCTTTCATAACCACATAAATGTCCACATCCTGCTTGTTCAGAGCCGACGGAGCCGTGCGCTTCCCGTCTGCGCGGTTGATGCCGTTGGCAGCCCACAGCAGGTCGGACAGGTCCTGCGTGCTGAGCTGCCTTGTGGCAAAGGCGCGGTCGGAGTGACGGTTTGCAAACGCCGTCATGACGGCTGCTCCGCGAGTCTTGTCCGGAGCGTTGAGCTTGATAACTTTCAAATCCTGTGCATTCATAACTGAAATAGCTGATAAAGCAATTAAAACCAATAAAACCTTTTTCATATCACATACATTTTTATTTCTAAGCCCCGCAAAATTAGAGGAAGTTCGGGAGACGAGCTGCCATGAGACGGGGAAAACGGTGCGCCCCCAATCGCAAGCACCGAGGCGTGCTTCGCCTGAGCACCGAGGCGTGCTTCGCCTAAGCACCGAGGCGTGCTTCGCCTAAGCACCGAGGCGTGCTTCATCTAAGCACCGAGGCGTGCTTCACCTAAGCACCGAGGCGTGCTTCGAGGATTTATATTACTTTTGCCCCCATGGGAAAAAACAAGTTGGCAAAGTTTGACGATATGGCGGCATACCCGCATGTATTTCAGTACCCCTTTGCTGCGTTGCAGGAGAAGGGGTTCGAGCTGAAGGGGCATTGGCATGAGAGGTTTTTCGGCAGCGGGGGTCCGATAGTGCTCGAGCTGGGGTGTGGCAAGGGTGAGTATACGGTGGCTCTGGCGGAGATGTTCCCCGGGAAGAACTTCATCGGCGTGGACATCAAGGGCGCGAGGATGTGGACGGGTGCCAAGGCTTCGCACGAGGCAGGGATGAAGAACGTGGCTTTCCTCAGGACAAGCATCGAGCTTATCGCTCACTTCTTCGCCCCTGGCGAGGTGGCGGAGATATGGCTCACCTTCCCCGACCCGCAGATGAAGAAGGTAGGCAAACGCCTTACGTCGACACGCTTCATGAGGCTCTATCGCGAGATACTCGCCGAGGGCGGCATCATCCACCTCAAGACAGACAGCAACTTCATGTATACCTACACCCTCGAGATGGCAAAAGCCAACCGTTATCCGGTGTTGCTCTGTGCCGACGACCTGTATCATTCCGACCTCACGGACGAGGTCCTTTCCATAAAGACATACTACGAGCAGCAGTGGCTCGACCGCGGGCTTGGCATCAAATACATCCGCTTCGTCCCCGAGGAGCGCGAGACGCTTACAGAGCCTGACGTGGAGATAGAATACGACCCCTACCGCAGCTTCAACCGCAGCAAGCGCAGCGCACTGGCATCGGGCAAATAGAGCATACACACATATACATTACGTACCATGACGATATATCCTAAACTTATCATCGACGCGCTCACTAAGGTGCGCTACCCGGGGACGGGGAAAGACATTGTCGAGATGGGTATGGTGGAAGACAACATACGCATCGACGGCAACAGTGTGAGCTTCTCGCTCCTCTTCGAGAAACCTAACGATCCGTTCATCAAGTCTGTCGTGAAGGCTGCCGAGACAGCCATCCTTACCTATGTGGGCGGGGATGTCGACATAAAAGGGCGCATCACGGTGCACACGCGGCAGACGGTGCCCCCCGAGCCCGAGAAGCTGCTCCCGAGGGTAAAGAACATCATTGCCGTGTCGTCCGGCAAGGGCGGCGTGGGGAAGAGCACGGTGGCTGCCAACCTTGCCGTCGCGCTGGCAGGGCTTGGCTATAAGGTGGGGCTGCTGGATGCCGACATCTTCGGGCCGTCGCAGCCTAAGATGTTCGGTGTGGAAGACGCACGCCCCTGCATGGAGGAGATAGACGGACGCGAGCTTATCGTGCCGGCAGAGAGCTATGGCGTGAAGCTCCTGTCGATAGGTTTCTTCGTAAATAGGGAAGATGCCATCCTCTGGCGCGGAGCTATGGCAAGCAATGCCCTGAAGCAGCTCATCGGCGACGCTGCCTGGGGAGACCTCGACTACTTCCTCATCGACCTGCCGCCGGGCACGAGCGACATACACCTGACAATGGTGCAGACGCTGGCTGTCACCGGAGCTATCGTGGTCAGCACCCCGCAGGAGGTTGCCCTTGCCGATGCACGCAAGGGGATAAGCATGTTTACCGGAGAGAAGATAAACGTACCGGTGCTTGGCTTGGTGGAGAACATGGCATGGTTCACCCCCGCAGAGCTCCCGGAAAACAAGTACTACCTGTTCGGTCGCGAAGGGGCGAAGCGTCTGGCTGAAGAGCTGAACATCCCTCTGCTCGGGCAGATACCCATCGTGCAGAGCATCTGCGAAGGCGGCGACAGCGGCGAGCCCGTTGCCCTCCGTGCCGACACAATCACCGGTGCAGCCTTCCGCCATCTGGCAGAGAACGTTGTCCGTCAGGTGGACTACCGCAACACAAACCTGGCTCCCTCGGAGCGCGTCAACGTACATACTAAATAGAAACATATATGAAACGAAATCTTTTAATCATGATTTGCTGCATGGCTTCGGCTATGCTGTCGGCACAGCAGTCGGACTGCCGCCTGTGGTATGACAAGCCGGCAAAAGACTGGAACGAGGCACTCCCCGTGGGTAACGGCCGCCTGGGAGCAATGGTGTATGGCGACTGCCATCACGAAACCATCCAACTGAACGAAGAGAGCCTGTGGGCAGGGGCAAAGAGCGATGCCAATGCTCCGGCTGCCGACAAGATCCCCGAGATACAGCGGCTGCTGCTGAATGGCGACATAGAGAAGGCTGTGGAGCTGTCGGAGAAATACTTGAAGAGCGACCCTCTGTGTGTCCGCTCGTATCAGCCGTTCGGCGACATACGTATCGACATGCCCTCGGGGAAGGTGTCGGACTATTGCAGAGATCTCAACCTTGAGACGGGAATAGCCTCCGTCACGTATAAGCAGGGCGGGGTGAGCTACCGTCGCGAGGTGTTTGCTTCGGCAGGGAGCGATGTGGTTGCCATACGTCTCTCGTCCGACACGCCAGGTGCACTGACCTTCCGTCTTCAATACACCCGCGAGCAGGATGCCACGGCATACCCGGCATCTGCCACAGAGCTGGAGATAAAAGGACAGATCGTGGACCTGCCTGATGCGGAAGCGGGAGCAATCGGTCCGCACATGCGCTTTGCCGGCCGTGTCGCAGGCTTCAACAAGGGCGGAAAGCTCATTGCCATCAACAACGGCTTCTATGTGGAGAATGCCGACGAGGTGGTCTTCTACGTCACGGCTGCGACAGACTACAACTTCTCGAAGCTGGATGTAGACCCCTCCATCGACCCGTCCGCGACCTGCAAGCGTATCCTTGATGGCGTGGACAAGAACTCATACGAGACAATACTGAAGGCACATATCGCGGAGCATGGCAGCATGTTCAACCGCGTGGCGTTTAACATGGGGACGCCCTCCGACCTCCCGACCGACCAAAGGCTTGCACGGGTGAAGGCTGGCGAGACGGACCTTTCCCTCATCACACTCTACTTCCAGTACGGGCGTTATATGCTGATGAACTCCTCGCGTAAGCCCGGTGTGCTTCCTGCCAACCTTCAGGGTGTGTGGAACCAGGACATGGCAGCCGCATGGAACTCCGACTTCCATACGAACATCAACATACAGATGAACTACTGGCCCGCCGAGGTATGCAACCTCTCGGAGACGGTGATGCCTTTCTCCGACCTTATCAACGCGCTCCGTGAGCCGGGACGGGTGACGGCACGCAAGACATTCAACTCGAAGGGATGGACAATGAACCACCTTACCGATGTGTTCGGGCGTACTGCTATTGCCGACGGTGTGGGCTGGGGCACGTTCCCGATAGCGAGTGCCTGGCTCGTGCTTCATCAGTGGGAGCATTATCTCTTCACCGGCGACAAGGACTATCTGAAGAACGAGGCATACCCGTCGATGATGGAGGCGGCTGAGTTTATCATGAGCTATCTGGTGGAAGACAAGAACGGTCATCTGGTGACAGCTCCTTCCAACTCTCCGGAAAACCGCTATCGCCTGCCTAACGGGAAGTCTCACAGCCTTACCTACGGGGCAACGATGGATACCGAGATTATCACCGAGCTGCTCAATGCCTGTCTCAAGGCAGGTAAGATTGTTGGCTCCGACCCTACGACAGACAAACAGCTCTCTGTCACTCTTCGCAAGCTGCCGCCCATAAAGGTGAGCGAACGCTATCATATCATCCAGGAATGGATAGAAGACTACGAGGAGACGGAACCCGGGCATCGGCACATGTCGCAGCTCTTCGGTCTTTACCCTGGCTCGCTTATCAACCCGAACCGGAAAGACCTCTTCGATGCTGCACGCAAGACAATCGAACGCCGTCGTTTCTACAACGAGAACGAAGCGAACCGCCAGGGTTCTTACACGGGATGGAGCCGTGCATGGATGATTTGTTTCTACGCACGTCTGCTGGATGGCAACGAGGCAGGACGCAATGTCGAGCTGCTGCTTGCCAAGAATACGCAAGACAACCTCTTCGATACGCACCCGCCCTTCCAGATCGACGGCAACTTCGGCGGGACGGCAGGTATTGCCGAGATGCTACTTCAAAGCCATAACGGAGAGATACACCTCCTGCCCGCACTTCCCGAGAGCTGGAAAGACGGTGAGATAACAGGCTTGCGTGCCCGTGGCGGCTATACCGTCGATATGAAATGGAAGGACGGCAAGCTGACCTTCGCACGGATACATTCCGACCGTCCGCAGAAGGTGAAAGTCCGCTATCAGGGCAAAGTGCGCACTGTGCGTGTCAACGCCGGTACGGATGTGGCGATAGACTAACTTTCGAATAAAAAGGAGGAAAATACCATGAAGAGATATGTCGCATCTGCCATACGCGTGGCTTTGGCGGGTTTGTTGCTTTTGCTGCCATTCGAAACCGACGCAACGCGGTTCCTGGGTCTGAGAGTGTTGGACAAGGATTATCTGATGCTGCATTTTCGCGACGGCGAGGTGCGCTACCGTGACGATGGGACAGGTGCGAGTGCATATCTCGGTCATACCTTCGTTGAGGGCGACGACACCTTGCGTGTCTGCGGAGAGCGTCTGAATTGTGAGGGCGTTAAGGATGTTGTATTGTGGAGCGTCAGTTCGCCGGACGACAGACGCTTCTCTGCGCAACACCCTCTTGAGGTGTGGCGGAAATCCAAGCCGATGAATACCGACCATACCCTTACGAGCGAGCTCGACCACTGGATATTCCTAAAACTGCCGCAGTCCATGCGCCAAGGATGTACCTACACGGTTAAGATTCCTGACGGGATAGGGTCTGACAGACATGAGGCGAGCGTCTGCTTCGATATATGGAACGTGCAGTCTGAGGCTGTTCATGTCAATCTGCTCGGTTATCTGCCGGAAGAGAAGAAATGTGCCGACCTCTATCTGTGGCTTGGCGACGGCGGCGGGCGCGACTACAAGGCTTGGGAAGGCAAGAAGGTGTATCTCTACAATGTGAAGACGGGGAAGCGGCAGTGTGCCGGCACTGTGAGGTTTTGGAAGCATGCCACGGATGCCCGTTTGGAGGCGGGAGGAAAGAACCTTACTGCCACAGATGTGTGGAATGTGGATTTCCGTTCTTCCACTCCGGGACGCTACCGCCTTGTGGTGGAGGATGTGGGTTGTAGCATGGATTTCGACATCAAGGAAAGCATATACTGCGAGCCATACCGTTTTTCGGTAAGAGGATACTATTATATGCGTCTTGGCGAGCCTGTGATGAAAGACAAGGTGATGCCCGTGCCACGACAGCCGCAGTTCATCCCGGAAACCGACCCCAAGGGACTGACCATCTACAAGACGGATTTCCATCCCTGGCATCCCGAGTGGCGCAAGTTGCGTGGTGATGTGTGGGACGAGCCGCACTTCAAGCCTGCTTTGGCTTCGGCGTTTTGGCAGCATCGTCTGCCGGGCAATCCCGTTGCCGTTGATGTGAAGGGCGGACATTCCGATGCCATGGACTGGGATCGCCACCTTGCTCACGTCAGCAACATATACGATATGCTTTTGCCCTATATCCTTAGCGGCGGCAGGATCGACGACGACGATATAGGTATTCGTGAGAGTGGCAACGGCATCCCCGATATTATTGATGAGGCACGCAACGAGGTCGATTTCTTCTTGAGCATACGCGACGGCGAGGCTTATTCGCAGGGTGTCACCAATCCATGCTCAGACTGGACCGTCATGTTTCAGGCCGGCTGCACCACGATGGCAGCATGGGCAAACGCAGCAAACTGCGCTATGCTGGCTGATGCTTTCAGAATACAGGGCAACGATACCTTGAGGGTCTACTATTCCGATGAGGCAATAAAAGCGTTCCGCTTTGCGGCGCGTCAGGAGAACCAACAGGCAGACGACCGTCAGGATATCGGAACCTTGGTTATGCGGGGTCGCGACTTCCGTCAGATGGCTGCCGCCTTCCTCTATAATGTGACGGGTGATGAAGAGTGGGAAAAGATTATGGCTGAGGAAAGCATGATCAAGGATGCCCGTTCCCTTCTGTTCAATAAAGGTAGACAGGGTTATTTCCCCTCCAACGTAACGAATGTGTTCAAGGCTGAAGAAGTGGGCTTCTGTCAGATATGGGCAGCAGTTGCCTATCTCGTCTGCCCGCACCAACGTCACTATGGGGAGCTGTTTCAGAACCTGAAGTCAAGCATCAATGCCCACGCCGACGATTACAATATCTCTCACGTGGCTCAGCGTCCTTCCCGCCGTGCCGCCAACGATAGCCGTTGGACCACGTCGGAAAACCTCCATCTGGTCCTGTTGGCTCACTACACAGCCAAAGACAAACAGCGCCGGCAGCAGCTTGCGGACGTAATGTATGCCGAAGCAGGGTGGTGTCTGGGACGCAATCCCGGAAATATCGTAGAGATGACAGGTCTTGGCGAACGTCATATTACCGATGTCTATTCCACAGGACGTAACGATGGCGTCGCAGGTACGCATCCAGGGCAGACCCCGTTCAACGGTACGGAGACATGGACGGAAGGTAATGGTGGCGATGCTCGCATATTGCTGAACCGTTGTTATCCCTCGTGGAGCGAATGGCCTCAACAGGAATCCTACTTCAACCAGCGTTATCTGTGGGTGAACTCTGAGTTTACACCCCGTGAGACAATGCGCGGGAAGATGGCTCTCTATGGCTATCTCTATAGCATAGAGAAGGAATAGGGCTTTTTGTAAGGAGATATTTGCTACTTTTGCGCCCTGGAAAGCGTTTGTGCGACCATAAAGACGGTGGTATGAGTAAAGAGAACAATCCCATATACGGACATGACACACTGGAGTTCGTGACGGTGGCTTTGGAGTTCTGCTCTTTCGTTGAGGCAGTTGGAGAGAAAGGGCTTTACGGCTTTGTCGACAAGGCTGTCAAGCTATTGCCGCTGCTCTATCTGAAGGCAACGCTTTTGCCCGAGGTCGAGCCGGATGAATATGCAGATACAGAACTGACCGTCACGGAAGATATGTATGAAGCGGTGCGCACACGGATAGCAGGTTTGCTGGGGGAAAAAGACTCCTATCTCGAGACGTTCCATCCCGATATGCCGTATAGCGACACTCCTATTGCTGCGTTTATATCAGAGAGCCTCGCGGATGTATATCAGGATGTCGGCAATTTCGTCTCGCTCTTCCGTCAAGGCTACGATGAGGTCATGCTTCAGTCCGTTGCCCTATGCCGTGAAGGTTTCCGTGAGTTCTGGGGGCAACAGCTCCTGAACGCGTTGAAAGCGCTTCACTCCATCCGTTACAGTGATGGTGAAATTCATGAAATGAACGAGGAATGATGATACAGTATGCAGAGAATATAACGAAGGATGAGATATCTGGGCTTGAGATAGAGCAGTTCTCCGGACGAATTATTGTGATCGACACTGTGGAAGGTTGTGATAAGGCAATCTATTATCTGTCTATGTTTGACGAGGTGGGCTTCGACACGGAGACACGCCCTTGTTTCGAGAAAGGAAAGCACTACATCGTTTCGTTGGTGCAGATCTCAACCGATGATGTCTGTTTTCTTTTCCGGCTTAACATAATCGGTATGCCAAGCTCGTTGTTGTGTTTCCTGATGAACAATAATATAATGAAGATTGGTGTTTCCCTTCGCGATGACATAAGGGCTTTGAACCAACGGACGGAGATTGATCCGAAAAACTTCCTCGAACTTCAGGACTATGTCAAGCCGTTCGGTATTCAGGCCGCCAGCCTTCAGAAGATATATGCCATCGTTTTTAATAAAAAGATATCGAAGAGACAACGCCTTACCAACTGGGCTGCAATAACGTTGACCGAACAGCAACAGAAGTATGCTGCTCTTGATGCGTGGGCTTGTCTGAGAATATACGACCAACTGGAACAAGACAATTATGAGTTATTGCAAAGTCATTCTCAAACCGAAAAAGGAGGAGTCGCTACTCCGCTTCCACCCGTGGGTGTTCTCCGGAGCAATTCAGAGCATTGAGGGACGTCCCGAAGAGGGCGACACGGTGGAAGTGTATGGTGCGAACGGGCGTTTTCTGGCTGTCGGTCACTATCAGATAGGCAGCATAGCCGTGCGTGTACTCTCGTTTGTGCCTGTTGCCATCGATGCTTGTTTCTGGGAGGAGCGTATCCGTATTGCGTATAATCTGCGGCGCGAGTTGAAGCTCGCCGATGTGGAACGTAACGATACATATCGCTTGATTCATGGTGAGGGTGACAATCTGCCCGGGCTGGTTGTCGACATATATGCCAATACTGCCGTTATGCAGGCTCATTCGGTGGGGATGCACCGCGTGCGTCACGATATTGCCGCTGCACTGAAGACCATTCTCGGAGATTCTTTGCAAAACATATATTACAAGTCGGAAGCAACACTGCCCTACAAAGCCAATCTCGGTAGCGAGGACGGATATTTATTGGGCGGAGAGGCAGACGATGTCGCTATGGAGAAAGGACTGAGGTTTTATGTGGACTGGCAGAAAGGGCAGAAGACAGGTTTCTTCGTCGACCAGCGCGAAAACCGTGCGTTGCTGGAGAAATATTCCGCCCATCGTTCGGTGCTTAATATGTTTTGCTACACGGGAGGTTTTTCCGTCTATGCCATGCGTGGCGGTGCTAAGGTTGTCCATTCTGTAGACAGCTCGGCAAAGGCTATATCGCTTACGAACAAGAACGTGGAGCTTAACTTCCCCTGCGACCCACGCCATAAGGCTTTTGCCGAAGATGCCTTCAAGTTTCTTGAGAACATGGGACACAACTACGATCTTATCATCCTCGACCCGCCGGCATTTGCCAAACACAAGAACGTTTTGCGTAATGCCTTGCAGGGATACCGCAAGCTGAATGCCATAGCCTTCGAGAAAATCAAGCCTGGGGGTATACTGTTTACCTTCTCATGTTCTCAGGTGGTCAGCAAGGAAAATTTTCGTCTCGCGGTGTTCAGTGCCGCCGCACAGTCGGGGCGCAGCGTGCGTATCCTCCATCAGTTGACGCAGCCTGCCGACCATCCGGTCAACATCTACCATCCGGAAGGCGAATACTTGAAAGGTCTGGTTCTCTACGTGGAGTAAGAGACAGGATTGAGTATCCGCGCCCTCGTTTTTCCTCGCAAATACTTTCTCAGCACGCGCTGCGAGACTGTTGTCTTAAATATTTGTTTTGGGTTAATGCTGGTTAAAATGGGTACTTTGTGTTGCAGAGTATATATCGCCGAGATACATTTGCACAGTCGAAGAACAAAAAGTTACTTGATGACGCAACGTATGCAGCAATGTGTGCGTTCTATCACGAAAAGCAATGGCAAAATATGATGATTCAGCTGAAAGGAATTAACAAAACGTATTTCAACGGTGCTCCGCTGCACGTCTTGAAAGGGATAGACCTGGAAGTGGAGCGCGGCGAGATGGTCTCGATCATGGGAGCGTCCGGCTCGGGGAAGTCGACGCTCTTGAACATACTCGGGATATTGGATACGTATGACACGGGGATCTATTATCTGAACGGGCAGCTGATCCGGGACTTGAACGAGAGGCGTGCGGCTGAGCTTCGTAACCGGATGATCGGGTTCATCTTCCAGTCGTTTAACCTCATTACCTTCAAGAACGCGATGGAGAACGTTGCTCTCCCGCTATACTATCAGGGTGTGAGCCGCAAGAAGAGAAATGCCTTGGCACTCGAGTATCTGGATATGGTCGGTCTGAAGGATTGGGCGGAGCACATGCCGAGCGAGATGTCCGGCGGACAGAAGCAGCGCGTTGCCATTGCCCGCGCCCTCATAGCCAAGCCGCAGGTGATATTGGCAGACGAGCCGACAGGTGCGCTCGACAGCAAGACCACGGTGGAGGTGATGGAGCTGCTGCGCGGAGTGAACAAAGACGGGATGACAATGGTGATCGTCACGCACGAACAGTCGGTAGCCGACGCGACAGACAGGATTGTGCGCGTGAAAGACGGCTTGATAGAGACCATCGAGAAAGGAAAAGGGTATGTTCGACTTTGACAGCTTCCGCGAGATATGGAGCACGATCAAGAAGAACAAGCTCCGCACGTTTCTCACCGGCTTTTCCGTGGCATGGGGTATCTTCATGCTGATTGTCATGCTCGGTGCGGGCAACGGGATGCGAAACGGCATAATAAAAAACTTCGACCGTTGGGCGGGAAACCGTGTGGAGACCTGGGGACGCTACACCAGCAAGCCTTATAAGGGAATGAGTATAAACCGGAGTATCGACTATAAGGACGACGACATTGTCGCGCTCAAACAGCTTAATCCGGAGGTAGGTCTGATATCCGGCACTGTTTCCCACAGCGATACGCTTTCATACGAAGAAAAAAACAACTCCTGCTCGCTGATGGGTGTCCATCCTGCCTTAGCAATAATCGACAAGATAGAGATGACAGCCGGCAACGGACGCTTCATCAACGATGTGGATGTGCTGCAAAAGAGAAAGGTGATTGTCCTCAGTCCTCGGATGAAAGAAGTTCTTTTCAACGGGGAAGATCCGCTTGGCAAATACGTGAATGCCGGCAAGATTGCCTACCGTGTGGTTGGTGTCTATACGGACGAGGACAACAGCAACGATGCGCCGGCGTATATTCCTTTCTCCACTGCGCAGCAGCTGTATTATTCGGGCTACGGCACAGACGAGATTGTCTTCACGCTCGATGGCGTCACGACAAGGGATGAATACGAAGCGTTCGAGACGCGCTTTCGGGCGCAGATGGCACGGCGGCATAACTTCGATGTCGACGACCGGCGGGCAATAGGCGTGTGGAATACCATCGAAGACTTTGCCATGTTCAACGGACTGATGAACGGCATTACACTGTTCATCTGGGTGGTCGGCATCGGGACGCTGGCAGCCGGTATTGTGGGGGTGAGCAATATCATGCTTATCACCGTGAGGGAACGGACGCGCGAGTTCGGCATACGTAAGGCAATCGGCGCAACGCCATTCTCCATACTGAAACTGATAATCGTGGAGTCCGTCCTCATCACTGCCGTGTTTGGCTACATCGGGATGATTGCAGGGATAGGGTTGACGGAGCTTGTCAACACCGTGATGGAGAGCAGCCAGACGGGAGGAAACTCCGGCGGGGAAGGAATGAGCATATTCCTTAACCCGACGGTGAACCTCGGTATTGCCCTTTCTGCCACGCTGCTGATTGTCGTGGCTGGTGTCGTGGCAGGATATTTCCCCGCACGCAAGGCAGTGCGGATTACAGCCATCGAAGCAATGAGAAACGAATAAAGACGAAGAAGATATATGTTCGACACAGACCGTTGGATGGAGATATGGGTGACACTCACCCGCAACAAGACGAGAAGCATCTTGACCGGCTTCGGGGTGTTTTGGGGCATCCTGATGCTTGTCATCCTGCTCGGCTCAGGCACGGGCTTCCGCAACGGCGTGATGAAGAACGTCGACGGTTTTGCCACAAACTCAGCTTTCTTCTTTTCCGAGCGTACGGGCGAGGCATATAAAGGATATAAGAAAGGCCGTTCCTGGCGGATGCGTAATCGTGACTTGGAGACGATACGTCAGAGGGTGAGGGGCGTTCGTTATCTTTCGCCCATGGCATTGTCGTGGGGCAGAAAGAACAATGTGGTGAGAGGGCAGAAGGCCGGAACCTACAATGTGCGTGGCATACATTCGGAGTATTTCCAGATAGAAACACAGCACGTGTTGAAGGGGCGTTTGCTGAACGAGATAGATGTGAAGGAGAAGCGTAAGGTCTGCGTGATAGGAAGTCTTGTTTGCGAGGAACTGTTTGCCTCGGGAGAGAATCCCATTGGCGAGTATATACGTGTGAACGGTATCTATTACCAGGTTGTGGGGGTGGTTAAGCCCAAGCCGCGCATACATATCGGCGGGCGCACGGAAGAGAGCGTGATGGTGCCATTTACCACCTTGCAGCAGGTGGAGAACATGGGCGACAAGTTCTGGTTTCTTTGTGCCACGGCAGACGACGGGTACAACTGCCAGATGATGGTCGACGACATTACGGCGGTGCTCAAGACGCAAAACGAGATCTCGCCGACCGACACGCAGGCGGTCAGCAACTTTACCATAGCCAAGCAGTTTGAGACCTTCTCGTTGCTTTTCACAGGCATCGACATACTCGTATGGCTTGTAGGCATCGGGACGTTGCTGGCAGGTGTCATCGGCGTGAGCAATATCATGATGGTGACCGTAAGGGAGCGTACCCGCGAGATAGGTGTGCGGCGTGCCATAGGGGCAAAGCCGGCGGATATCATCTCGCAGATCATGAGCGAGAGCCTGCTGCTTACCTCCATTGCGGGGATGATGGGGCTCAGCTGCGGCGTGTTCCTGCTCGATGCGGTAAACCGTCTGCTATTGAGCGGCGGTGAAGAAAGTAACGACACGTTTTTCAGCAATCCGGAGATACATATCGGGGCAGCCGTTGCCGCGACGGCGGTGTTGCTCGTGTGCGGCTTGTTGGCAGGGCTGATACCTGCCTGGCGGGCAATGCAGATCAAGGCAATCGATGCCATAAGAGAAGAATGACAATTAAAACGTATAGAGAACACATGAAGAATCGTATTGTAAAGAAAGTCCTGCGAATAGTCTTTTTGGTATTGGTGGGAGCCGCCGTTGTCGGCACGTTCTATTTCCTGTGGAAAAAATCGCAGCCTGCCGTCACGGTGTACGAGATAGTTGCGCCGGTGCGCGATTCGGTGGAGACGAAGACCGTGGCAACGGGAAAGGTGGAGCCTCGCGACGAAGTCCTCATCAAGCCCCAGATGTCGGGCATCATCTCCGAGCTGCTGAAGGAAGCGGGGCAGATGGTGAAGAAGGGCGAGATTATAGCACGTATAAAGGTGATCCCCGAGATGGTGCAGCTCAACAGTGCCGAGTCGCGCGTGAGGGTGGCAAAGATCAACCTCGAGCAGATTACCGCAGCCTACAAACGTAACGAGGAGCTGCACCGCCAGGGCGTGATTGCCAAGGAAGAATACGAGACCTCGCTCTCAGACTACAAGAAAGCGCAGGAAGAAGCCGAGAACGCACAAGACGCGCTCGATATCATCCGCGAAGGCATCTCGCGCCGCTCGGAAGCTTCCAGCACCACGCAGGTGCGCTCCACCATCACGGGCATGATACTCGACGTGCCCGTCAAGGTGGGTAACTCCGTGATACAGTCGAACACCTTCAACGACGGCACGACGATTGCCTCCGTCGCCGACATGAACAATATGATCTTTCGTGGGAATGTGGACGAGACGGAGGTGGGGCGCATCCGCGAGGGTATGCCCATAAAGCTTATGGTGGGTGCCCTTGACGGACGCACGTTCGATGCAGTGCTCGAGTATGTCTCGCCGAAGGGGACGGAGGATAACGGTGCCGTGATGTTCGAGATAAAGGCTGCCGTCAGCATGCCGGAAGATGCCTTTATCCGCGCTGGATACAGTGCCAACGCAGAGATTGTGCTCAAGCGTGCGGACAATGTGCTGACCATCCCCGAGAGCTGCGTGGAGTTTAGCGGCGACTCTGCCTTTGTGCAGGTCGTGACCCGCGAGAAGCCCACCCAGGAGTTTGAGCGGCGGCTTGTGACTGTCGGGCTTTCCGACGGGATAAAGATTGAAGTGAAGGACGGGCTGGCAGAGAGCGACAAGGTTCGCGGCGGCGCGATTGTCTCGGACGAGAAGTGAATCCCATAAAACGAAGAAAGCAATGAAACACACCATATCATCCGCAGTACTCGCATCGCTGCTTCTCTTTCCGCGCATAGAGGCACAGGAGAGGGTAGGGCAGTGGTCGCTCGAGGAATGTATCCGTTACGCCATCGAAAACAACATCGACCTCAAGCAGCGGGAGCTGGAGCGGCAGAACCAGGAAGTCACGCTCCACACCAGTCGTCACAGCTGGCTGCCCAACCTCAACGCCGGCATCAACGAGGACCTCGGCTTCGGGCGTTCGGAAGCTAACGACGGACTTATCGTGGACCGCAACTCGGCAACCACCTCCGCCTCCATACAGCTCTCCATGCCCGTCTTCGACGGTTTCAGGATACCTAACGACATCGCGGCACGCAGGCTGGACCTCCGCGCTGCCGTCGAGACGCTGAACAAGGCGAAGGAAGACCTTGCCATAAACGTCGCGTCGTATTATCTGCAGGTGCTCTACAATAAGGAGATGCTCAAGATTGCCGAGCTGCAGGTTGCCCTCAGCACGGAGCAGGTCGCGAAGACGGAGACTCTCTTCGCGGCAGGGAAGGTGCCCGAGTCGCAGCTCTACGACATGAAGGCGCAGCAGGCAAATGACGAGGTGACGCTCACCGAGGCGCGCAACAGTGTGAAGCTCTCACTTCTCGACCTTGCGCAGAGCCTCGAGATTGAACATACTGCGATTGAGAGTTTCGATGTCTCGGAGCCATCGACGGGCGATGCCGTCGGGCAGTATATGGGCAGCATTCTCCCGCCCGACGAGGTCTACGGCTATGCCTCCGAGGTGAAGCCGCAGATAATGGAGCAGAAATATCTTCTCGAGAGCCAGAAACACATGCTGCAGGTGGCACGCGCGGGATATTACCCCAAGCTGAACCTGAGCGCGGGCTACAGCACGGGCTACTATCATAACTTCGGCGACGGCGAATACTACAACGCCCCGTTTGGCGACCAGCTGAAGAACAACGGACAGAAATACCTCGGCTTCAGCCTCAGCATTCCCATCTTCAACCGCTTCGAGGTGCGCAACAGCGTCCGCTCCGCACGCATTGCCATACACAACCGCGAGCTGATGATGGAGAACGCGAAGAAGACGCTCTACAAAGAGATACAGCAGGCGTACTATAACGCCACGGCTGCGCAGGAGAAATACATCTCGAGCGGCAAGTCTGCCGATGCCTCACGCCTTGCGTTCGACTATGCCGAGGACCGCTACGCCGCCGGCAAGAGCACCGTCTTCGAGTATGGCGAGGCAAAGACCAAGTATGCGCAGAGCCTCGCCGAGCAGGCACAGGCAAAGTATAGCTTCATCTTCCGCGCCAAGATTCTCGACTTCTACCGCGGCATCCCCCTCACGCTGTAAATGTTTATGGCTTACCCATAGCACATAAGAAAATTGGCTACTTTTGCGAAAAGAAAAATGCGATGGGTACTAAAGAGAAACTAGTAAATCGTTTTAGCAAATTGCCAAAAGACTTCACCTATGAAGAGACGATAAAGTTGCTTTCCATCTTTGAATATAATGAGCACAATAAGGGCACAACGTCCGGCTCTCGCGTTAGATTCAAAAATGAAGAAACGGGGCAGTATATCGATATTCACAAGCCGCACCCTGGAAGCATAATGAAAGAATGGATGATGAAAACAATATATCGGCATCTGAAAGGTAATGGTCTAATTTAACAAAAGCATCGGATATGGATTACTTGGAATATAAAGGTTATAAAGGGTCGGTGGAGTATAGTAAGGCTGACAACTGTCTTTTTGGAAAGGTCCTTGGCATGCATAAGGATTTGATTCTTTACGAGGGTAACACCGTTGATGAGCTTCGTGAAGATTTTGAAGCCGGTATAGAAAGCTATATTGCCGGTTGCCTGGCTGACGGTGTGGAGCCTCGCAAACCTTATAGCGGCACGTT
>CAVJTV010000034.1:0-17252 GCA_963652435.1 Desulfovibrionaceae bacterium | reverse complement strand
CCTCAGGCGAAGGAAGAAAAGAGCTTTTCTTGTCCCGCTGGACCTGCGGCGAAGGAAAAAAGAGCTTTTCTTGCCCCGCTGGACTTCAGCGAAGGGAAAAAAGAGCTTTTCTTGCCCCGCTGGACTTCAGCGAAGGAAAAAAAGAGCTTTTCTTGTTCCGCTGGACCTCAGCGAGAGAAAAAAAGTGCTTTTCTTGCCCCGCTGGACTTCAGCGAAGGAAAAAAAGAGCTTTTCCGATTTCTTCGGCGGGGTGGGGATGGTGAAAAATAGGTATTCTGAGGAGGATGGGGCAGGGGGCTATGCGTTTGCGCCTTGAAATCTGTTACCTTTGCCACCGCGATGAAAATCGGATATGAAACAATATTCCAATCAAATAAAAACACTAAGAGAAACATGAAGAGAAGAAATGTATCGGCTCTCGTCTTGTCTGCCTTGTTGGCGGGAGCGGGAGCGCAGGCAGTGGCTGCGCAGGGTGGCGAAGCGTTCGACCCTGTCGAGTATGTGATGCCGTTGATGGGTACGCAGTCGACCTACGAGCTGTCGACGGGCAACACTTATCCGGCGATTGCCCGCCCCTGGGGGATGAATTTCTGGACGCCTCAGACGGGAAAGATGGGCGACGGGTGGCAGTATGTCTACACGGCAAACAAGATCAGGGGCTTCAAGCAGACGCACCAGCCCAGTCCGTGGATAAACGATTACGGACAGTTCGTTGTGATGCCCGTGGTGGGCAGTCCGGTGTTCGACCAGGACAAACGCGCCAGTTGGTTCTCGCACAAGAGCGAAGTATCGAAGCCTTACTACTACAGGGCTTATTTGGCAGAGCATGACGTGGTGACGGAGATTACCCCGACCGACCGTGCCGCGCTTTTCCGTTTTACCTTTCCGGAGAGCGACAAATCCTTTGTCGTGATCGACGCGCTCGACAAGGGTTCATACATTAAGGTCATCCCCGAAGAGAACAAGATCATAGGTTTCTCGACGAGGAACAGCGGCGGCGTGCCGGACAACTTCAGGAACTATTTCGTCATCGAGTTCGACAAGCCGTTTACCTACAAGGCTACCTTCTCCGGCAGCTCGCTCCACGAGGGAGAGCTGACGCAGAGCGCGGACCACACGGGTGCGGTGATAGGCTTCGCAACGCGTAAGGGAGAAAAGGTGCATGCGCGGGTGGCTTCGTCGTTCATCAGTTTTGCCCAGGCGGAGACAAACATGAAAGAGCTTGGCGGCGACAGCTTCGAAGCCATCGTGGCAAAGGGCAAAAAGGCATGGAACGATGTGCTCGGACGTATCGAGGTGGAAGGCGGCACGACGGACCGGTACCGCACGTTCTATTCCTGCATGTATCGCTCGCTGCTTTTCCCGCGTAAGTTCTACGAGATTGATGCCACGGGGAAGGTGGTGCACTACAGTCCGTACAACGGCGAGGTGCGCCCCGGGTATATGTTTACCGACACGGGCTTCTGGGATACGTTCCGTGCGCTGTTCCCCTTCCTCAATCTCATGTACCCTTCGATGAATAAGGAAATGCAGGAGGGCCTCATCAATACATACAAGGAAAGCGGCTTCTTCCCCGAATGGGCAAGTCCGGGTCACCGCGATTGCATGGTGGGCAACAACTCCGCCTCCGTGCTTGTCGACGCTTATATGAAAGGTGTGCGCGTCGACGACCTCGAAACGCTCTACAAGGGATTGATTCACGGTACGGAGAATGTTCATCCAAAGGTGCACTCCACAGGTCGCCGCGGGTACGACTACTACAACAAGCTCGGCTACGTACCCTACGATGTCAAGATAAACGAGAACGCAGCCCGCACGCTGGAGTATGCCTACGACGACTGGTGCATCTGGCGTCTTGCCAAGAAGCTGAACCGCCCGAAGGAAGAGATTGACCTCTTTGCCGCGCGTGCGATGAACTACAAGAACCTTTTCGACAAAGAGACGAAGCTGATGCGCGGCAGGAATGAAGACGGCAGTTTCCAGTCGCCCTTCTCGCCCCTGAAGTGGGGCGACGCCTTCACCGAGGGCAACAGCTGGCACTACACATGGTCGGTCTTCCACGACCCGCAGGGGCTTATCGACCTTATGGGAGGCAAGGATACGTTCGTGATGATGCTCGACTCGGTGTTCACCGTTCCGCCCTTGTTCGACGAGAGCTACTACGGCGTGGTTATCCACGAGATTCGCGAGATGCAGATTATGAACATGGGCAACTATGCCCACGGCAACCAGCCGATACAGCACATGATATATATGTACGACTACGCCGGACAGCCTTGGAAGGCCCAACGTTGGGTTCGCGAGACGATGAACAGGATGTACACCCCGACGCCCGACGGCTATTGCGGCGACGAGGACAACGGGCAGACTTCCGCCTGGTATGTGTTCTCAGCCCTCGGCTTCTATCCCGTGGCTCCGGGCACGACGCAGTATGTCATGGGTGCACCGCTCTTCAAAAAGGCTACGCTGCATCTTGAGAACGGGCGCGACTTCGTGATAAACGCGCCGGAGAACAGCGACGCGAATTTCTACATAGAGTCCGCATCGCTGAACGGAAAGAATTATACGAAGAACTACGTGGACCACTATGAGATGATGAAGGGCGGCGTGCTCAACCTCAAGATGAGCGACGAGCCGAACCTCAGTCGTGGCACCGCCGACGGCGACCTGCCCTATTCCTTCTCACGCGACGAGAAAACGAACAAATAAACCATCAAAAACGAGGAAAACATGAAAAAGAACATTCAATGGATAATGTCGGGCATGGCAGTGTGCCTGACGTTCGCAGCCTTCTCCTGCAAGACGGCGGAGAAGGAAGCCGTGGAGACGGACTATGTCTCGTATGTAGACCCATATATCGGCTCGGGTGAGCACGGACACGTGTTTGTCGGGGCAAGCGTCCCGTTCGGAGCCGTGCAGCTCGGACCGACAAACATACATAAGGGGTGGGACTGGTGCTCGGGCTATCATTATTCCGACAGCGTATTGATAGGCTTCAGCCATACACACCTCAGCGGCACGGGCTGTGCCGACCTCGGGGATGTGCTGGTTATGCCGTTCACCGGCGAAGTGCGCACGGCGCGCGGCGAGCAGGACAATATCGAAGGCTCGTGCTCTTCGTACTACAGTCACGAGAACGAGGAGGTAAGCCCGGGCTACTACTCCCTGACGCTCGACAATGGAGTATACGTCGAGCTGACGGCAACCGAGCGCGTGGGTATGCACCACTACATATTCCCCGAGGGCGAGCCTGCCCACCTCTTGATAAACCTCAAGGAAGGAATCGGCGACCGTTCGTATGACACGTATTTGAAGAAGACGGACGACTACACGATAGAGGGCTACCGCTTCTCGCATGGCTGGAGCCCGCAGCATAAGGTGTTCTTCGTGGCGGTGTTCGACACGCCCGTTGCTTCGCTCGCAGTGTTCAACGACGACGAGCCTGCAGGAGAGGACAGCCTTACCGGCGAGAAGGTGAAGGGCGTTGTCTCTTTTGGCAGCGACGTAAAGGAAGTGCAGGTGAAGGTTGCCATCTCTTCCGTAAGCTGCGCGAACGCGGCGGAGAACATGGAGGCGGAGCTGCCGCACTGGGACTTCGCTCAAGTGCACAGCGAGGCAGTGGACAAATGGAACCGCCAGCTTGCCTGCGTGACTGTCGACACGCCCGACAAACGTGCGAAGAAGATCTTCTATACGTCCGTCTACCATATGTTCATTGCCCCGACGCTCTATTGCGACGTGAACGGCGAGTTTCGCGGACAAGACGACAAGATATATACCGGCAACACGTGGACGAACTACTCCACCTTCTCGCTTTGGGATACCTACCGCACGCTGAGCCCGCTCTACACCATCGTTGCGCCGGAGAAGATGAGCGACATTGTCAACTCTTTCCTCAGCATATACGACCAGCAGGGCAAGCTCCCTATCTGGCATCTTGTGGGCGGCGAGACCGACTGTATGCCGGGCTACAGCTCCGTGCCCATCATTGCCGATATTTATCTGAAAGGTTTCGGCGGCTTCGATGCCAATCGTGCGCTGGAAGCCATGAAGGCTACTGCCACGAACATGAAGCAGAACGGCATTCCTTACGTGCTCGAGAAAGGCTATATCCCTTGCGACAAGGTGCACGAGGCTACCTCCATCGCCATGGAATATGCCGTGGACGACTGGGGCACGGCTCTTATGGCAAAGAAGATGGGCAAGAAGGAAGACTACGAGAACTACATCAAGCGCGGCAGGTATTATGCCCGGTACTACGACCGCGACATGCGTTTTGTCCGTCCGCTTCTTGACGACGGCAGCCGCCGCACGCCCTACGATCCGTTCCGCTCCATCTATGGCGTGGGCGACTTTACGGAAGGCACCGGCTGGCAATACACCTTCTTCGTGCCTCAGCATCCGGAAGGGCTGATCGAGATACTTGGCGGCGACGCTGCCTTTGTTTCCCGTCTCGACTCGCTCTTCATTGCAGAGGGCGACATGGGTGAAAACGCTGCCAGCGACATTACGGGTCTTATCGGACAGTATGCCCACGGCAACGAGCCGAGCCATCACGTTGCCTACCTATATCCCTACGCCGGCGAGCAGTGGAAAGCTGCCGAGAAGGTGCGTTACATTCAGGATGTGTTCTACACCGACCGTCCGGAAGGAATCATCGGCAACGAAGACTGCGGGCAGATGTCTGCCTGGCACGTGATGTCTGCCCTCGGGTTCTATCAGGTGAACCCCTCGAACGGCGTGTTCGTGTTCGGCAGTCCGCTGTTCGAGAAGGCTTCCATCCGTCTGGGCGGCGGGAAGACGTTCGACGTGGTTGCCGAGAACAACAGCAAGGATAATATCTATATCCAGTCTGCCACGCTCAACGGCAAGCCCTACGAGAAGTCTTACATAACATACCAGGACATAATGAAGGGCGGCTGCCTCAGCTTTGTCATGGGCAGCACTCCCAACAAACAGTTCGGCTCCGCGCCCGAAAACCGCCCGAAGTCGGCAGAATAAACTTTTGCATAAACAATGGCAGAAAATATGAACAACAAAGTAAAGACAATGCTTGCCGGCATGGCTTTCGCCCTTTTGCCGGCTGTCTGTGCCTCGGCACTCGGCACTGCCGCTTCTCAGCAGAAAGATCCGGCAGACTACGTGAACCCGTATATGGGAAACATCAGTCATCTTCTGGTGCCTACCTATCCTACCGTGCATCTTCCGGGCAGTATGCTGCGCGTGTATCCCGAGCGGGCAGACTTTACGGGCGACAGGCTGCAAGGTCTGCCCCTCATCGTGACCAGCCACCGAGGAAGCTCCGCCTTCAACCTCAGCCCGTATCAGGGAGAAGAAGCGGGGCTGAAGCCGGTAATCGGCTACAGCTACGACCGAGAGCAGATCCGCCCGTATCGTTACAGGGTGTATCTGGACGAAAACAATATAGACGTGGACTTTGCCCCGTCGCATCAGAGCGCGGTGTATGGCATCACGTTCGAAGGTAAGGGCGATGCGTATCTTGTCTTCAACAGCCGTGGCGGACAGATGAAGAGCGACGGGAAGAGCGTCAGCGGCTTCCAGTTTGTCGACGGCAAGACGAAGGTGTATCTGTATGCCGAGACCGACAAGGTGCCGCAGCGGTGCGGCACCATTGGTGACGGCGGCGGCGTGAAGTACGGCGAGATGTCTGCCGAGGGGCGCGAGGCGGCTCTTGTCCTCTCCTACGGAAACGACGTGAAGACAATAGGCATACGCTACGGCATCTCGTTCATCAGCGAGGAGCAGGCAAAGAAGAACCTCGAGCGTGAGATTGCTGCCTACGACGTGGAGGCGACAGCCGCCACGGCGCGCGACATCTGGAACGAGGCTCTCGGCAAGATACGTGTGCAGGGTGCGTCGGACGACGACAAGACAGTGTTCTACACCTCCCTCTACCGTTGCTACGAACGTCCCGTCAACCTCAGCGAAGACGGACGCTATTACAGTGCCTTCGACGGCAAGGTGCACGACGACGGCGGCAAGCCGTTCTACACCGACGACTGGTTATGGGACACCTACCGCGCCACTCACCCTCTGCGCGTCCTTATAGACCCTGAGCAGGAGTGCGACATCATCAACTCTTTCCTCCTCATGGCGGAGCAGATGGGCACGGGCTGGATGCCGACCTTTCCGGAGGTGACCGGCGACTCGCGCCGCATGAACTCCAACCACGGCGTGGCAACAGTGATCGATGCCTGGCGCAAGGGCATACGCGGCTTCGACCTCGAGAAGGCATACGCGGCTTCGCGGAAGGGGATAGAAGAGAAAACGCTCATTCCCTGGTCCGGTGCTCCTGCCGGATGGCTCGACGACTTCTACAAGGAGCATGGCTACATCCCCGCGCTGAAGCCCGGCGAGGAAGAGACCGTTGCCGACGTGTCGCCCTGGGAGAAACGCCAGCCCGTGGCTGTCACCTTGGGCACGGCATACGACCAGTGGTGCCTCTCGCAGATTGCCGAGGAGCTGGGTAAGGAGGACGAGGCAAAGCGGTATCTCCGCGCGTCGTACAACTACCGCAACGTGTTCAACCCCGAGACGCGCTTCTTCCACCCGAAGGACAAGGACGGAGTGTTTATCCACCCCATGGACTACCGCTACGACGGCGGACTTGGCGTGCGCGACTACTACGACGAGAACAACGCCTATGTGTATCGTTGGGACGTGCAGCACAACATCTGTGACCTCATCTCCCTTATCGGCGGCAACGAAGCCTTCACCCTCGCGCTCGACTCGATGTTCAACGAGCCGCTGGGAATGTCGAAGTGGAGCTTCTACTCTTTCCTCCCCGACCATACGGGCAACGTGGGAATGTTTTCGATGGCAAACGAGCCGAGCCTGCATATTCCCTACCTGTACAACTACGCAGGGCAGCCCTGGAAGACGCAGAAGCGCGTCCGCACTCTGCTCCGCCAGTGGTTCCGCAACGACCTTATGGGTCTCCCGGGCGATGAGGACGGCGGCGGCATGTCTGCTTTCGTGGTGTTCAGCCAGATGGGTTTCTATCCCGTGACCCCGGGAATGCCTGTATACAATATCGGCAGCCCGATGTTTACCCGCGTGACGATAGACCTTGGCGGCGGCAAGACGTTTGAGATAAAGGCGCACAATGCCTCCGAGGAAAACAAATACGTGCAGTCTGCCCGTCTCAACGGCAAGGAGCTGAACCGGCCGTGGTTCAGTCATAGCGACATTGCGGGCGGCGGCCTATTAGAGATAGAGATGGGGCCGAAGGCAAACCGTGAGTGGGGCGCGGCGGCTCCGCCCCCTTCGGCTGCCCCGATGCCCTGACAGCGGTCAAAAAACGGAAGGTTCGTGAGACCTGTTTACAGGTCCGTGCAAATTGCAGGAGCTTAGCACCAGGGTGGTTCTTTGCTCCTGCAAATTGTTTGAGCTCGGCACCAGGGTGGTTTTTTGCTCCTGCGAGCCCGCAAGAGGTCCGCACCAGGGTGGTTTTTTGCTCCTGCGAGCCCGCAAGAGCTTCGCACCAGGGTGGTTTTTAACATTTGCGAGCCCGCAAGAGTTTCGCACCAGGGTGCGGAATCTCATTTCGGGCGGGCGATTTGCTTTTTTCGGGGCGTAGCAGGCATAAAGCAAAAGCCCCGAGGATAATTCCATCGGGGCTTTACTGTGTCGCTGCCGGACCGAAGTCAAGTCCGTGGCAGACTTATGCGACGTGATACTTGAGACGATGCTTACAGCTTGGGCAGCTCCCACGGCGCACGGTAGTATGCCTTCGACAGGGCGTTTGCCTCCTCGTCGCCGATGAACATGGCGGCAGCGTCGTTCCAGCGCACTTCGCGCTGCAGCCGGCAAGAGATGTTTGCGAGGTGAGCCATCTTTGCTACGCGCGCACCGATGGCAATGTCTGCATTCGGCAGCTCGTGGCTCTTGATGCAGCTGAGGAAGTTGCCGACGTGATTATACAGCCCCTTGCCTTCGCCCGCCTTGAACGGCACGGCTTCCATGCGGGCATCTTTCCCGACGACGACGGGGATAACCTCCCACCCTGCGCGGGTGAGCACCAGCGTTCCTTTCTCTCCATAGAACGCCAGACCTTCCTTCTTGTCGAACAGCCCGTGGTTGATTCCGCAGGCATGGTCCCAGATGATGTTGAAGTCTTTGTAGGCATACGTCGCCATGAGTGTGTCCGGCGTCTCCATCGCATCGTCGGGATAAGCCAGCTTGCCGCCACCGGTGCAGACGCGCGTGGGCAGGTCGGCACCCATGCCTTCAAGCGCGTAGTCCAGCAGATGCACGCCCCAGTCGGACATCAGTCCGCCGGCGTAGTCCCAGAAGAAACGAAAGTTGTAGTGGAAACGGTAGATATTGAACGGACGCTTGGGAGCCGGACCGAGCCACATGTCGTAGTCCACTCCGGCAGGCACTGCGCTGTCGGGTACAACGGGCAGCGTCGGCTTGCCGTCCTGGTATGCCCACACCTTCACGGTGCGAACCCTCCCGATGTTTCCGGCTTTGATATATGCGGCAGCCTCGTCCCAATGCGGGTCGCTGCGCTGCCATTGTCCCACCTGCACAATGCGGTCGTATTTGCGGGCAGCCCTAAGCATAAGGTTACATTCCTCAATCGTGTTGGAAAGCGGCTTCTCCACGTACACGTCTTTACCGGCCTGGCAGGCATAAACGGTCGGCAGGCAGTGCCAATGGTCGGGCGTTCCGATGATGACCACGTCGACGTCTTTGTTGTCGATCACCCTGCGCCAGTCCTTATACAGGTTGGGCACCTTCTTACCGGTCTTCTTCTCCACGTCGGCGGCACGCCTGTTGAGCCACTCGTCGTCGATGTCGCAAAGCGCGACACATTCCACTTCCGGATACTCAAGGAACGTGCTCAAGTCGCCATACCCCATCGAGCGGCAACCTATCAAGGCAACTTTCACTTTGTTGCTCGGAGCCTTCCGTCCGTAAACGGCTCCATAAGCATTCCCAAATAACGGTGATAAACCGAGTCCCGCCGCAGACAGGGCGGATTTCTGCAAGAAATTTCTTCTATTCATGGTATTACATTTGTTGTTATGTGCTAAAAAACAGCACCGCAATTATACGAAAATAATCCTACATTTGCGCCCGCAATATGGAAAAGGCAGTGGTGACGACATCGAAAGAAACCCATTGGAACGTGTTATACACAGCCCCTCGGGCAGAGAAGCAGGTGAAAGAGCGCGTAGCGGCTCTCGGCGTTGAGTGTTTCCTTCCGCTCCACCGCACGCCGCGTGTGTGGTCAGACAGGGTGAAGATAGTCGAGGTCCCGTTGTTCAATTCCTATGTGTTTGTCCGCTGTCCTGATGAAGTGCTTCGCAGCCTGCTCAAAGTCTACGGCGTTTCCCGCATAGTCTATTACGACGGCAAGCCGGCGGTGGTCCGTCAGAAAGAGATAGACGCCATACAGGAGTTCCTTCTTCAGGCAGCCAACCACGCCCTTTGCCCGGGCGACGAGGTGGAGATACTGACGGGAGCTATGAAGCACGTGTCAGGAAAGATCAAGAGAATAAAGAAGAATCATTTGTTGCTCTACTTGGAGCAAATAGGGGCTACCGTGTGCGTAAAGCTGGATGATGTGGCTCATGTGAACCGTATGAAGTGAGAGATGCGGCGCAGAAAGTGATGCCGCGCCGCGTCAACGGTTTTTTTTCCGTTGGTTTTTCGCGTCTTCCCTCGCAAGAAGAACGACGTTGTAGACAAATTCTGTCATCCATTCCTCGGAATATCCCAACGCCTCCTTGTATTTGCGAATGCTCCAAGCTGTTTTCTGCACGCTCACATCCTTCCATTCCGAACGGGTCACGATCTCGTGGATTGTCTTTGCCGTTTGGTGATACAACAGTTTTTTCACCAACATGGAGAAGCGGAACTTCCATTGCATCAAGTTATCCAACAGAGAAAACAAATCGCTGCAGAACCCTTGGAAAAGGAAGAAGTACGACTTTATGTCGTTTTGCGTCCGGCAATTCTTCTTCACAGAAGCATCTATCTCCTTGAAGAAACTCTCCTTTAAGCCGTAATCCTTCATCAACACTTTGCGGACGCGCGACTTCTCGGCGACGCCCGGCTTGTTGTTCTGTGTTGGTATCATCAGCATCCTTTTGAAAAGAGCCATGTCAGCGAGGATGTTGATATTGGATATCCCCAGTTGCACAGCCATAACCGCCTGATAATACACGCGAACGAGCGAAACGAACTCCTCTACGTTACCCTTCGAAGATGTTTCCGTTTCGTCTTTTTTTCTCCTAAAAAGTTTGGAAATGATATTCATGCGAGCCTTAGTTGAGCGGTAAGCGGGGTTCGAACCCGTGACCTTCGGCTTGGGAAGCCGACGCTCTACCAACTGAGCTACTACCGCATTAGAACGCCGCAAATGTAGACGTTTTTTTCTTTTGCCGGCAAAAAACGGACGCAAAAATATTTCCCACTACTTACCGGAAGGGAGATATATGGGTACCTTTGGCGCGGAAATATATTATCGGACGGATATGAAGAAAGAGAAACTTACGATTGTCAAGGTAGGCGGGAAGATAGTGGAGGAAGAAGAGTCGCTGAAGAATTTGCTTCGCGATTTCTCGCAGATAGAAGGTTTTAAGGTTCTGGTGCATGGCGGCGGGCGTTCGGCAACGAAGCTGTCGGAAAGGCTGGGCATAGAAAGCCGGATGGTGAACGGCAGAAGAGTAACCGACGCGGAGACGTTGCGTGTTGTGACGATGGTATACGGAGGGCTTGTGAACAAGACAATCGTTGCCGGATTGCAGGCTCTTGGCGTGAATGCTCTGGGGCTTACCGGAGCCGACATGAACCTTATATGCTCGGAGAAACGTCCGGTGGCGGAGGTGGATTATGGTTTCGTGGGAGATGTGAAGGAAGTGAATGCCGGCAAGCTTGCTCTGCTTATTCGTGAGGGGATTGTCCCTGTACTGGCACCCCTGACGCACGACGGGAAGGGGCATATACTTAACACGAATGCCGATACCATTGCCGGAGAGACCGCCAAGGCATTGGCAGAGCACTTCGACGTGACGCTTGTGTTCTGCTTCGAGAAGAAAGGCGTGCTTCGTGACGAGAACGACGACGAGAGCGTCATACCAAAGCTAACTCGTACGGAGTTCGGGCATCTGGTTGAAGAAGGTATTATCGCTGGGGGAATGATTCCCAAGCTGGAGAATGCCTTCGAGGCGGTCGATGCAGGGGTAAAGGAAGTCGTCATCACGCAGGCTTCCGAGATACACGGGGGAAAGGGAACCCGGGTCTGTTGAAACAAAAAAGCGAGGGAAACCGAAAGTCGGCATCCCTCGCTTTTTTTCTGCTATTGCCCTGTTCTTACAGGCTTCTTATCTTCACGTTGCGGAACCAGATGAGCGAATCGCCGTGTTTGCCTTGCAGACCGATATGCCCCTTGGTCGGAAGCTCTGCGAAAGGTTTCGGGAGCCAGCTCGGAATGTCGCTGCCGTCGGGATTTACCTTTCCGGAGGTCCATTTGCTCATGTCCATTTCCGTTACCTTCTTGCCGTTGAGGATTACGGTGATGTGCTGACCTGCACATTTAACGCGCATGTGATTCCAGATGCCCGGCTTCTTTACCACCTTGTCTTGCTTGGCTCCGAGGTGGCCGTAGATGGCACCGCACTTCTCGTAAGGCTTGCCGTTGCCCCACTTCTCGCAATAGTCGTCGGCAATCTGCACTTCCAAGGAGTTCGGAATCCAGTTCTCGATGTCGGTGCAGTAGACAACAACGCCACTGTTTGTCCCGTTGTCTGTCTTGAACTCAAGGTCCACCTCGAAGTTCTCGTACTCTGTCTTTGTCCAGATCGACTCGTCTTTGACAGCTGAAAGCACGCCGTCGGTGACGCTCCATACTTCCGGATTGTAGACGGCGTCTGTCAGGTTTTCGCCGAATAGCGGTTTCCACTTGCCTCCTGCGGCAGAAACACTCATGGCATCAATGCTGAGGATGCCCATGAAGAACGCAACTAAATAAAAAATTCTTTTCATTGAGATTGATTTTTAATGATATTGATTTCGAAGCCCAAAAGTAGCGTCTTTGCCGGTGCGGGGAAAGGAAAACGGAATTTATTTACCTTTGGCGGCCCCTTTGGTAAGACAGGTGAAAGGAACTGAAATGTATCTGATATGAAAACGACAGCACATATAAACGGCGCAGTGCCACGCCTCGCGGAGCTGCGCCTTGCAAAACCCCTCGACTGGACAATCCGCGAAGGCGAGCAGTGGGCGGTGATAGGTCCGAACGGTTCGGGCAAGACATTGATTGCCGACATACTGCAGCGAAGGCTCGCCTTGAAGGAAGGAGAGGTGACGTACGGCTGCGAAGACGCCTCCGGCATACCGGTAAGGAGCATTGCCTTCAAGGACATCTATTCCCTGGCGGATTGCAGGAACACTTACTACCAGCAACGCTGGCACTCCACGGAGGCGGACGACATTCCGACGGTGGAAGAGCTGCTGCGGGAACACCTTTCGTCTTCCGACCTGCGGCAGACGCTCTCCTTCTTTGGCATTGCGGACCTCTTGCCCAAGAAACTCATCTTCCTTTCCAGCGGAGAGCTGCGCAAGTTTTTGATTGTACGTGTGCTGATGACCCGTCCGAGGATACTGGTGCTCGACAATCCTTTCATAGGTCTCGATGCCGCCTCGCGCGGCGTGCTGACGGATATGCTGCGGCAGATGGCGCAGATGGACGGTGTGCAGGTCGTCCTGCTGCTGTCGAACCCTGCCGACATACCCGATATGGTCACACACGTCCTTCCGGTGTGCTGCCGCGAGGCATATTTGCCCCTTACGCGAGAAGAGTTCATGGCAAACATGGAGTTGCAGGCGCATCTCTTCCCCGACTGCTCTTCAGACATAGTGCTTCCGCCATCCGGCAGGGAGCCGTCGCGGCATGAAGTGACGTTTCGTATGGAGCACGTATCTATAAGGTACGGCAGCCGCACGATACTGAAAGACCTCGACTGGGAAGTGCGAAGTGGCGAGAAGTGGGCTCTGTCCGGCGCGAACGGAGCGGGGAAATCGACCCTCCTCAGCCTTATCTATGCAGACAATCCGCAGTCGTATGCCAACAGTCTGTTTCTCTTCGACCGCAAGCGCGGCTCGGGCGAGAGCATCTGGGACATAAAGAAACGCATAGGCTATGTCTCACCCGAGATGCACCTTTATTATATGGAGAACGTGCCGACGATAGATATTGTCGGCTCAGGTTTCTTCGACTCCGTGGGGTTGTATCGCAAATGCACCGACGAGCAGCGGCAGGTGGCTCTGCGCTGGATGGAAGTGTTCGGCATCGAGGCTCTGAAAAGCCGTTCGTTCCTCACGCTGTCGTCCGGCGAGCAGCGGCTGGCACTCCTCGCACGTGCTTTCGTCAAAGACCCCGACCTGATCATCCTCGACGAGCCGCTTCACGGGCTCGACGTCGGCAACAAGCGCAAAGCTGCCCGCGTGATAGAGCAGTTCTGCCGCAGGGAGGGGAAAACGCTTGTCTACGTCACCCATTACCCCCACGAGCTCCCCGCTTGTGTGGACAAACATTTCAATCTGACCAAACATTCCTAAATGTGTTGCATTATGAAATATCGGACCGTAGCATTTTGGTTGATTGTATTGGCGGCTTTGTTTGCCTTCCTGCAAGTGCGTTGCCGATACCATTTCTTTTTCATCGAGCAGAGTCAGCTGTTTCAGTTTGCAGGCGAATACGTCATGGGCAGATTGTCCGTTCCCGGCGGATTTGCGCAGGTGTTATCCGAGTTTTTAGTGCAGTTTTTCCTTTATCCGTATGCAGGGGCAGGGATTACCGCCGCGTTGCTTCTTCTTGCGGGTATTGGGACGCGTGGAGTTGTCAACCGGATTGTGTCGTCATCAGGGCTCACCCTGCTCTGTCTGATACCGGTTGCTTCGCTTATGTTTCTTCATTTCGACTTCAATTATTTCGTTTCCGGAACGATCTCGTTCGATTTGATGCTTTTGACCCTGTGTCTATGTCTTGGTATATCCGACGACAGACGGCGAATGGTGGCAGAGATTATCGCTGTGCCATTGCTCTACGCATTGCTCGGAGCGGTGGCATGTCTGTTTGCTTTGGCGGTTTCGGTTTATGAGTTTCTGAATAAAACGTCGAGACCGTATCTTGTGTTGCTTTCGGTTTTGTTGGCAGGGTTATGTGGAATAAGCAGCGTTTATTTTGCCTTGTTTGGTGAGTACCGTTTTGCCCTCTTGCCGGATGCCTATTATCACACGGAGTTGCAGCCGAAGACGGTTATCTATTATCCGTGGATTTCATTGATTCTTGTGATGGTTGTCGCCTTTCTTATGAGGAGGCGGAAGACATCTATCGGCAGAAGGGCACGGATGGCAGGGGTCTTTTTACAGTTGTGCGTTCTGCTTTCATACTGCCTTTGGGGCGTTTCGACACATGGCGACAGGAAGGCAGCCAAGGTGAAAGAGCTGGACTATTATGCGAGGACGGAACAATGGGAGAAGATCGTGGATATCTGTCGCGGGAAGCTGACCAATTACTTGAACATGTGTTATCTGAATCTGGCATTGGCGCAAAGAGGAGAACTGGCGGATAGGATGTTCAGTTTCGATCAGAGAGGTTCGCAGGGACTGATGGTCGGGTGGAACAAAACGGATCATGTGTCTTCTTTGTTGAGCGACATAGCTTATGCCATAGGCAATGTGGCAATGTCGCAGGAGATGGCATTCGAGGCATATGTGACGGCGAAAGGCGAGGGAAATCCGAGAATGTTGAAAAGGCTTGTTCAGACGAACATCATCTATGGAGAGTATCAGGTGGCAGAGAAGTATCTCAACATACTGTCGAAAACCTTATGCTATAAGGGTTGGGCGGAAGAGCACCGGCGGTTTCTGTATAATGATGCTGCGGTGGAACAAGATGCCGTGTTGGGTGCAAAGCGCAGATGCCTGCCGAAGGAAAACCATCTCTCCGAACTGAACAATGTGGAGAAAGACCTGCGTGTGATTGCCGAGTCGAACCCCGAAAGCCGTGTGGCTGTGCATTATCTTGGCGCGTTGTATTTGTTGGAGAAGGATATGGACGGTTTTTGCAAGATGGTGGAGACGTACTACGGCACGGATGTTCTTCCTACGCTGCCGAAGTCGTTTCAAGAGGCTGTGATCACCCTCTCGGAGAACGACAGGGACTACTGGAGGCGTTTCGATGTTGCGCCTGCCATAGTGCAGCGTTTCGACGAATACAAGAGAGAGGTGCTCTCAAACCGGAGCAATCCCAATATGCTGCCCGGGCTGATGAAACGTTCCTTCGGCGATACGTTCTGGTTTTATTTCATGTTCAAGTAGAAAGGAAAGGGGATATGTATAGAGGTTGCAAGTATTATATGGCTCTGCTGGCTTTGTGTCTTTCATGCTCCGAAGAGGTACGTGTGAACGAGACGGTGGAGTGTAAGCCCGTGATTGTGCCGGACTACGTGGATGTGACGATTCCGGTGAATATCGCGCCATTGAATTTCTCTTTGAAAGACACAGCCGAGGATGCGCGGGCTGTCTTGACGTATGCCGCGAGGCGTGTGGAAACGCGGGCAAAGGGTGGTAGGTTTGTCTTCCCTGTATCCGAATGGAAAGACCTTTTGCAGTCGGCAAAGGGTGGCGCGGTGGATGTTGTTGTCCGCGTGAAAAAGGAGGGGCGGTGGATTGAGTACGCTCCTTTCAAATGGACTGTGGCAGCAGAGCCGATCGACCCTTACGTTGTGTACCGTCTGATTCCGCCGGGGTATACGCTGTGGAACAGAATGGGAATTTACCAGCGTTGCATGGAAAACTACACGGAAACGCCGATTATCGAGAACAAGATGAGCGGCAGAAACTGTGTGAATTGTCATTCGTTCTGTATGCAAAATCCCGACAAGATGTTGTTTCACATGCGCGAGACCTATCCGGGGACAATCCTTGTCGACGGCGGCAGGATTGAGAAGCTGAACACGAAGACGAAGCAGACGATTTCTTCGCTGGTGTATCCCGCATGGCATCCTTCGGGGCGGTATGTCGCGTTTTCCGTGAACAACACCAAGCAGGGGTTTCACATGAACGACAGAAATCGTATAGAGGTGTTCGACGAGGCTTCGGATGTGGTTGTGTATGATGTGTCGAAGCACGAGGTTTTCACAACGGCTGAGTTGTTCTCGAAGGATGCTTTCGAGACGTTCCCTGCGTTTTCTCCCGACGGCAAGACGCTTTATTTCTGCACGGCGGCGTCGCGCCCCATCCCCGAGGAGTATTCCGAAGTGAGATACAGTCTGTGTTCTGTCGGGTTCGACCCCGACACACGGGCGTTCGGCTCGGTGGATACCTTATACAACGCCTCCGCCCTGGGGCGAAGCGTGTCTTTTCCGCGTGTGTCGCCCGACGGGCGGTATTTGATGTACACGCTCTCGGGTTATGGCAATTTCTCCATCTGGCATAAGGATGCCGACCTGCATATGATGGATCTCCTGACCGGAGAAAGTGCGCCCTTGGATGCGTTGAACAGTGACGATGTGGAAAGCTATCATTCCTGGAGCAGCAACAGCCGTTGGGTCGTTTTCAGCAGTCGCCGTACAGACGGACTGTACACCCGCTTGTATATTGCCTATATCGACAAGGACGGGAATGCCGGCAAGCCGTTTTTGTTGCCTCAGAAAGATGCCGGCTTCTACAATCGTTTCATGATGTCGTACAACATCCCTGAGTTTGTTGCGGGGAAGGTGAGAGTGAAAGGCAGAACCCTCGGGCTGAAGGCGAAGGAAGACAAAGGCTTCGATGTGCACTTCAAATAGCCTCGCCGTCCGGAAAACACCAAGAAACACTGTACGAAGCCTTCCCGCAGTTCGTGCACAAGGGAAAACACACTGTTTCTAAGCTCTTGCAGCTCGCGTAATGACAAGATACGGCTTACAAGACCCTCATGCAGTCCGCGTAAAGGCTAGATATGTCTTACAAGACCCTCATGCAGTCCGCGTAATGGCAAGATACGGCTTACAAGACCTTCATGCAGTCCGCGTAATGGCAAGATACGGCTTACAAGACCTTCATGCAGTCCGCGTAATGGCAAGATACGGCTTACAAGACCTTCATGCAGTCCGCGTAATGGCAAGATACGGCTTACAAGACCTTCATGCAGTCCGCGTAATGGCAAGATACGGCTTACAAGACCTTCATGCAGTCCGCGTAATGGCAAGATACGGCTTACAAGACCTTCC
>CAVJTV010000033.1:0-17326 GCA_963652435.1 Desulfovibrionaceae bacterium | reverse complement strand
GCCGTTACATGACGTGTATGAGTGCGGATTGCTGCAATCTTGCTTGATACATCACGTGTATGAGTGCGGATTGCTGCAATCTTGCCGTTACATCACATGTATGAGTGCGGATTGCTGCAATCTTGCTTCTTGCATCACATGTATTGACCGAGATTGCCGCAATCTTCCTTCATGCAGCCTGCGGGAGAGGCGGCTTTGGCGAAGAGTAAAAATAAAGCGCCACCCCTTGCGGGGCGACGCTCCTGTTTCTTGGTTTGGGCGGGCGGGGTTTATTCTTGTGTTTTGCCTTCCAGCTTGGCGTTAAGGTAGGCAAGGCGCTTGGTGCACTTGTCCTTCTCTGTCCTCAGCGTCTCCAAATCGCTAAGCACCGTTGCCAGATTGAACGTGGCAGCAATGGCTTTCTTGTCGCCATCGGCAATATATATAATGTAGGGCTTGCCGCCGGTGTAGTCCACGCGGATGCGTTCCTTCACGTTGGCTGAGATAAACTTGACCGCGTCGATGCCTTTCTCGCCTTTGTATGTGACCACCTCGGTTGTCTTCCCGAGGTCTTCGAAGCGGTAGTTCACCCCGCCGTCGTATGCTATCGATGCCGTCTCGGCAAACTGTCCGTCGCCGGTGCTCACCTTGATGCCCGTATGGTTGATCGGCTTGCCGCCATAAAAGACGCTGGCAAGATAAATCTCGCCCTTCTCGTTCACTCCGCTGCGGATATAACAACGCTGCACGTTGCGCTCCACCGTCTGCTGCTTCCACACGTAGTTGCCGATCTCTTCATATGCGCTGTCTTTCTCGAAAACGAAACCTTTCTTCAGCTCCTCCATCTCCGTCTCCTTGATGGGGATGAGGCTGTCGCAGTAGCCGACGGTCCGCTCCGCCTCCTTCGTCTCGATGAGCCGCATGAGCGAAAGCCCTTCCTTCAACACCTTAAACTCCTTGGGATAGAGAGCGCGGATAGTGTCTATCTCGCTCTTTGCCGCGAAATACTCGCCTTGTTCGTACATGCTGCGGGCACTGTCGAGCCGCCCGCGGGCTTCCTTCTCTGCATTGCCGCAAGCCACCAACGTCGCGGCCGCAAACACAATACATATCACTGACTTATTCATGTCGCCTGTCTTATTTGTTCAGCCGACAAAGATATATTTTTTATCTTTGCGCGCTCAACGCTCCAAGCGGACATTACCAATGTATATTGATCAGGAAGACATCATAAATCATATATCCTCAAAGCCGTTCCGTATCATCTCCGAGGCGGCAGACAGCCTCGGCATGGAGGCTTACGTTATCGGCGGCTATGTCAGGGACATTTTCCTTTACCGTAAGTCGAAAGACATCGACATCGTTGCCGTGGGCAGCGGGATAGAGCTGGCAAAAGCCGTTGCCGCCAAGATAGGGAAGAGGGCACACCTCTCCGTGTTCAAAAACTTCGGGACGGCACAGGTGAAGGCGGGCGACATGGAGATTGAGTTTGTCGGTGCACGCAAGGAGTCGTATCAGCACGACAGCCGCAAACCCATCGTGGAAGACGGCACGTTGGAAGACGACCAGAACCGTCGCGACTTCACGATAAATGCCTTGGCTCTGTGTCTCAACAAAGACCGCTACGGAGAGCTTGTCGACCCCTTCGGAGGGCTCGACGATATGGAAGACCTCATCATCCGCACACCTCTCGACCCCGACGTGACCTTCAGCGACGACCCCTTGCGCATGATGCGTGCCGTCCGCTTCGCCTCACAGCTGGGCTTCTTCATCCATCCCGACACGTTCGATGCCATCGAGCGCAACAAGGAGCGTATCTCCATCATCTCCAAGGAGAGGATTGTGGACGAGCTGAACAAGATTGTCCTTTCTCCCAAGCCGTCTGTTGGGTTCGAGCTGCTCGACAAATGCGGACTGCTGCCCATCATCTTCCCCGAGCTCTGCGCACTGAAAGGTGTCGAGACGAAGGAAGGAATAGGACATAAGGACAACTTTGCCCACACGCTGATGGTGCTCGACCGCCTGAGCAAGACGTCAGACAATCTTTGGCTCCGCTGGAGCGCAGTCTTCCATGATATAGGCAAGCCTGCCGTCAAACGCTTCGACCGTCGTCAGGGCTGGACCTTCCACAACCACAACTTCATCGGCGAGCGTATGCTGCCGGGCATCTTCCGCCGCATGAAGCTGCCCATGAACGAGAAGATGAAGTACGTGCAGAAGATGGTGACGCTCCACATGCGCCCCATTGCCCTGTCCGACGACGAGGTGACCGACTCTGCCATCCGCCGCTTGCTTTTCGATGCCGGCGACGACATCGACGACCTTATGAAACTTTGTGAGGCTGACATCACCAGCAAGAACCCCGATAAGGTGCGCCGTTTCCTCGAGAACTTCCGCCTTGTGCGCGAGAAGATGACAGAAATCGAGGAGAAAGACCGCGTGCGCAACTTCCAGCCGCCCGTCTCCGGCGAAGAGATAATGCAGACATTCGCCCTCCCGCCTTCGCGCCCCGTCGGAGTGCTGAAGGAGGCAATAAAGAATGCCATCCTCGACGGAGAGATCCCCAACGAGTACGATGCAGCCCGCCGTTTCATGCTCGAGCGGGCAGAAAAGATGGGGCTGAAACCCGCCGCAGACTGACCCACGAAAAACGAAAGGACCGACCCTTTCTGGCAAAAGGACCGACCCTTTTTGGTAAAAGGACCGACCCTCCCATTTTTCGCCCCCTGTCGAGGCGCGCTCTGATTTATGCGTAGCCGTTGAGCATGCCGTAGAAATAGAGCGGCTTCAAGACGTACACCTTCAGCAGCCACGCAGCCCATTGCTCCTTGGATGTGTCGAGCAGCGTGAACGGGAACGAGGTTGCCGGCTTCTTGTCGTAGTCGAACTCGCAAAGCAGCACGTGCCCGTAGTCCGTGACGATGGGGCAGGCGGCGTATCCGTCGTATTTCTCCGTCGGCTCCTTGCCCTCCATCAGCGAGATGAGGTTTTTCGCTGCGACGGGCACCTGCATACGTGCGGCAGCCGAGGTCTTGCTTGTCGGGATGCCTGCCACGTCGCCGAGGGAAACGATGTTGGGGTAGGTCTTGTGCACCAAAGTCTCTTTGTCTACCATCACCCACGCTTCGGCAGAGAGCTTGCCCGAGGTCCAGCCCAGTCCGGCTTCGCGCACAAAGTCGGGAGCCGACATAGGCGGCGCGAAGTGGAAGAAGTCGTAGTCTTCGGTGAAGGGCGTGACGGTCTTCTTCTCACCGACGGTCTCCACCTTCTCGAAATATACTCTCTTGGCAGAGGTGTCGACACCCTTCACGCGGACATGAGTATGGATGGGTACGTTCCTTTCCTTATATATCTCCAACAGTCGGGGGGTGTAGAAGGGAACGTCGTATAGCTCCTTGGCGGCGGTGAAGTATTCAAGCGAAAGGTTGGCGCGCGTGCCTTGGCGGCGGCTGTAGTCTTCCGTGAGGAGACAGATCTTCTTCGGTGCGCCTCCGCATTTGTGCTTCGTGTAGGTGTCGGTATATATGCCGCGCCCGCCTGTTGCGGAGAACTGCTGAAGGGCTTTCCATGTCTTCTGTGCACCTTCGAAGTCGTATATGCTGTGTGCGTTGCCTGTGCCGAGAGTGTCGCGGGTGATGCCTTCGACCTTATCCCAGTTGGTCTGCACGCCGGGTGTCAGGACAAGGAAGTCGTACGTAATCTTCCCGCTGTGGCTTGTCGTCACGACCCTCTTCGCAGGGTCGAGGGCGGTGACGCTGTCTTTCACCCACTTCACTCCCTTGGGTATGCAGCTCTCTTGACTTTTCCATACCTCGTCGGGCGAATAAACGCCCGAGGCAATGAGCGTGAAGCCCGGCTGGTAGAACTGCCGGTCGCTCGGGTCGATGAGTGTGATGTCGGGATTGTCTAACCAGTGCATAAGGCGTGCAGCCATACTGATGCCGGCAGCCCCTCCGCCAATTACTACTATTTTTCCTTTTGCGTGGCTCGAGAAAGCGTGAGCCTCTTTTGTTGCAGCCACTGCCGTGATGGCGGCAGCCGCTTTAAGGAAATGGCGGCGGCTGATGCCCCGCCATTCCAATTCTTTCAGTTGCGTTTCTATGTCTTGTCTCATCTCTGAGGGTTATTTGTAGTCTTGCCAAGACTTGATCTGTATATCCTTTACGTCCATAGAGCAGAAAGCCCCGATGAATGCGCTTGCCAGACGTGCGTTGGTGATAAGCGGGATATTATGGTCGATAGCCGCGCGGCGAATCTTGTAGCCGTTGGTAAGCTCGCGTTTGCTATGGTCTTTCGGGATGTTTACAACCAGCTCGAAGACGTGGCGGCTAAACATGTCCATGATGTTCAAGTCGCCTTCCTCATCGGGCCAGCATACGGGCGTTGCCTTTATGCCGTTGTCGTTGAGGAAACGTGCCGTGCCTGCCGTGCCGTAGATGGTGTATCCTTTTGCGCAGAGAAGACGGCATGGCTCCAGCAGGTCCACCTTGCTCTTTGCTTCGCCCGACGAGACGAGTATGTTCTTTTTCGGAACGTTGTTGCCCACGGCAATCATGGCAGATAGAAGAGCCTCGTTGAAGTCGTCGCCGATGCAGCCCACCTCGCCTGTCGAACTCATGTCGACACCCAGCACAGGGTCTGCCTTGTGCAATCGGGCAAACGAGAACTGCGAAGCCTTCACCCCGATCCAGTCGATGTCGAAGGCACTCTTGTCGGGTTTCGTATAAGGAGCGTCGAGCATAATGCGTGTTGCTGTTTCGATGAAGTTGCGCTTAAGTACCTTGGAAACGAACGGGAAGCTGCGCGATGCACGCAGGTTACATTCGATGACCTTTACGTCGTTGTTTTTCGCAAGGAACTGTATGTTGAACGGTCCGCTTATGTTCAGTTCTTCTGCAATCATCCGGCTTACCTTCTTTATTCGCCGTGCCGTCTCGAAGTATATCTTCTGTGCAGGGAACACCAGCGTGGCATCGCCAGAGTGCACGCCGGCAAACTCTATATGCTCGGAGATGGCATATTCCACCACCTCGCCGTTCCTTGCCACGGCATCGAACTCAATCTCTTTCGCTCCTTGCAGAAACTCTGACACGACCACTGGATATTCTTTGGATACCTTGGCTGCCAGGTTCAGGAACTCTATCATCTGCTCCTTGTTGTGGCATACGTTCATTGCCGCACCCGAAAGCACATACGACGGACGTATCAGTATCGGGAAGCCTACCTTTTCGATAAAGGCATCAATCTCGTCCATGCTTGTCAGCTCTGCCCATGCCGGCTGGTCGATGCCCAGCGTGTCGAGCATGGCAGAGAACTTATGACGGTTCTCGGCGCGGTCAATCGACAGAGGAGACGTACCCAGTATAGGAACATTCTGCCGGTGGAGCTTCATCGCAAGGTTGTTTGGTATCTGTCCGCCGACGGATACGATGACACCCTTGGGCATCTCCAGGTCGATTACATCGAGCACACGCTCGAAAGAAAGCTCGTCGAAGTACAGACGGTCGCACATGTCGTAGTCTGTCGACACCGTTTCAGGGTTGTAGTTGATCATGATGGATTTGTATCCCAGCTTGCGTGCCGTCTGCGCGGCGTTCACCGAACACCAGTCGAACTCCACGGACGAGCCGATGCGGTATGCTCCCGAGCCAAGTATCACTACACTCTTGTCGTTCTTATAATAAGGAATGTCGTTCTCGCTGCCGTCGTATGTCATGTAGAGATAGTTTGTCAGCTCGGGGTGCTCTGATGCCACCGTGTTGATACGCTTCACGCTCGGCAGTATGCCCATCTTTTTACGCAGGTTGCGGACGCGGATGTTTTCCTTCTCCATGTTGCCTCCGGGGTTTTCTGTGTAGCGGGCAATTTGGAAATCGGAGAATCCTAACCGTTTGGCTTCTCTCAAGACATCCTCCGGCAGGTCTTCAATCTTGTTGTATTGCGACAACACCTTTGTGTAGTCCACGATGTTCTTCAAACTGCGAAGAAACCACGGGGTTATTTTCGACAGCTCGTGGATACGTTCCACCGTATATCCTTCCTCCAGTGCCTTGGCAATGGCGAAGATGCGCAGGTCGGTAGGGTTGGCAAGCGCGTCGTCGAGATTGTCGAACGTCAGGTCGTTGTTGCCCACGAAGCCGTGCATGCCTTGCCCGATCATACGCAGACCTTTCTGCATAATCTCTTCGAAGCTCTTGCCTATCGACATTATTTCGCCGACAGACTTCATGCTCGAACCAATCTGATGGCTCACGCCGACAAATTTGTTCAAGTCCCAACGCGGTATCTTCACTATCATATAATCCACGTCCGGAGCCTTGTACGCAGAGTTGGGAGTACCCATCTCTCCAATCTCGTCCAGTCCGTAGTCGAGAGCCAGCTTAGCTGCAACGAATGCCAGCGGGTATCCGCTTGCCTTTGATGCCAACGCCGAAGAACGGCTCAGGCGGGCATTCACTTCAATCACGCGGTAGTCGCACGTGTCGGAATTGAAAGCATACTGTATGTTACATTCGCCCACGATGCCAAGGTGGCGGATTGTCTTTGCCGACAGTTCTTGCAGCAGTGTCAGCTCCTCGCTGGTCAGCGAGCAGGTGGGGGCAACCACGATGCTCTCGCCGGTATGCACCCCAAGCGGGTCTACATTCTCCATGCTTACGACAGTGAAGCAATGGTCGTTCTTGTCGCGGATGACCTCAAACTCTATCTCTTTCCATCCTTTGAGCGACTCTTCCACCAGTATCTGCGGAGAATAGGTGAATGCGCTTTCTGCCAAAGTGCGAAGCTCAGCCTCGTCTTTGCAGATACCGCTGCCCATGCCACCCAGGGCGTATGCCGAACGGATCATAATCGGATAGCCAATCCGGCGGGCAGCTTCCACGGCGTCGTCCATTGTCTCGACGGCCCGGCTTATAGGTGTCTTCACGTCAATTTCGTTCAGCTTCTTCACGAATAGGTCGCGGTCTTCCGTATACATGATGGCCTCAATGGATGTTCCCAGCACCCGCACGCCGTATTTGGCAAGCGTGCCGCTGGTGTATAGCTGTGTGCCGCAGTTGAGTGCCGTCTGACCTCCGAACGCCAAAAGAATGCCGTCGGGATGCTCTTTCTTGATGACTTCTTCCACGAAATACGGGGTAATAGGCAGGAAGTAGACCTTGTCTGCTATTCCTTCGGATGTTTGGATGGTGGCAATGTTGGGATTCAGCAACACTGTGCTGATACCTTCTTCCCTCAATGCTTTCAACGCTTGCGAACCTGAGTAGTCAAACTCTCCCGCCTGTCCGATCTTCAGGGCACCCGAACCCAAAACGATCACTTTCTTGATTCCAATTCTCGACATGGTATTTCTCGATTGTCTTGTGTTGTTTGTTAGTTTATTTATCCCCGTAAAGGTAGGGCGTATAATTTAATCTACTACTATCCGGTAAAAACTTTGTAGGTTCTCCTCCTGTCAAATTTATCTTCATTTGTCTAAGAAACGGCTTTGCGGGGTCGCGAAGCCATTTCTGCAAGTGAAGAAGCCATTTTGCAGGATGGTGAGTAGAGAATGCGCCTATTTTGACACAACTTTTACCCCCTTTTTTCAGAAGGGCTAACCCTTTCGGGCGATTTGTGTAAGATAAAAGCCTTTCATATTTTTGCCGTCCATTAAAAAGAGATGAAAATGAAACAATACTTGGAACTGCTCAACCGTGTATTGACCGAAGGGGTCAATAAAGACGACCGTACAGAGACGGGCACGCTCAGTGTTTTCGGTCATCAGATGCGTTTTCGCATGGAAGACGGTTTCCCGCTGCTTACAACGAAGAAGCTGCACCTCAAATCCATCATATACGAACTGCTGTGGTTCCTTCAGGGCGATACGAACGCGAGGTATCTGCAGGAACACGGTGTGCGTATATGGAACGAATGGGCAGACGAGGACGGGAACCTCGGGCATATCTACGGCTATCAGTGGAGGTCGTGGCCCGATTATAAGGGCGGCAGTATCGACCAGATCAGCGAGGCTGTCGATATGATCCGGCACAATCCGGACTCGCGCCGTATCATTGTCAGTGCATGGAATGTGGGTGACCTTGGAAACATGAACCTTCCGCCCTGTCATGCGTTCTTCCAGTTTTATGTGGCAGACGGAAGGCTGAGCCTGCAGATGTATCAGCGCAGTGCCGATATCTTCCTCGGTGTTCCCTTCAACATTGCCTCTTATGCCCTCTTGCTGCAAATGATGGCGCAGGTGACAGGTTTGAAAGCCGGCGACTTTATCCATACCCTCGGTGATGCGCATATCTACAGCAACCATATCGAGCAGGTGAAGCTGCAACTCACCCGTGAGCCGCGTTCTCTCCCTCGGATGGAAATCAATCCTGACGTGCGGAGCATCTTCGATTTTAAGTACGAAGACTTCCATCTCATGGGATACGACCCGCATCCGCATATCAAAGGCGAGGTGGCGGTATAGACCTTTCGCCGTTTAACGACACACAAATCCTCTGACACGTTTTTCTTATGAGTACGATTTCAATCATTGCCGCAGTTTCGGAGAATGGAGCCATTGGCAAAGAAAACCGCTTGTTATGGCATATGCCTACGGACATGAAGCGTTTCAAGACACTTACCACAGGTCATACTGTCGTTATGGGGCGGCGGACCTTCGAATCGCTGCCAAAGGGAGCACTGCCAAACAGAAAAAACATTGTCCTCACCTCCCGAGCGGCAGACAATTTCCCTGAGTGTATAGTCTGCGGCTCAATGAGCGAGGCTCTTGAAGCCTGCGGGAAGGGTGAAGACGAGGTGTTCATCATCGGTGGTGCGACGGTCTACCGCGAAGCGATGGATATAGCAGACAAGATATACCTCACTCGTATACATGCCGTGGCAGAAGATGCCGACGCTTTCTTTCCCGAGGTAAGCCCTGACGAATGGGAAGAGACGGAGCGGCAGGAGTTCTCCTCAGACGACAGGCATGCCTATCCGTTTACGTTCATTACCTACCAACGCAGAAGATAAAACCCCCTTTCTTGTTATGAAGACAAAAGCTATTGTTGCATCTATGGTGATGCTCTGTTGTCTGTCGACAGCCGTTCTGCTTGCGACAGCAACCGAGACACACGAAGGTGTTGCCGCAGAAGCTATCCGGCGCGGGGATACACCGAAGCTGATAAAGGTTCTTATCAGCGGAATGAAGGAACGGATGGAAGTGGATGAAGACGATTTCCCCGAGCTTATTGGCGAGGTGGAGAGATATGCCGGTGAATGCGGCGACACAGCTTCTGCCGCCGTGCTCCACTCGATGACGGCAGAGATGTATCACCACTATTATACAGCAAACAGGCGGAAGATAGATCGCCGCAGTGACATTGAAGGCTACACGCCGGAAGATATACGCGAATGGACCACCGGTATATTCACCCGTAAGATACGAGAAGAGTTGGAGGCTTCGCTCCGACCGGACCGTCTGCTGAAAGACACGCCCGCAGACAAGTTTAGGGTAATCATGGAGACGGGTGACGACTCTCCTACACTTCGCCCTACTCTGTATGAGTTCCTCGCATTCCGGGCATTGGATATTGCTCCTTCTGCGGAGCTGTATAGTCAGATCGTTGCATATCTGAACACGCGGGAAGACAAAAAGGCGGCGGTGCTTGCCACGTTGGATTACCTGCGGTTTCTGCATACACCCAGCCGTACGACGAAGGCAAAGAAGGCATACGCGGCATCGCTCGATAGCCTACTGTCGGTATATGCCGACAAGGACTATTCGGTGGAAATCATAGAAGCCAAGATGGAAGCTGGGTTATGTGGGCTGTCTGCCGATGCTGACAGTGTGAGAGCCGCCGAGTATGAGATATGTCGAGAGACGGTTGCCCGTTTCCCTCGTTACGGTCGGATAGGTCTTATAAAAAACAGACTGGCAGAAATGCAGAACCCCACACTACAGGTAAGTGCCCCCCGCACTGTCTACCCAGAGGAGATGCTTTGCCTAAAACTGAGCTATCGTAACATTCCGCGTGTTGTGGTTCGTACATATCATAGCATGAAGACACCGGCGGAGACTCTTTCCTATAATGAAGGGAATACCTCTGGTACGCGGGAGACTTTGGTGAGAGAAGTGGAGTGTCGGTTGAATGTCCCGAACAGTTACACTACTGTCGACACTACGCTTTTGATCCCAACGGACAATATGGGACTATACGAATATACAGTGTCCTCACCCCTTGGCGATGTGTCGGTAAACGGAATGTTTCAGGTCAGCCGTCTTGCTGCCATCTCGCGGACTGTGTCGGATGGAGGTACAGAGGTGTTGGTTGCAGACTATTTAAGCGGCAAGCCTGCTACGGATGCTACTGTTACATATTATTCCGGCACACGCGATAAGATGCAGCTCGCAGGAACTGCGGGAACTGACAAATACGGTATTGCTGCCTTTTTGCACGAGGAGAACAGGATAGCTTACTTGGTGGGGCGTAGCGGAGATGAACAGATCATGTTGACACAGGTCTATTCCGGCGGCAGACGAGTGGCAGAACCAAAGGAACGACCGCAGGTTGCGTTGTTTACCGACCGTGGACTCTATCGCCCCGGGCAGACCGTAAGTTTTAAAGGTATTGTATACGAACGAAAGGCAGATCTTTCCTGTGCGTTAGAGGGCGAAACGTTTAGGGTGACGTTGCGTGATGCCGCAGGGAAAGAGGTATCGTCGCAGTCATTACGGACCAATCGGTTCGGCTCTTTTGGCGGTGAATTTGCATTGCCTCAGACCACTCTTGGTGGAGTGTTTACACTTTCGACAGAGACTGCCAGTATATATTTCCGCGTGGAAGAATACAAACGTCCGACATTCCGCGTGGACCTTCTGCCCATTGAGGGAGAGGTCTCTTTTGGCGACACGGCAACCATACGGGGAAAGGCGGAGACATTCTCCGGCATACCGCTGCAAGGGGGAGAGGTGACGTATCGCATCATCCGTCAGCCCCTGCCGTTGCGTGGCTATCGTCTTGGAGGAAATGTGTATGAAGAGGTGGCAGAGGGGAAGACCGTGGTTGGTAGCGACGGGGCGTTTGCTTTCAGTTTCACTCCGGAGAAACAGGAGTGTGATGGTGATGCTTACGGGTCGTACCGTATATCAGCCACGCTGACCAACCAGGGTGGCGAAACGCAGGAGGCAAACTCCGTTGTAACCTTAGGAGAGTGCAGCATTGTGCTGACCACAGATATTCCGGAGCGCATGGAACGCGACTCTGCCTGCGCGATTGTCACTGTACGGACACTCAACGACGAACAACTCTCTACTATCGGCAGCTATACAATCCATCGTCTGAAGGACAAAGAAACGCTTTCAGATGATGAAGCGGATAATGAGACTCACGAAGTAGACAAGCAGATGGCATCCGGTAGCTTTACTTCGGGCAAGGAGATTGATAGGTCTGTGTTGCGCAAGCTGCCGTCGGGTCGTTACCGCATTACACTGAATGCCTCCGACTCGAAAGGACGCCCTGCCTCCACGGAGCGGGACTTCATCATATACAGTCTGCGCGACAGTAAGCCGCCGATAAAGACACATATTTGGCTGCCAAGCGAAGATGTGGAGTGCATTGTTGGTGAGGATGCCAAAGTGTTGTTCGGAACATCCGACAAAGGGGCGCATGTGCTTTACGAACTGTTCATGGACGGAGAATGTATCTCGCGCCAAAGCGTTGTGATGAGTGATGAAAACCGATTTTTCAATATTCCTTTCAAGGAGAACTATGGAGATGGCGTTGTGGCAATGTTTACCTTCATCAAGAAGGGAAAACTCCATAAGGCACAGGTGGAAATCAAGCGGCGACAACCAGACAGGAAACTGACCGTATGTCCGACAACTTTCCGCGACCATCTGCTGCCAGGCAGCCTCGAGACGTGGACGTTCCGTGTGCACGATGCCGATTCTATGGCTGTGGCGGCAGAGGTGTTGGCAAGCATGTATGACGCTTCGTTGGATAGGATATTGCCCGACGGCGCACATGAGTGGCGTTTCAATCCACAGCGGTTGATATATCTGAATGCTCCGTCTTTTGCCGTGGGGGCAGGGATGGGTAACCGTTCGTCGATTGATTACCTTGAACCACGCCTTTCGGTTGTCTCCGAATACCGTTACAACCGTCTGGACTGGCAAGGTGTGTTAGGCGGTGGGGGGCTGAACTATGGGCGTGGCATTATGCTCAAGTCGTCTGCCTCTCCTATGATGATGGCATCCATGACGGAAGCAGGTAGTAACGACGACGCCGGCCTTCCCCCTGAGGATACCCTGCGTGAAAACTTCAGCGAGACAGCATTCTTCTATCCCTCGCTGTTGACAGACGGAAAAGGAGACGTTGTTGTGCGGTTTACACTGCCGGAAAGCAACACGACGTGGAAATTTAGGGCATTTGCTCATACCGTAGACATGAAGTGGGGGAGTCTGACTGAGGAGATAATCAGCAATAAACCGCTTATGGTTACGCCACACCTTCCGCGTTTCATGCGCGAAGGTGATGAAGTGTCAGTTAGTACCGATGTAACAAATAGCTCCGGGTCATTTGTTTCCGGAGAGGTCCGTCTCGAATTGTTCGATGTAGCCACAGGTCAGACTTTAGCAGACATACCCGCCAAAACGTTTTCGCTGGATGTTGATAGCTTGGCAACCGTCACGTGGACGTTGCGTACTCCGGACGTAACAGGTGTCATCGGGTGTCGCATTGTTGCTGATGCAGGTTCTGCCAGTGATGGGGAACAACATCTCATACCGGTACTATCCAATCGGATACTTATAACCGAAAGCACGCCGCTATACTTGGCAGACACCATGCAGCAGCATATCCGTTTGTCTGGTTTTAGCTCTGCCGGCAGCAGACAACCATATCAAACGATGCTTGAGCTGACAGCTAACCCTGTTTGGTATGCCGTTCAGGCATTGCCAGCGTTGACGCAGCCGACATCCGGTGATGTCGTTTCTTGGTTTGCCTCATACTATGGTAATGTGCTGGCAAGACATATTGTAACTTCTAATCCTCGGATACAGCAGGTAATACGCCGGTGGGAAACCGAAGGCGGAACGGTATCTTCCCTTTATTCCAATCTGGAGAAGAACCGAGAATTGAAAAATGTCATTCTTGAAGAGACACCGTGGGTGTTGTCTGCCGAAAGCGAGACGGAGCAGAAGAGGCGTCTTTCGCTTCTTTTGGATGCAAACCGTGCCGAGAACCGGCGTGCGACGGCATTGCAACAGCTCGCCGAGCTGCAGACGGAAGAAGGCGGATGGAGCTGGTTCAAGGGATTCCCTGCAAGCCGACAGCTGACATTGTTCGTTCTTAAAGGTATGTCGGAATTAAGCGATATGAACGCCGTGGAATATGGCGAGGAGGAGAAGGAGATGCAAGCGAAGGCTTGGAGCTATCTCGACAAGCTGATACAGACAGACTACGAACATCTGCAAAAGACCGACAAGGCGTGGCGTAACGCTGTGCCGAACGCCACACAGACGGAGTATCTGTTTGTCCGCAGTTCGTATCGCGACATTCCTGAAACAAATGAAGCCCGCGATGCCATCCGTTTCTATACGTCGAGGGCGGAAAAGACCTGGCGCGAGCAGTCGCTCCGAGGGAAGGGTGAAACGGCTCTTCTGATGCAGCGCAGCGGGAAGAAAGATGTTGCTCGCAGCATACTGTCATGGCTGCGCAAGAGAGCCACTGTCACGACAGAGCAGGGTATGTATTGGGCAAACAATCGCAGGACGGAGGGCGATTATCTGTCTTCTCCGATAGAGACGCATTGCCTACTGATGAATGTATTCGACGCCTTGTCGCCAGACACTGGAGAAACAGACCGTATGAAGCAATGGCTGCTTAGCCAGAAACGCACACAACATTGGGAGTCGGCTCCGGCAACGCTGAATGCAATCCGTGCTTTGACACTGAGCGGAAGCGATTGGATAGGAGAGGACAACCGTTGCACGGCTTCTTGGGGCAGCAATACATATAGCACTACGGATGGAGATGCCGCGACAGGCTATCTGAAAGTTACGATAGACAAGAAGGAGCTTTCTCATGGGAACGATGTTATCACTGTCCGTAAGGAAGGAAACGCACCTGCATGGGGGGCTGTCTACGAACAGTATTTTGAAAACATCAGTGAGGTGCAGAAGCAAAAAGGCGTGCTCAGTGTAGAGAAGAAACTGTTCGTCGAGAACGGGCAGGTGATTACGCCGGTGGACGGTGGTCGGCTACGTGTGGGAGACAAGGTGATTGTCCGCCTCACGGTACGCACCGACAGGGAGATGGATTATGTATGTTTGAAAGACCTGCGGGCAGGTTGCTTCGAGCCGGCGGAGCAGATATCGGGAGCGAAGTGGCACGACGGAGTGGTGTACTATCAGTCACCGACGGATGTCTCCGAAAACTTCTTCTTCAACCGTCTGCCGAAAGGTACGTTTGTGATAGAATACCCTGTGTATGTGTCCCGCAGTGGCTCGTTTGCCGGAGGAATAAGCACCATACAGTGCCAGTATGCGCCTGAGTTCGTCTCGCACACCGAAGGGACGCAGGTGTATGTCGGCGATTGAGGGCGAATATGCGTTCTTCGTTTTTTGATTACCTTTGCCGCTCCGGTAAAAAATAATAGCTTAATGAGATGAAACAGATTGTTTTTGTTTTTATGGCAATCCTGCTTGCAACAGGAATGGCATGGGCGGACGGTAGAGCCGTCATTTATGCCGACGAAACTTCTTACGACTTCGGACAGATAGAGGAAGACGAAGGAAAAGTATCCGTAACGTTCACCATCAAAAACGTAGGTGATGCTCCGCTGGTCGTTACCCGCGTCATTGCGTCGTGCGGTTGTACTACACCGGAATGGACACGTGAGCCGATAGCTCCGGGTAAAACGGGCGACATCAAGATTACATATAACCCGAAGGGACGCCCGGGACCGTTCTCGAAAACCATCTCGGTGTACAGCAACGGAAAGGCAGGGAGCTTCGTCCTGACGATACGCGGTGAGGTTATTTGATTTCCAACAAAGCTAAACGAACGACAAGCATGCCCGATATGAAAAGACTGAGCCTTATTCTTTGCGGCGTATTCCTGTTTGCGGTGTACGCAGCGGCTCAAAGCGAAGCGCGGATAAGCACAGCCAACCAAACGTATAGCTTTGGCACGATTGCCGAAGCCGACGGACCGGCGAGCCATACTTTTGAGATAGAGAATACGGGAAATATCCCGTTGGTCATCACACGTGTCACGGCATCGTGCGGCTGCACCAAGCCGGAGTGGACTCGTGAGCCGATAGCCCCCGGGAAGACGGGTGAAGTCAAGGTCACATACAACCCGAAAGGTCGTCCCGGACCGTTCTTCAAGACCATTTCAGTATACAGCAACGGGAAGAAAGGCAGCTATACGCTTGCCATCAAGGGGAACGTGACCCCCAAGCCGCTCGTCCCGCTTCAGACTTTCCCATATTCCATCGGCGACTTGAAGATGAGCAAGAAGAAGGTGCTGTATAGCAGCATCCGTTCCGACGAGGCGTTGGGCGAGAAGATAAGCATCAAGAATGAGGGAAAGACCACTGTGACGATCGAGGCGGGCAATGTGCCGGACTATCTGACCGTGGACGTGCACCCTGCGCAGTTGGCTCCTGAAAAGACCGGCGAGATAACTCTCCTTTTCGATGCGAAAGCCGCGAAGAGAAAGGGCAGGGTCGTGACGGAAGTGCCTCTTACCATCGAGAGCGTAGAACAAAAAACGGTGAACGGAGAGATACATGTCGCTGCCAACATCATCGACAACTTCACGAATATGACTGCGGCGGAGAAGTCGAAGGCTCCGGTGGCACAGCTCTCGGGCACGCTGCTCGACTTCGGCACGTTGCCGGAGAAGGGCGGGTTCCTGCCGCTGATAGGAGGGAAGGTGACCAAGATAATCGAGATAGACAACGCCGGCAAGTCGCTGCTTGTCATACACAGCATCACCTGCGACGACGAACGGATCGATATCTCCGGAGGAAAGAAGGAACTGAAGCCCGGAGCCACTGCCACATTCAAGGTGTCTCTCCGCCCGAAGGAGATAAAGACGAAGATAGAGGCTCTGATAAACATCGTGTGCAACGACCCGAACGGTCCTGTCCGCCTCATAAAGGTAACCGCAGAGAAGTAGAATCACTACATAGTATATGGAACATCCCGAAAACGACGACCTCTACAAAGGTCTGAAGGTAAACAAGGGGGTTGCTGCCGTCCCGACGATAAACCCCTACCTCAAGAAGAGGTTTCAACGCAGAGAATACACCCCTTCCGAGTATGTCGAGGGGATACTGAAGGGCAACATCACCATTCTCAGCCAGGCTGTCACGTTGGTGGAGAGCGCGAAGTACGAGCATCAGCTGCTGGCGCAGGAGATTATCGAGAAATGCCTCCCTCATGCGGGGCGGTCGGTGCGTGTCGGCATCACAGGTGTGCCCGGGGCAGGGAAAAGCACCTCCATCGATGTCTTCGGCATGCACCTCATAGGGAAGGGGCATAAGCTGGCAGTGCTTGCCATCGACCCGAGCAGCGAGCGTTCGAAGGGAAGTATCCTTGGCGACAAGACCCGCATGGAGGCTCTCTCGCGCGAGAAGAATGCCTTTATCCGCCCTTCCCCATCGGCGGGGTCGTTGGGCGGCGTGGCACGCAAGACGCGCGAGACGATTGTCTTGTGCGAGGCGGCGGGCTTCGACACCATCTTTGTGGAGACCGTCGGGGTGGGGCAGAGCGAGACTGCCGTCCATTCCATGGTCGACTTCTTCCTGCTCATACAGCTTGCCGGCACGGGCGACGAGCTGCAGGGCATAAAGCGCGGCATCATGGAGATGGCAGACGGTATTATCATCAACAAAGCCGACGGCGACAACATAGAGAAAGCCCGACTGGCGGCATCGCAGTTCCGCAACGCGCTGCACCTCTTCCCGCCGACAGACTCGGGCTGGTTTCCGAAGGTGCTCACCTATTCGGGCTACTACAATCTCGGTATCAAGGAAATCTGGGAGATGGTCGACGAGTATGTCTCGTTCACGAAGAATAGCGGCTACTTCAACTACAAACGTAACGAGCAGGCGAAGTACTGGATGTACGAGAGCATCAACGACACGTTGCGAGAGACGTTCTACCACAATCCGGCAGTGGAGGCAATGCTTTCTCACACCGAGCAGCAGGTGCTGAGCAACGAGATAAGCTCGTTTGTCGCTGCAAAGAGGATGATGGACCTCTTCCTCGAGAACCTATCAGGAAAATAACCCCATACTCCACGCCGCAAACCGGCGGGAAGCCGGAAACACTGTGTTTTCCCCTTTACGCGAGCTG
>CAVJTV010000032.1:0-17342 GCA_963652435.1 Desulfovibrionaceae bacterium | reverse complement strand
TGCACGTGATGTAACGGCAAGATTGCAGCAATCCTGGTTCATGCACGTGATGTAATGGCAAGATTGCAGCAATCCGAGCCCATACATGTGATGCAACAAACAAGATTGCGGCGTCAACGGCTTGCTGCGATCTCGTCCAGTTCTTTTTGCCAGAGATTTACAGTCGCGTCGCTCGGCATGCGCCAGTCGCCTCGGGGAGAGAGGCTGACGGAGCCTACCTTCGGGCCGTCGGGCAGGCAGCTGCGTTTGAACTGCTGTGCGAAGAAGCGGCGGAAGAAGGTGCTGAGCCATTTCAGTATGGTCGCGCCGTCGTAGCTGCTGCCGAATGCCTGCCGCGCCAGGAAATGGATCTTTGCGGGCGAGGAGCCGAAGCGTAGGAAATGGTAGAGGAAGAAATCGTGCAGCTCGTAGGGTCCGACGAGGTCTTCCGTTTTCTGTTTGATATTCCCGTTTTCGTCCGCAGGGATAAGCTCGGGACTGATGGGCGTATCGACAATGTCGAGCAGGATGGCGCGCGAGGCTGCGTCCACACGGTTGTTGGCAGTCCACTCCACGAGGTATCTCACCAATGTCTTCGGGATACTTCCGTTGACGCCATACATCGACATGTGGTCGCCGTTGTACGTTGCCCAGCCCAGTGCCAGCTCCGAGAGGTCGCCGGTGCCTATCACCAAGCCGTTCTCCTTGTTTGCAACGTCCATCAGTATCTGAGTGCGCTCGCGAGCCTGACTGTTCTCGTAGGTAACGTCGTGCACCGACGGGTCGTGGCTGATGTCTTTGAAGTGTTGTAGGCAGGCGTCCTTGATAGGTATCTCGCGCAGTGTGACGCCAAGAGAGTGTATGAGGTTGCAGGCATTGGTGTAGGTGCGGTCCGTCGTGCCGAAGCCCGGCATGGTGATGCCGAGTATGCGGCTGCGGGGTATGCCGAGCGCGTCGAAAGTCATCACGCAGACCAACAGCGCAAGTGTGGAATCCAGTCCGCCCGAGATGCCGACAACAGCCGTCGCGGCATGAGTGTGGGCAATGCGTTTAGCCAGCCCTGCCACCTGGATTTGCAGTATCTCTTCGCAACGTTCCCTAAGCGCATCGCCGGAGGGGGTGAAGGGATGCGGGTCGACGGCACGCGTGAGCCTTGGCTCGACAGATGTCTCCGCGAGGGAGAACGGGACGACGAGGGGCTCCTCCCTTAGAAGCGCGCCGGCTCCGTGCATGAAGCTGGTGTTCACGCGGCGGTCGTTCATCAGGTTCTCTATGTCGATTTCGGAGATGGTGAGCTGCTCCTTCATGGTGAAGCGCGGCGATTCCTTCAGCAGGGTTCCGTTCTCGGCAATGATGCCGTTGCCCGCGAAGACAAGGTCGGTGCTCGACTCTCCGAAGCCTGCCGAAGCATATACGTATCCTGCCATACAACGTGCGGACTGCTGACAGATGAGCGAGCGCAGATAATGATGCTTGCCGATAAGCTCGTTGCTGGCGGAGATGTTCACAACGATGTTTGCCCCCTCCATTGCGAGCAGCGAGCTTGGCGGGACGCTCACCCAGAGGTCTTCGCATATCTCGATGCCGACCTTCGCTTCCCCGCAGGCGAAGATGAGACGGCTGCCCAAGGGGACGGTTTCGCCGCCTATCGTGACCGTCCGCTCGCGAATGTCGCTCGCCGAGGCAAACCATCGTTTCTCTTGAAACTCCTTATAGTTCGGTATGTATGTTTTCGGGACAACGCCCAGTATCTTCCCGCCTTGAAAAACCACGGCTGCGTTCACAAGACGGCTGCCCACGGCAAGCGGAACGCCGACGACGGCAAGCAGGCTTAGGTCTTTGACGGCGCGCACAAGCCTTGTCAGTTCCTGCTCAGCCGCTCTCAGCAGTGTCTGCTGCGCAAACAGATCCATGCAGGTATAGCCCGTCACCGACAGCTCGGGGAAAGCAACAATCTCCACGCCCTCTTCCTCTGCGCGGTGCATAAGGCTTTCCATCTGTTCCGTGTTGTAGCGACAGTCTGCCACCCGCACAAGCGGCACGGCAGCCGCCACCTTTATAAATCCGTAGTTCATATTATGTGTGTGTTATTCTATTGTCTGCTTGATGCTGTCGGGTGCCTGCCGGCAATCGAAGATGCTATTGATATATATCGTTCCATCCTCTACGCAGTAAACTATCTTGTAGTGTCCATGAACGAGCGAACGATATTCCACTGCCATACAATCCAACAAAGGTTCTTTAAATCCCAGCAAAGGATTTGTTTCCAACAAATCGGCACAGTGTTTAATGCTCTTGACCTGTTTGTATGCGATCTCTTTGGATGCTTCCTTCTTCAAATATCCCGCAATGTCTTTCAAGTCTCTTTTGGCTTTGGCGGTCCAATAAAGAGTGCATGTCTTCAGAACCATGTCTCTATCTCCTTTTCCAGTTCTTCACCGGATAAGATACGCCCGTGCTTTATGTCTTCTTCCGATTCTCTGATAGCTGTAATCATATCTTCCTTGGAATTTATCACACAAAGACGGGGGATTTCTTCCACGTCATCTATCTCGTTCAGATAATCCTCAATGAAGTTCTTTTTCCACTCTTGCAATTCCAATGTTGTCATGATGTAAACGCTTGTTTATAACGATGTGCCAAAGGTATGTATTTCTCGGGTAACCGGAAAAAGAGAAGGGGAGACGCACTTCACAGCACATCTCCCCCTCCTGCAAACACAAAACAATCAACAAAAAACTTTATCTGATAAATAAAAGCTCGCGGTATTTAGGCAACGTCCAAATCTGGTCGTCCACAACAAGCTCCAGCTTGTCGATGTGGTAGCGGATCTCCTCAAGCATCGGGACGATGGTGTCGTGATAGGCAATGGCCTTCTCGCGTTCGTTCTCAATCTTGTTTGCCACCTTGCGGGCTTCCACCATCTCGTCGACCTTCTCCTTGATGAAGTTGGTGCGGCAAGCGATATCTTCGATGATCTCCAGGTTGCGTGCAGAAAGGGTCGTGGCCTTGTCTTGAGGGAAGAGGTCTTTCATCTTGTATACGTTGTCGACCAGCGAAGTCTGGTAGCGTGTGGCAGTAGGGATGATATGGTTCATTGCCAAGTCGCCGAGCACGCGGGCTTCGATCTGTATCTTCTTCGTGTAGGTCTCCCATTTTACTTCGTTGCGTGCTTCAAGCTCTTTGCGGGTCATGACACCTGTCGATTCGAACATCTTGATGCTATCTTCCTTCAGGTAATTGTCGAAGATTACAGGGACGCTGGTCTCGCAATCCAAGCCGCGGCGTTTGGCTTCTTCTTTCCATTCGTCGCTGTAGCCGTTGCCGTCGAAGTGGATTGCCTTACATTCTTTGATGTCCTTGCGGAGCACTTCCAGGATGGCGGCAAACTTGTCCTTTCCGGTGGCAATCTTCGCGTCTACCTCGGCTTTGAACTGCTTCAGCTGCTCGGCAACGGCAGCGTTGAGCACCAACATGGCAGAAGCGCAGTTGGCTTCGGAGCCTACGGCACGGAACTCGAAACGGTTTCCCGTGAAAGCAAACGGAGAGGTGCGGTTACGGTCGGTGTTGTCTATCAACAGCTCGGGGATACGAGCGATATCCAGCTTCATCCCCTGCTTGCCTGCCAGCATAAGGTTTTCCGGTTCGCTCTTTTCAAGATGGTCGAGCACCTGCGAGAGCTGCGTGCCGAGGAAGCTGGAGATGATTGCGGGAGGAGCCTCGTTGGCTCCCAGACGGTGTGCGTTGGTTGCGCTCGAGATACTTGCCTTCAGCAGTCCGTTGTGATGATAGACAGCCATCAGCACGTTTACGATGAACGTGATGAAACGCAGGTTGTCTTCCGGCGTCTTGCCCGGACCCATAAGTCCGATACCCGTGTCAGTGCCGAGCGACCAGTTGTTGTGCTTACCCGATCCGTTCACACCCTTGAAAGGTTTTTCGTGCAGAAGAACGCGGAAGCCGTGCTTGCGGCTGATGTTACGCATCAATGCCATGACAAGCAGGTTATGGTCGTTTGCCAAGTTACATTCCTCGAAGATAGGAGCCAGCTCGAACTGGTTAGGCGCAACCTCGTTGTGGCGGGTCTTCAATGGGATACCCAACTTGAGGGCTTCAATCTCCAATTCTTTCATGAATTCCAACACACGGGTTGGGATGGCACCGAAGTAATGATCCTCCAGCTGTTGGTTCTTGCTACTCTCGTGCCCCATCAAAGTGCGTCCGCAGAGCAACAGGTCAGGACGGGCTGCATACAGACCTTCGTCCACAAGGAAATATTCCTGTTCCCATCCTAAATATGCGTATACTTTCTTCACATCCGGATTGAAATAGTGGCATACGTCGACAGCAGCCTTGTTGACTGCCTCCAATGCTTTCAGAAGCGGTGCCTTATAGTCGAGCGATTCGCCGGTGTAGGCAATGAAGATTGTCGGGATGCACAGTGTGTCGCCAACGATGAAAGCAGGCGACGACGGGTCCCATGCAGAGTAACCGCGTGCCTCGAAGGTGTTACGTATACCGCCATTGGGGAAGCTGGAAGCGTCTGGTTCTTGCTGGATAAGCAACTTGCCTGAAAACTCTTCAACCATTCCGCCCTTGCCGTCGTGCTCTACGAATGCATCGTGTTTTTCGGCTGTGCCTTCTGTCAGCGGATGAAACCAGTGGGTGTAGTGGGTTGCTCCCATTTCGATTGCCCACTTCTTCATGCCGGCAGCTACGGCATCCGCCGTCTCACGGTCGAGAGGAGTACCGTTGTCGATCGAGTCGACCAGTTTGGAATATGCCTTCTCCGGAAGATACTTGAACATCTTCTCGCGGTTGAACACATTCTTTCCGAAATACTCCGACGGGCGTTCTGCCGGGGCTGCCACTTCGATGCCCCTTTTCTTGAATGCCGATTCTACAACTCTGAATCTTAACTTTGACATAATACCTAATTTTTATTATAGAAAGTGTTTCCTGTTTGTTGTTTCGATTATCTGCTATAACCATTTCCTCATGCGTTCGATAGCTTCCAGTGTGTCGTCGCGGTCGCCAAAGGCTGTGAGCCTCAGGAAGCCTTCGCCGCTCGGACCGAAGCCCACGCCGGGTGTCCCGACGATGTACACTTCTGAAAGCAGCTTGTCGAAAAACTCCCACGAGGAAAGACAGCCGGGCGTTTTCACCCAAAGATAAGGCGCGTTCTCGCCGCCCCATACCTTCAAGCCGCAGCCTTGAAGACCTTCCTTCATGATACGTGCGTTGGTCATATAATAATTTATCGTTGCCTTCACCTCAGCTTTCCCCTCCGAGGAGTAGACCGCCTCGGCTCCGCGTTGGGTGATGTAGCTTGTTCCGTTGAATTTTGTTGTCTGCCGACGGTTCCACAGTTTGTTAAGCTGCACCTTTTCGCCGCCCGTCGTAAATCCATTCAGTTCTTTCGGTACGACGGTATAGCCGCAACGTACTCCCGTGAAGCCGGCAGTCTTCGAGAAGCTGCGAAACTCTATGGCAACATTCTTTGCCCCTTCGATTTCGTAGATGGAGTGGGGGACGTCATCGTCTTTTATGTATGCCTCGTATGCTGAGTCGTACATTATCAAGACGCCGTTCTCCAAGGCATAGTCCACCCATTTTTTCAGTTCCTCTCTCGTAAGCGTTGTGCCCGTCGGGTTGTTGGGATAGCAGAGATAGAGGATGTCCACCTTGCGGGAAGGGAGAAGCGGCGTGAAGTCGTTCTCTTCCGTGCAGGGGATATAGACGATGTTGCTCCATTTCCCGTTTTCCGGCACGCCGGTGCGCCCGCCCATCACGTTGCTATCAATGTAGACGGGGTAGACGGGGTCGAGCACTCCGATCCGGTTGTCGCGGCTGAGTATGTCGCCGATGTTTCCGCAATCGCTTTTCGCTCCGTCGCTGACGAAAACCTCGTCTCTCTCAATCGCGATGCCGCGGCTCTCGTAGTCGTTCTTTATTATCGTGTCGATGAGGAAAGGATAGCCCTGCTCAGGACCGTAGCCGTGGAAGGTCTCTTTCGCTGCCATATCTTCAACGGCTTGGTGCATTGCCTTGACGACGGCAGGGGCGAGCGGCTGCGTCACGTCGCCGATTCCCATACGGATGATTTCGTCTTTTGGGTGAGCTGCCTTGAAGCTATTAACTTTTTTCGCTATGTCGGAAAACAAGTAACTGCTCTGTAGTTTCAAGAAGTGTTCGTTAATCAGCGCCATATATTTCTTTGTCTCTCTTTTTAAGTTGTCGCTTCGGGTATCGAGCCTTCGAATACGGTGACAGCTCCGCCCCTCATGCGGACCTTCCCATCGTTTTCATCCCAATGGATTGTGAGCGGTCCGCCGTCCATGACTATTTTCGTTCGTCGTCCTGTCTTTCCCAGCGCGGCTCCGGCGACGGCTGTTGCGCAAGCTCCCGTTCCGCATGCCAGCGTTATCCCCGAGCCTCGTTCCCACACCCGCATCCTTATCTCGTCGGGCTTTAGGACTTCTGCAAACTCCACGTTCGTGCGGTCGGGGAAGAGGGGGTGTGTCTCGATCAGCGGTCCGACCTTATGCAGGTCGATGCCCTCGACATTATCCGTGAATATGACGAAATGCGGATTGCCCATCGACACGGCGACTCCTGTGTATGTCTCTCCACCCGCTTCGAGGCGTAAGGAAAGGTTCGTGATTTCCGGAACGCCCATGTCGACCGTCACTTCTGTCACTTTGCCATCCGCAATGGCGAGTTGCAGAGTTTTGATGCCGGATAGGGTCTCTAACGTGACAGTTTGCTTCTTCGTCAGCCCTTTTTCGTAGACATACTTGCCAATGCAGCGGGATGCGTTCCCGCACATCATGGCTTCCGAGCCGTCGGCATTGAAGATGCGCATGCTGAAGTCGGCACAGCGCGAAGAGCCTATCAAAACCAATCCGTCCGATCCGATGCCCGTGTGCGGCGCGCTCCACTTTACAGCCAGCTCCGCAGGGTTCTCCACGGGGCACGCCATCGTATTTACGTATATGTAGTCGTTGCCCGCACCGTGCATCTTTGTGAACTCGATTGATTTTGTCATTTCGTTCGTTTTATTACCCTTGATGTTTCTTTTTGCTCTTTCGTGGCGCAAATGTACGGCGTTTTGCTATTTTATTCCCAATAAACGAAACGAAATGTTCTGTTAAATATGCGTAATCGCCTATCGTGACACCTTCGCGTCTTCATTTATCTACGCAGGCTTCCACCTCCACAGAGACGTTCTCTCTGCCGTAGTTCGTCAGTGTTCGGCACGCGTGGAGGGCGCGCTCTACGGCGACTGGCATCTGCTTTGGGTGCAAGTCATAGCAACTTGGTGAGTATCGTATTCAGTGCCGTCGTCACCTTCGTGCTATTTTGTCCCGCCGAAATTCTCGGGAAGGAAGAAAGCGGACTTTCCGGCGTTTTTTTATTTCAAAAACGGAAGAAAGCGGACTTTCCGGCGTTTTTTTATTTCAGAAACGGAAGAAAGCGGACTTTCCAGCGTTTTTTTTGATTTGGAAAGACATATCATACTAAAGAGACGTTCGCCTTGGTGTGTGTTTGAAAAGGTGGGAAAAAGCAGGCTAGTCCGCCTTGCAATCTCTTCATCTGTCACAGGCTCCTTCATAAGCCTTTCACAGACGGATATCATTTCAGCAGGTGTGTCGGCAATGTGGCAGAGAGACTCCAGTCCGCTGCCTGAGGTCATAAGGCGGTTTGCCACCGTATGCCGCCCGCAGAAAAGGCTGTTGAGCAGTTTGAGCTTCAGCCCTGTGTCCTGGAAAGTAACGAGCATGTGCACCTGAGCCTCGTGCGTGAGGATGTCCATCCGTGCGTCGGACGGATTGGCTTCGACGGAGATGTTCGGATATTGGGCTGCCGCCTTGACAAGTGATGCCGGAGGGTTCATGCCGGCAATGATGCACGGATATGTCAGTTTGCTGAACACATTCCTGACAAGATACATGGCGGCGAGGGCATTTTCCGCGACGGAGAGCTTTCCGTGGTACAATATGTAGTTTCCCACTCCCGCACGCGCCGTTATCCGGTTGTTGCCATGAAAGCACGGCATGAATTCCACCCTTTTGTGCGGGAAGACGCGGCAGAGATAGTCTGTGTCGGTTGTCGACACTGCCAACATGATGTCGGCATGGCTCAAAATCTTCTGATAACGTTCAAACCGCCATGCTTCCATGAGGAAAAACAGCCGTTTGATGCAGTCCGTTTCCCCTTTGGCAAGATGCCGGTAGTAGTCGTGCTCGATGTTGCATGCCCTGTATATCTTCAGTCTCCCTTGCAGGAGCGGATGACTGAGGTAATAACACGAGTGCAGACCGTCGAAGAGAATGGGATAGTCGTTTGCGAGAAGATTCGCAAGCAGCTCGGGGTCTTTACGGCTGAATACATTGTAGGGCAGCAGCGTCATGTTGGAGCGCAGCCCCGTCTTGCGTTTGTAATAGTACACCTTCTCACAAAGCGACTCCAGCTCTTTGGCGCGGGGGCGTTCGTACTCGAAGCAGTGGAGAATGATTTTTGCGCCGCACCGGTGCAGTGCGCACATCTTGTAATACACGTCGATGACCCCGCCGTAGTTGGCAGGGAAAGGGATATTGAACGATACTATGTTGATATGATTATCCATGAGCCGTCAGTCTTTCTAATATCCTCGCGAACTGCCCCGCCTGCTCCTTGCGCGAAAACTGCCCGAGCTTGGCATGGTCGATATTTACGGAGGTGTATCCTTTCTCTTTCCACTCCTCGTAATAGTGACGGAGAAACCCGCAGACCTCATCCGCCTGCGTTGCGGCAATTCCTGCGTTGGTCTCACGTATTGCTTCTGCCAAAAGCCCCTCGTCGCTACGCACGCAGAGGATAGGTTTCCCGACGGCAAGCGACTCGAAGAACTTGGTCGTCATAATGCCTTTCGGACCTGAACCGGCGGCGCGGTTTGTTAGAAGCAGCAAAACGGAGCTGCCGTTCAGCACGGCAGGGATGTCCTCAGCCGCAACATATCCTTTGAAGTCCATAAAGGGGAGCACGTGATGCCGGTCGGCTTCTTCCGTGATGATTTTTCGGGAAGCATCGTCGACATACCAATACACCCTGCAATCATCTGCGCTCAGCACCTTCTTTTCGGACAAGATCCTGAGTGCCTCGAACAGCAGCGACGGGTCGCGCATCGCCGTGCTGAGCAGTCTGCCGGTATAGGTGATGACGAACCTGTCTGTCTTCCGCTGCTCTGGATAAAACAGCTCAGGGTCGAAACCATTATAGATAAGCTCGACATTGCGGTTGTATTGCTTCAACACGTCTACATGCCAGGGTGAGACAGTCGTGACGACATCTGCCACCCTCAAAGCCCTGTTGCGCTCGCGAAGACTTTTCCTTTTGAAGAAACGGGCAATCATCCGGTCCGCTCCGAGGAAAGAGGGGAGAGGGTGTGAGATAAATTCGTTTCCGGTGTATTGCTCAATGATGTCCCGCAGGTCGACCACTAATGGCAATCCACATTTGCGTGCCATCTTAGCGGCAGTGGATAGCGGGAATGTCCGGAAGCTGCTGCACAACACTGCGCTGAACGCATGCCTACGCATCAGCTTCCGAGCTTCGCGATACATACGTGCATCCTTATACCCGAAAAGGAAGTCGAGAAGATGTATGCAAACCCATTGCAGCTTTCCGGTGATTTTGCCCCCTGCATTATAGAAATCGACATAGACAACTTCGCAGCTTCCGGAGAGGAACGCAAAGGTGTCTTGCCCGACGTGCTCGGTAATGACAACCGGTCTCCATCCGTAACTCTCGAGGTATTTGCACAGATATCCCATGCGCGGACCGAAAGCCGGCGGGAAAAGGTCGCATATGATCAGTACTTCCTTCATAGCAGACCGACGATTTCCTTTGAAGCGTTTCCCGTTCCGTATTCCGTTATCTCTTTTCTCTCCGGTCGCTCTTCAATGCAGCGCAGGATGTTCTCTTTCCTATGTCCTGCAATCCGGTTCCATCCGGCTTCCACCGTCTCTGTCCATTCTGTCTCGTCTCTGAGGGTGATACATGGCGTGCGGTGGAAATACGCTTCCTTCTGCACACCACCCGAATCGGTAAGGATCGTCTTGGCATGTTTCTCCAGCATGACCATATCAAGAAAACCGACGGGAGGAACAACACGTATGCCGTTGTGTTTTTCCAATGACTGTAATAGCCCGAACTTTTCCAAAGAGTTGCGTGTGCGTGGATGGAGAGGTAAAACAGTTGGGCATGAGGGCGACGACAGTTCTTCGAGTGCACCGACAATCCCCGACATCCTCTCCTGACTGTCCGTGTTCTCTGCCCTGTGTACCGTGCATAACCTGAACGCCTCGCCGCTTATGTCAAGCCTACGCAGTATGTCGGAAGAACTCTCTGCCAGAGTGCCGAATGTCAGTGCCGCGTCGTACATCACATCTCCGACATGATGAACCCCCTCCCGTATGCCTTCTTCTGCCAAATGGCGGACGGCGGCGAAGGTCGGGCAGCAAAGAAGTGTAGCTACGTGATCGGTCAGGATGCGGTTGATCTCTTCCGGCATCTGTCGGTTGAAGCTGCGAAGCCCTGCCTCCACATGAACCACCGGTATATGTAGTTTTACGGCAGCCAAGGCCCCAGCCAGTGTGGAGTTCGTATCGCCGTAGACCAATACATAGTCGGGCAAGGTGTCGAGCAATATCTTTTCTATTTCTGTGAGCATACGTCCGGTCATCTCGCCATGCGTCCCGTTGCCACACTTGAGCTGCCAGACAGGTTGGGGAATATCCATGGTATGGAAGAAGATGTCGCTCATATTGGCATCATAGTGCTGCCCCGTATGAAGAAGCAGCTCCTCATACAGTGTCGCGCTGTTTTTGTTGTACTCTTGAATTGCCCGGCTCACCATGGCAGCCTTGACGAATTGTGGTCTGGCTCCGACAATGGTAACAATCTTCATTCCTTTGATAGTTCATTTAATAAATGACCATAGAGCTTGCGCAGGTAGCTTTCGGAGCTTTCCCTTACGCCGGTGTTGTGCCAAAGGAGAGTAAGCTCTCCGCCGGCATTCTTCACCGCCTCGGCAAGGTTCAAGCTATAAGCCTGCGCTTCTTCGTAGTCCAATCCCATGTATTTCTTCTCTTCCAATGTGCAATCCATCACCGTGAGCGGATGCAGCGTAACGGAAGACAGGCGGTGGCTGACGGGGTCGATCCAGCGTACCGGACGGCAGGTGCCCAACCTGAACCCTGCAACGTCGGCATATCCCATAGTGAAGTCGTCTGTCATGCCGGCTGCCTCCAAAAAGGTCATGTCTTCAGGTTCACGGCTGGCGAGGTAGTGATGACGGTTCATCAGGATACATCGTCCCGTGCGCTTTTCCAAAACGGCTTTTTCTTTCTTTATCAAGTCGGGCGACAGACCTGCCTCATAGCTGGCGTGTAGTCCGATTTCTACTTCACTGTCGTAGGCAGACTGAAGCAAATGACGGATATCCTTACTGCGCAGGCTGTAGTGCGGCTTGTCCCATCGGGTGCTGCCTCCGCTACGGACGAAGAGAACAGTCCGGCAGGTATCCTTGCCCACCTGCTCACGAAAAGTATTGTCTTGTTCGAACAGCCAAGGAAAGGTGTAGTACGGATCGTCTTCCAACGGTCCGTATCTTCCCTTAAGGGACGGCATGATACCTCTTCCGTCGCGGATAGAACGGACGACTCCTTTCCATGAGCGGTAGAGGGTAGGGGCGTCCAAGTCATGTGTCAGCCATATTTGCCGTACCTCTTTCTTTACATCCGGTATACGAAGTCCGTACCACTGCAACCATCCGCGCAGAAGACTGCGGTATTCGTCGACAATCGGGCGATGAAGAAACCCGGCACGGTAGGGAAGAGACTTCTTCCCCGGGAAACGCCCGTGTTCGTCTCTGACGTTACGTCGGACAACTTCCTCGTATCGCGTGACGAGAAAGTAGGTGCCGGCAATGATGTCTGCATGGATCACCAGCGTTTCGCCCACCTGCTCCACTATCGGAGATCCGAACAGGAGTGGCGTTCCTTCAATTTCCTGCAACGGCAACACCGGCAGTGAAGCCGGCGTCCCGTATATGTGGTTGGAAAAGAATCCGGATGGTACAATCACGACGCTGTAACGCTCGAAAAGCTTCGGGTTGTCAGTGTATCCGATGGAAGAGACAATATCCCCGTCAACGTCTTCTCCGAGGAGGAAGCGTATGATATAGTGTAACGTCTGACTGTTCATATCAGTTCCTTTATCTTGATCCAAGCTCTATGCAATAAACTGAGTTTCCCTTTTGTTATTGTGAAGTAAGGAGTCTGAATGGCTCCGAACTCGCGGAAAAATCGTTCAACACCCGGAATCATGGAACCTTCAAAGTCGAACGTCGCAGTGTATCGGGCGACGTGACGGATACATTCCCAAAGGAGTAGGCTGTGTGCTCCCGAAGAACGCAATGCGGGGTCACCACCTCCTGCAAGGTAATAAGCCGAACTTTCCTGCCAGGCAACGAAAGCGGCGGCGTGCAGCCGTCCTTTATCATCGTAGGCACCCCACAGGTCGCCCTGACTGCGTTCGCGGCTGATGGAAACGAGCCTTGACAGACACTCCTTCCCTTTGGGCGCGGAGAGATGCTGGCGATGGAATGTCAGCGACTGTATCTTCAAGAAATCCTCCACGGATATGCCTTTTCGGACGGTAATGCCGCACTTCTCACGTGCTTTCGTGATGTTTCGGCGGATGTTATGGCTCATGTTCTCCCAAAGAGCTGCCTCGTCTTGTATGTTACTCAGCAGATATGTGTACCGCGTGGTCTCGCGGTATCCTTCCCAATAAAAGGGAAGCCAGTCCGTCACGCGGTAATTGAAGTTTTGCAGGAAATGCGGATACGCCTTTAGCGCATCTATGAACGCCTTGCATATTGCCTGATGTTTCCCGAGTGTATGCGTGTATTTCGCATCCGCTGCATCCGCTGCAAACCACGGTCCCATGCTTTGCGTATAGACGGGCATTGAGACAATCCCCTGATGAGGAACATACAGAGGCATGGCTGCCGCTACCGTCCCGTTCTTTTCAATAATCAAGGCATCCCATTTCGCCTTGCCGCAGACGGCATCAAGCCACCAGTCGCGCGAGAAGAGCGGAATGCTGCTTTCTTCACTGCACAGACGGCGGTATTTCTCTCTGTCCGACGTACAAACGAAAGCAGACAAATTGCGGCTCTCCGGATTGGAGGCAGTAAAGAAGTTCGAGGTATTATCCTTTCCAAAGAGCCGCATATTCCTATAATTATTAAGTCAACTCATCCTTTCAGAGCTTCGAAAATCAATCCCGACAATTCTTCTGCCAGCTCGGGGTTGTCGCTTATGCACTGCTTGGCTGCGTCGCGCCCTTGCCCTAATTTCGAGTCGTTGTAGCTATACCACGAACCGCTCTTCTTTATTATACCTATGTCCGTACCGAGGTCGACAATCTCGCCCGCTTTGGAGATGCCTTCGCCGAACATGATGTCGAATTCAGCCTTACGGAAGGGAGGTGCCACCTTGTTCTTCACCACTTTGACGCGCACCTGATTGCCTTTCACCTCGTCGCCGTCTTTCAGCGCGCCAATCTTGCGTATGTCGAGACGTACTGAAGCATAAAACTTCAGGGCGTTACCTCCGGTTGTCGTCTCGGGGTTGCCAAACATCACGCCTATCTTGTCGCGCAGCTGGTTGATGAAGATGCAGGTTGTGTTTGTCTTGTTGATTGCACCGGTCAGCTTGCGCAGAGCCTGGGACATCAGACGCGCCTGCAGACCCATCTTGCTGTCGCCCATGTCGCCTTCTATCTCGGCTTTCGGTGTCAGTGCTGCCACGGAGTCGATAACGATAATGTCCACGGCAGACGAACGGATCAGCTGCTCGGCAATCTCCAGTGCCTGCTCCCCGTTGTCGGGCTGCGAGATCCACAGGTTCTCAATGTCCACACCCAACTTTTCGGCATAGAAACGGTCGAACGCGTGCTCCGCATCGATAAAGGCAGCTATGCCGCCGGCTTTCTGTGCCTCGGCAATGGCATGGATTGCCAGCGTTGTCTTACCGGAAGACTCCGGTCCGTAGATCTCTATAACGCGACCTTTCGGATAGCCGCCCACACCAAGGGCTGCATTCAGCGCGATGGAGCCCGTCGGGATTACATCTATCGCTTCTATACTCTCGTCGCCCAACTTCATGATAGAACCTTTCCCGTAGTTCTTCTCGATCTTTTCCATTGCTGCACGCAATGCTTTCAGCTTGTCGGCATTTACAGCCGGTTTACCTTCCGGGGTTTTTCCCTCTTCGAATAAATTGTCTTCTTTTGCCATCCCTTTTATGAATTAAGGATTTGATTAGCATGGTCTTTTGTCTTCACCTCTTTCGGACCGATTATCTTTTCGATGACACCGTCTTCGTTGATAATAAAGGTGGTACGGAGAGTCCCCATGTATGAACGTCCGTACAGTTTCTTTTCCGCCCATACGCCAAAGGCTTGTTGCAGGGCTGTGTCCGTGTCAGCGATCAGGTTGAAAGGCAGGTTCTGCTTCGCAATGAATCCCTGGTGGGATTTTACGCTGTCTTTACTTACCCCGACCACTTCGTAACCGGCTGCCTGTAGCTCCTGGTAACCGTCACGCAGGCTGCAGGCTTCTGCCGTGCAACCGCTTGTGTTGTCTTTCGGGTAAAAGTAAAGCGCTAGCTTCTTACCTCTGAAATCGCTGAGTTTTATTTCATTTCCGTTCTGATCAGTCCCCAACACTTCGGGGGCTTTGTCTCCAACTTGTAATGCCATATTATTCAGTTTATTTAATGTTATAATTCATCTTACGCGTCACTACCACTTTCCGGTGGTTGCCTCCTTTCAGTACTTTGCCGAACAGTTTCCTGCCCAGGTGTACCCTGGATGCATACGATTCGAATGTCTCTGTCCGGTAATCGAAATCATCTTTCCAACAGCCTTGGGGAGAGACGTAGCAGTAAGTAGCCTTTTCAATGCCGTCGTCCTCGACTTCGTCATTTTCGAGTATGATAAGATTCTGTTTCTGAGGAACCAGGCAAACAATATTTCTACGTTTGCATTCTTCTATCAACGGGACTAATATCGTATCATACTTCTCGTAAATCTGTGTAAGGTCGAAATCCTGGTATTCGGTATTCCCGATCTTCTGGATGGGCCTTAGCTGGAGAATGTCCATTTCATCCCCGATCACCTCCCAGATACGGCTTAACTCATTCAGATTCCTGTTGTTGATCGTATAGTTTATACGTAATTTGAATGCCGGATATTTCTTTTTTATTTCAGCAATATCAGCCAGTAACTCCTGGAACCGGTCAAACTTGCCGTTTGCCATCAGGTATTCATAAGTCTCCCGTGTGACCCCGTGCGCCGATAATGTCAGTTCGTCGAGCCCGGCTTCGATTGCCTCCGTCAATAACTCCCTGGTCAATAAAGCTCCGTTTGAAGTTATTGAGATGTAAGGAACATTGTATTTTTTACCCAGCGAAATGACTTTTACCAGGTCTTTATATAATGTAGGCTCCGCCCCGCAGCCAATCTGAAGCTTCAATGCCCGGTGAAACAAACGGCCGGCAATTGTTTCTATATCTTCATATCCCAGGATACCACGGTAGGTCTTTCTTTTTTCTTCATCGCTGAAATAACACATCTTGCACCTGTAGTTGCAAGCCAGTACCGGATCGAGGAAAATGCCGATGTACCTTTTACCCAGCAGGTGAAAGGCCCAAATGCCTAACAGCTTGATCCTTCTGCTTTTGATACGTGTGCTAAGACGCAGTATCCTGTAGATATTACTCATCGTTCTTACAGCTCAAGGTCTACGTTGAACAACTCGTGCCAAGGCAAACCTTGTTCGTTCAGTTCTTTCATGAACGGATCGGGATCGAAATCTTCCACGTTCCACACTCCAGGACGCTTCCAAACGCCTTTCATGAAGAGCTTGGCACCGATCATGGCGGGGACGCCAGTCGTGTAGCTTACGCCCTGCGCACCCGTCTCTTTGTAGGCTGCCTCGTGGCTGCAGTTATTATATACGTAATACGTCTGCTCCTTTCCGTCTTTCATTCCGCGGATACGGCAGCCGATGGATGTCTCGCCCGTATAGTTCTCGCCCAAATCGCCAGGGTTAGGCAAGACGGCTTTCAGGAACTGGATCGGGACAATCTCCTGCCCGTTGTACATAATCGGGTCGATACGCGCCATGCCGATGTTCTGAATGACGCGAAGGTGGGTGAGGTATTCCTGTCCGAACGTCATCCAGAAACGGGCACGGCGGATGGTTGGGAAGTTCTTCGTCAGACTTTCCAGCTCCTCGTGATACATAAGGTACGACTCGCGCGGACCTACGTTGGGATAGTTCAGCGGCTTGTGAACCGTCAGCGGGTCGGTGTCTTTCCACACGCCATCTTCGAAATATCTGCCGCGCTGGGTGATTTCGCGGATGTTGATTTCCGGATTGAAGTTCGTGGCAAACGCCTTGTGGTGGTCGCCCGCGTTACAGTCCACAATGTCGAGATACTGTATCTCGTCGAAATGGTGCTTTGCCGCGTAGGCAGTGTATACGCCGGTCACGCCTGGGTCGAAGCCGCAGCCGAGGATGGCTGTCAGCCCCGCCTTTTCGAAGCGGTCCTTATACGCCCACTGCCAGCTGTACTCGTATTTTGCCTCGTCGAGCGGCTCGTAGTTTGCCGTGTCGAGATAGCTCACCCCGTAGCTCAGGCAGGCATCCATGATGGAGAGGTCCTGATACGGCAGTGCCAAGTTTACCACCAACTCGGGCTTGAAGTCTTCAAACAGTTTGACGAGCTCGCCGACGTTGTCGGCATTGACCTGCGCCGTCTTTACTTTCACATTCTTGATGTCGGCAGCAATGCGGTCGCACTTGCTTTTCGTGCGGCTGGCAACCATGATGTCGGTAAACACATCAGCGTTCATCGCAATCTTCTTGACTGCGACCGTGCTCACGCCTCCTGCACCGATAACCAATATTCTTCCCATTTGCAATTGTGTATTGTGTTGTAATAATAATTTCAAAGCGGTGGACAAATATACGGGTTTCTTCATAAACGGGAACAGAGCCCAAACATTTTGCAGAAGCAGAGAACCACCCTGGTGCGCATCTTCTGCAAATTGAGAAAGACGGGAACCACCCTGGTGCGGAGCTTCTGCAAATTGCGAAAGACGGGAACCACCCTGGTGCGCATCTCTTGCGTGCCCGCAAAAGTTAAAAACCACCCTGGTGCGCATCTCCTGCGTGCCCGCAAGAGCAAAAAACCACCCTGGTGCGGAGCTCCTGCGTGCCCGCAAGAGCAAAAAACCACCCT
>CAVJTV010000031.1:0-17442 GCA_963652435.1 Desulfovibrionaceae bacterium | reverse complement strand
TTTCTTCCGTGGAAGAAAACGGCACTAACGGTTTAGAATCGATTTGTAGATGGCATCCTGTATGCGCGTACGGATGTCGAGCGAGCTGAGTTTGTTGGTGACGCGCGAAGGGTTCACCCGGTTGCTGAGGAAGATGTAGAGGAGGCGGTTGTCGGGGTCTATCCAGAAGCATGTGCCGGTAAATCCCGTGTGCCCGTAGACCGACGGCGGGGTCAGGCTGCCGCAGGGAGAGCCTTTGGGAGAGCCGACAGCCGGCTTGTCGAACCCGAGCCCGCGGCGCGAGGTGGGGCTTTTGCTTTGTGTGAAGAGGCGGCAGGTCTCGGCAGAGAGATACCTCTCTCCGCCATACATTCCCCCGTCGAGGAGGAGCTGGAGCACCTTGGCAAGGTCGCCGGCGTTGGAAAAAAGCCCTGCATTGCCCGACACACCCCCCTGGAAGGCGGCAGCCTCGTCGTGTACATACCCGCGCAGCAGCTGGCGGCGCAGGAAGAGGTCGTTCTCCGTCGGGACAATCCGCAGGCTGTCCATACGCCGGAGCGGGTTGTATGTCGTGCGCCATGCCCCGAGGCGACTGTAGAATTCGTCGTTGAGAAAACGGTCCATCGGCTGCTGCGTGAGGTTTTCCACCATCATCTTCAGCATGATGAAATTGATGCAACTGTACACGTACCTGCCGCGCGTGCCGAGGCGCGAATTGCGGATCTCCTGCATGATGCTGTCGCGGAAGGAGTCGTGGACGAAAAAGCCGCGTGCCACCTCTGTGGTGAACCCCTGCCTCTTCTCAGCCGACACAATGGAGGGCAGGAAGCGGAAGTCGCCACGGACGTACGTCTTGGCATCGAATCGTATCGTGTGGGAAGCATCTTTCGCACGGCTGAAGAGGCTGCCCGTGTAACTGTCCTTGTCGATGGCAGCGGCGTAGAAGTTTATTGTCGGGACAACGCCGCTCTGGTGGTAGAGCAGCTCCTTTACGGTCAGGCTCTCCTTGTCCGAGCCTTTCAGCTCGGGGACGAAGTCTGATATCCTGCCCGTAAGGGTAAACATCTTCGCGTCGTATGCCTTCATGAGAGCGAGCAGCGTGCCGGCAGCCTTGGAGGCTGAGGCAAGGTCGTAGACGGAACCCTCGTCCACCTTCTGCCCGAGGCTGTAATCGAAATGCCCGAACGATTTGTTGTAGACCACCATCCCGTCTTTTGCCACCAGCACCTGGCACCCGGGGTAGGCACGCTGCGCAAGACCTTCGCCCACGATGGTGTCGATGGCACTGAGCCTCTCCGCATCGATGCCCACCTCCTCCGGCTCGTGATAGCCCAGGCGCGTCTTCTCCGTGAAGATGCCTGCGCCGGCATGAAACATGCCGGGGATGGTGACGGGCAGCTTGCCCTTTGCCTCCACGCCGCCGAAGACGACCTGCGCAGCATAGCCCATTGCCAAAGGCGTGCCCTCGTAGCCCATGACCACCGCCTTTGCCTTCGCGACGGTGCTTTTATATTCCTTGCAGAAATAAGGGATGGTGAAGAAGGCAAGTATCACGTCCTTCTTCTCCGCCAGATTGCGAAGATGCGGGCTTTCGGGGATGCGGACGGTGTGCACGCTGCATACAATCATGTCGTAGCGTTCCAACTGCCGGTAGATGCTCTGCACCTCTGCGGCGGAAGTCTGCCGGCTGATGCTGAAGCAGGCAACGCTGTCGTAGCGGCATGCCATCTCCTGAAATTCGTTCCCCTCGGATGCGCCGATGGAAAGCACGGCAATCCGCCTTTTGTCCAAACAACGGATGGGGATGATGCTGTCCGTGTTCTTGAGCAGTGTGACGGCTTCGGCATTGAGCCTGGCTGCCAGCCAGGCGGCATGGGGTGAGTTGAGACGTTCGCTCAGCCCCTTCGTATCGATGGGGCGGTAGCCGTTCAGCCCCGTGATGTATTTGTAGCGAAGTATCTTCAGGCACTTGGCTTCGATGTCTTCCATCTTGATGATACCCTCGTCGATGGCTTCCTTCACGGCGGCGAAATCGCTGAGCGGAGAAGCCGGAGCAAGCAGTATGTCGTTGCCCGCAAGCAGAGCCTTCACCGACGGATTGTCCGACTTCCGCGCCGTGGCACCTTTCATGGCAAGAGCATCGGTGAAGCACAGTCCGCCGAAGCCCATCTCCTCCCTTAGCAGCCCCGTGACGACCTGTCGGGAAAGGGAGGCAGGGAGGTTACGCGTCCCGTCGAGCGTGGGGACATGAAGGTGCGCGGTCATGACGCCGGCAAACCCTCCCAGTATGTATCTCGTGAAAGGATACAGCTCTACGCTGTCGAGGCGCGAACGTTCGTGGCGCACGACAGGCAGCGTGAGATGCGAGTCTTCCGACGTGTCGCCATGTCCGGGGAAATGTTTGGCTACGGAGATGATACCCTCGGCTTCCAACCCTCGGGCGTATGCCGTGCCCTTGTCTGCCACGGCACGGGGATTCTCGCCGAACGACCTGAGACCTATCACGGGGTTGTCCGTATTGCTGTTCACGTCCATGTCAGGAGCAAAGTTGATCTGTATGCCCATCTCACGGCACTGGCGTGCCACTTCCTTTGCGTACTCTTCAATGAGTGTGTCGTTCTCGATGGCTCCCAACATCATGTTCTTTGGAAAACGCGTTGTGCCGCTGAGTCGCATCGACAATCCCCATTCCCCGTCGAGGGAAACGAACATCGGGACGCGCGATGCCTTTTGCAGGCGGTTGGTCACCTCCGCCTGGGCAGTGGGGTTACCCTTGTGGAAGAGTATCCCGCCAATCTTCATCTCGCCAACATAGCGCATCAGCCGCTGCATGTTACGGCTGTCCGTCTTGGGGTCGGCAATGACCATGAAGAGCTGCCCGATACGTTCGTCGTAGGTCATCGCGTCGAACACGGAGTCTGCCCAGTGGTTCATCGCCCTTTGGTCCACGCTGCGATACATCGTGGGCACAGTCTGTGCCCGGGCAACCAGCACGCACACGGCGCAAAGCAGTACGACTAAAGACTTCCTCATCCCCTACACCCTCTTTATTTTTCGGTAGACATATACGAACGCCGGTATCAGGAACAGGTCGGCTGCTATCCATGCCGTCACGTCGCCGAAGCATATTGCCCAGAAGGCAAACACCGGCACGGCGTAGAGGCTGACCATCGTCCGGGCAATCATCTCGGACACGCCGGAGAGCATTGCGAGGTTGGTGAACCCTGCCCCCTGGATGGTGTAGCGAAGGATACAGAGGACGCCGAGGATAGGAAAGAAGCAGCAGGAGACGTGGAGATACTGCACTGCGTCCTTGATGATCTCCGTTTCCGACGGGTCTACGAATATCATTATCAGCTCACGTGAAGCAACCATAAGTATAAGGAACGAGAAGGCGGCATAGACGAGCATCATCAGTCCGCTTGCTTTGATGCCCAGCCACACTCGCTTCGGACGGCCCGCCCCGTAGTTCTGCCCCGTATATGTTGCCATGGCAATGCCGAGGCTCTCGAACGGACAGATGAAGAATGTCTTGATACGGATGGCAGAGGCGTATGCCGCGATGCAGGCAGACCCGAGCGCGTTGTTCGCGCTCTGAAGCATGATGCTGCCTATCGCCGTGATGGAAAACTGAAGCCCCATCGGTACGCCTATCCATAGCAGGTTTCCTGCCAGCTTGGGCTGAAACCTTCTCTCATCCCGCGTGCCGTTCAGTATCTCAAAGCGGCGATACATATATACCAAGCACAGAGCGGCGGATATCCCCTGCGACAGAAGCGTGGCTATGGCAGCTCCCGCAACGCCCCACTTGAATATCAGGATACACACAAGGTCGAGTATCACGTTCAGTATGGTGGAGAAAAGCAGAAACCAAAACGGTGTCTTGCTGTCGCCGAGTGCGCGGATAATGCTCGAGAGCAGGTTATAGAAGAAAGTGCAGGGCACACCGATGAAGGTGACCAGCAGGTAGAAGTAGGCATCGCGGAAGATGTTCTCCGGCGTCTGCATCACGCGCAGGATGTCGCGACAGTAGATGCTGGTGACGACGGCAACAATCACCGACATGACGGCTGCCAGCTGAAGGCTGATGGAGACGTATCTCCGCATCGTGCCGTAGTCCCGTGCGCCAAACTTCTGCGCCACCGGAATGCCGAAGCCTGCGCAACACCCGTTGCAAAACCCTATGATGAGAAAGATTACCGAAGTGCTCGCGCCGACGGCAGAGAACGCGTCGATACCGAGGAATTTGCCGACTATGGCTGCGTCGATCAATGAATAAGTCTGTTGGAGCAGGTTGGCAAGCAACACCGGCATTGTGAAACTAAAGAGCAGGGGCAACGCCGCCCCCGATGTCATTTCCTTTGAAGTTCCCATAAAAACTGATACCCAAAACAATCGCCGCAAAGGTAACTATTTGCCATAAAAACGGGAGAGGCGGCATACATAAAACATCGGAATACGTACTTTTGCGGGAAATCTGAAAGAAAGCATATCATGAAAACAAAGTTCTTTTTACTGTCGCTTGTCGCGATGTTTGTTCTGCCCTTGGAGGCAGCAGTTGTCGATACCATCAATGTCCGCAGTGACGCGATGCAGAAAGATGTTCAGACCGTCGTCGTCCTGCCCGGAAAGGGGAAGACCACCGCTCCGGTCATTTATCTCCTGCATGGCTACGGCGGGAATGCCAAGAGCTGGATTGCCTTGAAACCCGATCTGCCGGAGATAGCAGACCTCTACGGCGTGATGTTTGTCTGCCCCGACGGCAAGAACAGTTGGTATTGGGACAGCCCCATCGACCCTTCCTCCAAATACGAGACGTTTGTTTCCGGCGAGCTTGTCGAATACATCGACACACACTATCAGACGGTGCGGGACCGCAGCGGGAGAGCCATCACAGGACTGAGCATGGGCGGACACGGTGCCATGTGGCTGTCGATGCGCCATAAGGATGTGTTCGGCGCGGCAGGGAGCACGAGCGGCGGCGTGGACATACGTCCCTTCCCGAACAGCTGGGAGATGAAAAGCCGTATAGGCACAGAGAGCGAGAACCGCGAGGTGTGGGACGCTCATACGGCAATAAACCAGATCGACCAACTAAACAATGGCGACTTGGCACTGATCATCGATTGCGGCTACGGCGATTTCTTCTTCGAGGTGAACAACGAGTTCCACAAAAAGCTGCTGAAATATAAGATCGACCACGACTTCATCGTGCGCCCCGGAGTGCACAACGGAGAATACTGGAACAACTCCATCGACTATCAGATTCTTTTCTTCAAGAAGTTCTTCGACAGAAAGAAGAAGTAGCAGCAGGGATCCCTTTATCTCTACACAAACAGCATGATGATAAGCTGTGCGGAGATGACACGCACAAACATGGAGAGGGGATAAACCGTGGCGTATGCCACCGAGGGCTCGTCGCCCTCCACCGTCGTGTTCGCATAGGCGAGAGCCATCGGGTTTGCCATGCAGCCGCAGAGCATACCGACACCTCTGGCATAGTCGAGACGAAAAAACCGTGAGGCAGCGAAGCCGACAATCAGTACCGGCACGATGGCAAGCAGGAAACCCAGCACAACCCACAGCGCACCTTCCGCGCAGAACACCGTCTCGAAGAAGTGCTCCCCCGAGCTTATGCCCAGCCCCGCGAGGTATATCACGATGCCCAGCTGCCGCAGCATGAGGTTTGCACTCATCGTCGTGTAGGTCGTCAGGTGGAAGCGCGGACCGAAGGCACCCATTAGTATGCCCACGATGATAGGTCCGCCGGCGATGCCCAGCTTTATCGGCGTTGTCATCCCCGGCAGCATGATGGGAAGCGACCCTAACAGGACACCCAAAGTGATGCCGATGAAAACGGAGAGCAGATTAGGGTTGTCGAGACGCTTTATCTCGTCGCCGAGAATCTTTCCCACGGTGCTGACTGCATTCTTTTCGCCGACAATCGTCAGGCGGTCGCCAATCATAAGGCGCAGCCCGGGGTCTGCCACAAGGTCGATGCCGGCACGGTTGACGCGGGTGATGTTTATACCGTAGAGGTTACGCAGGCGGAGCGAGCCGAGCTTCACGCCGTTCACACGGTTGCGGGTCACGGCAATGCGGCGCGAGATAAGCTGCGAGTCGATGGCGTTCCAGTCGATGTCTTCCTTGTTCCAGTCCACGTCCTCCTGCTCGCCGAAAAGCACGCGGATGGAGTCGATGTCTGCCTTGTGGGAGATGATAAGCAGATGGTCGTCTTCGCGCAGCACGGTGTCGGACGTCGGGATGCTGACCTTCCCCTCGTGCCACACACGCGAGATGACAAAGTGTTTTTCCGTCAGCTGCATTATATCCTTTATGCTCTTGTCGTAGACGGCAGGGTTGCTGATGTGAAACTCCGTGATGTTCGGCTTGGCATTCTGCATCTCTTCGTTGCCGTCCGTGTGCCTCGCGGCAAACGCTTTTCGCAGAATGACAATCGCCAGTATCATGCCGATGACCCCGAGGGGATAAGCCACGGCGCAGCCGAGAGCCATGCGCGTCACCTCGCCGTAGTCGCCAGGGACAACCTGCAGCAATGCCTGCTGGGCAGCTCCCAGCGCAGGTGTGTTGGTGACAGCCCCGCACAGCAGACCGACCATATCGGGCAGCCCTACGCCCGTGGCTTTGCAAAGCACTATCACCATTATCCATCCGAGCAGCACCACCGTCAGCCCCATCATGTTCATGGCTATGCCGCCCTTCTTCAGCGAAGCGAAAAAGCCGGGACCGACCTGCAACCCCAAGGAGTAGACAAAGAGTATCAACCCGAAGTTCTGCGCAAAGTTTAGCATGTCCGCATTCACCTCAATACCAAAATGCCCCGCCATTATTCCGGCAAAAAACACGAAGGTGACGCCCAGCGACACGCCGAACAGCTTCTGCCTTCCTAAAAACAGCCCCACTGCCGAGACTATCGAGATGATAACCACCGCTTGCAACATCGTCGGCTCGAAGAATGCTTCATGCAACCAATTCATATCTGACTCCTTCTTTTTTTAACGGCGCAAAGATAGACCTTTATCACCTCTGCCCCTTTGCAGGGGCTGCAAAATCGGTGAAGGGCTACAACAGCTCCGTCGCGCCGCGATGAAGGAAGAATGTGGACTTCCTAATTTCTTCGGGGGCAAAAACATTACCTTTGCATCCTTACTTAAAACGAAACAGACCATGTCTTTAAATCTTTTGCATACAGCAGACTGGCATTTGGGGCAGACATTCTTCGGCTACGACAGAGCCGAGGAGCACGATGCGTTCCTTTCATGGCTGGTCGACGTGCTGGAAGAGCGGCAGACGGATGTCTTGCTCATTGCCGGCGACGTGTTTGATGTGGCTAACCCTTCAGCCTCTGCGCAGCGACGTTTCTATCGTTTCCTTCGGGAGGCAAACCGCCGCAATCCGCACCTGCAAATAATTGTCACAGCCGGCAATCACGACTCGGCTTCCCGCCTCGAGACGCCCGTGCCCCTCCTCGACGAGCTGAACACGCATATCATCGGCGTTGTCCGTAGGACAGAGAGTGGCGCGATAGACTTCGACGCACTGAGAGTGCCCGTATACAATAAGGAGGGAAGGCGCGAGGGATGGTGCCTTGCCGTGCCGTATCTCAGGCAGGGCGATTACCCCGCGCCGGAAGAGGAGACGGAAGACACATACGCCAGTGGTATCTCTCGGATGTATCGCCGGCTCTACGAATATGCCGACAGAGAAAGAGAGAAAGGCGAAGCGTTGGTTGCCATGGGGCATCTGTATGCCGTCGGCGCCGAGCTGTCGGATGGCGACCGCAGCGAGCGCGTCGTTATAGGCGGACTTGACCATGTCTCTTCCGAAGCATTCCCCGAGGGGCTGGCATACACTGCCCTCGGACATATCCACATGGCGCAACGGGTCGGAGGGCGCGACGAGGTGCGCTATTCGGGCAGTCCGTTGCCGATGTCTTTCTCGGAGAAGAGCTACAGACATCAGGTCGTTGCCGTAACGATAGAGGGTGGACGCATCGCCGCGCTCGAGCCTATTGAAGTGCCCCTGCCGGCAACCCTGCGGCGTGTACCCTGTCAGCCTCTTCCGCCGGAGGAGGTGCTCGAAAAGCTGGCAGAGCTTCCGGCAGCCGATGCCGAAGGCTGCGCTCCGCAGAGCCGCTGGCCGTACGTTGAGGTGCGCGTGCTTCTCTCGGAGCCGGAGCCAGGGATTCATTACCGCGTGGAGCAGGCCCTCGAGGGCAAGGCAGTGCGCCTCACCTCGGTCATCATCACCAACACCACTGCGGACAAGGCGGAAGAGGCGTATGCACCCTCGTCGTATGGCGACCTTCAGAAGATTGACCCTCGGACGATACTGAGGCTGGCGTTCAAGAGCAGATATGGCGGCGAACTGCCGGAGGATGTAGAGACATTGTTTGACGAAGCGGTGAGGGAGGCTGTGATATGAAGATATTGACAATACGGGGTTGTAACTTGGCATCGTTGGAAGGCAAGTTTGAAATAGACTTCACCGCAGAGCCGCTGCTCTCTGCCGGCATCTTTGCCATCTCCGGTCCCACTGGTGCGGGCAAGTCGACACTGCTCGACGCCATGTGTCTGGCTCTGTTTTCCCGCACACCGCGCATGGAACAGGCGCAGGAGAACGGCGTGCAGATTGAGGATGTGGGCAACAGCACTATCTCGCAAAACGACCCGCGCTCCATCCTCCGCCGTGGGGCAACGTCGGGGTATGCCGAGGCAGATTTCCTTGCCATCGACGGGCATCGCTACCGCTCGCGCTGGGATGTCAGACGCTCGCGCGACAAAGCCGACGGAAACCTGCAAAAATCGAACTTCACGCTCCGCAACCTTGACACGGGCATGGAAGAGCAGGGAACAAAAACGGAGCTTCAGGCAAGGGTCGTCAAGCTGATAGGGCTTACGTTCGATCAGTTCACGCGCTCCGTCCTCCTTGCGCAAAACGATTTCTCCACCTTCCTCAAAGCCGACCAAGGCGAGAAGGCTGCATTGCTGGAGAAGCTGACGGGGACGGAACAATATTCCTCCATCTCAAGACTGATATATAAAAAGAACGCCGTTGCCCGCGAGGATTACGAGAAGGTGCAGGAATGTATCCGAGGAATCGCCCTGCTCACCGACGGGGAGGAAAAGGAACTGCAAGACGGTCTCTGTAAATCGGAAAAGCTCGTGGCAGAGCTCGAGAAGGCAGGCGTAGAGGAGCAGACCCTGCGCGAAGCCCTGCGCTCGGCAGAGCAGAACGCCGCAGACCGCGAGGCGCAGCAGAAAGCATCTGCCGACCGGCTGCGTCAAGCCACAGAGCGTCTCGAAGCTGCCCGCAAGGAATACGACCGAGGAAAGGAAGAGGAACAGAAGTCGGAAGCCACGTTCAAAACCTTGCAGAAGGAACTGCAAGAAGCACGAAAGAAAGACATCGAGCTTACAGAGGCTGCCCGCAAGTCTGTCGAGACGGAAGAACGCCTTAAGAGCGCGCTACGGAAAAAGCAAACTCATGAAGACCGTATGCAGACAGTCAAGACCTCCCTACAGAAGATAACGGAAGAGCTGACAAGCCTCGAAGCATGGCGCGAGCGTCATGCCGGCAAGGCGAACATCGCAGAACAGCACTCGGCGTTGCTGCTCTATCTCAACGAAGCTGCCAAAGCCCGCCAGTCGCTGGAACGCTCGGAAAAGGCAATCGCCACAGCCCGCCGCGAGATGGAGAGCCTTGCCGGACAACTGGAGAAAGTGCAACGCATCTTAGAGACGAAAGCACTTACAATACGCGAGACAGAAGAACGTGTACATTCCCTCGAGGAAGATCTGAAAGCCGAAGACCGAGAAGCGTTGGAAAAGCATTTGAACGCCGTTCGAACAGAGCGCGAAGGCCTTCTCCTCGAACAGGCGCGGCAGGCCGTCAGCGGTGATATAAAGGAGTTGCGCGAGAAGCTGCAGGACGGAAGCCCCTGCCCCGTGTGCGGCAGCCTGCATCATCCGGCACTGACGCATACCGCCGGCACGGCACTGACCGAACAGATAGCAGCCCTGACACTGAAGATGGAGCAGCTCTCCGCCCGTCGGCAGACCGTTGCCGACAAAGAGAAAAGCCTCTCCGCCCTCAGACAAAAGCTCGTTACACTGCATCAGGAGTTGAGCGAGCATGAAAGACTGCGCGCAGACAACCAAAGTCGTCAGACACTGTTGAAAGCACAGATTGAGCGCGACGCGAAGTCCGCCGGCGAGTGTAAAGAGTCTTTTGAGGGTGCTCTGTCGTCTGCCGACGCTTTGTTTGGAAACAAAGAGTGGCAAAAAGGATGGCTCTCCAACCAGAGTGGCTTCCTCGCTTCGTTGGCAACCTTTGCCGAGAGATGGAACACGAGCCTTGAGCAGCTGCAACAGCTACGGCAGCAGCAGAGTGCCGCCCGCGCGGAATATGATTCGCTCGAGTCTTTGCTCGTGCCACTGAAAAGCGAAGCCGAGGAAGCCGCACAGATACGGGAGCAGAGCCGCGCCGCGCTCACACGCCTAAAGACGGAACGCGCACAACTGCTCGACGGCAGACCTGCCGATGCGGTGGAAAGAGAATATAATGAATACAGAGACGCTCTGCGCGCTCGGCTGCAAAGCCTGCAGGCGAGCGAGACGGAACAGTCGGGCATTGCCGAGCGCGAGAGAGGTATCTCGGAGCAGATTGTCCGCGACATGGAAAAAGCCGCCGCCGCTCTCCTTCAATGCAGAAAAGCCCTGTCCGAATGGTCGGAGGCGTGGAGCCGCAATCATGGAGAAGAGACACTCAGTGTGCTTCTCTCCCGTTCCCGTGACAAGAAGAACGAACTTTCTTACCGTCTTCGCAGTAACGAGGAAAACCGGCAGAAGGTAGCCTCGCGGCAGAAGGAACTGGAGGAATGTCGCCTAAGGAGCGAACGCTGGGCGAAGCTGAACGACCTTGCCGGCTCGGCAGACGGCTCAAAGTTTCGCCGCATTGCCCAATGCTATACGCTCGACATACTGCTTCGCGATGCCAACGCGCAACTGCGTAACCTGAGCAGACGTTACCTGTTGAAACGTATCCCCGACACATTGGCTCTACAGGTGGTCGACCTTTTCATGGGCGGAGAGGTACGCAGCGTGCATAGCCTTTCGGGCGGAGAGACGTTTCTTGTCTCGCTGGCATTGGCACTGGGTCTGTCGTCGCTCTCCTCCGGCAGGATGAGCGTGGAGAGTCTGTTTATCGACGAGGGCTTCGGCTCGCTGGATGCCGATACGCTCCGTGTCGCAATGGATGCGTTGGAGAACCTCCGCACACAGGGCCGTAAGATTGGTGTAATCTCGCACGTACAGGAAATGACGGAACGCATTCCGGTGCAGATACACGTCAACAGGGTAGGTAATGGAAGAAGTAATTTGAAAATCGAATCGATATGACACCGTTTTTACATCAGGTAGCCTCATTGTTCTATCGTCAGTATGGGGCAGACATCAACCGCCTGGCTTTCGTCTTTCCCAACAGACGTGCCGGCTTGTTTTTCCAGAAGTACCTCTCGGAGATGGCAGATGCGCCGCTCTTCTCTCCGACAATACTTACCATCAACGACCTGTTCGTGCAGCTCGACGGCAGGCGGCAGGCAGACAAGATCGGGATGTTGTTCATGCTCTACAAAATCTACGTCAGGCGTAGCGGTTCGACGGAGACTTTCGACGATTTTCTCTATTGGGGCGAGATGTTGCTGGGCGACTTCGACGATGTGGACAAATACATGGCAGATGCCCGCATGCTGTTCACGAACGTGACCGACCTGAAGGAGGCATCGGGCGACTACAGCTTCCTCAGCGAAGAACAGATAGCGGCAATCCGTACATTTTGGTCGTCTTTCAATCCCGATGGCAGTAAGAATCAGGAAGAGTTTATCTCTGTATGGAAAACTCTCTATGCTTTGTACACCGACCTTCGCGAAGCCCTGGCTGCAGAGGGATGTGGCTACGATGGTATGATCTTCCGCAGTGTTGTGGAACGCTTGGAGCAGGGCAAGGCATGCGACCTGCCCTATGAAAAGGTTGTCTTCGTCGGTCTCAACGCCCTGTCGGTTGCCGAAGAGCGTTTCCTAAAACAGTTGCAGAAACGGGGTGTTGCCGATTTCTATTGGGATTACGCTTCTCCCAAGGTACGCGATGCGGCAAACAAGGCTTCGTATTTTGTCGAACGAAACCTCCGTAACTTCCCTTCGCAGCATTCGCTCACGCAGGAAGATGAGAGCAATACACAGATAGAGGTGATCGGTATTCCTTCCGGCATAGGTCAGGCAAAGCAGGTGTATGCCTTGCTCGACGAGCTTTGCCGTGAGGGCGCGATGCCCGACGAGCAGGCTCTGCGCACTGCCGTTGTGCTCCCCGACGAGCATCTGCTTGTCCCCGTACTCAGCTCCATCCCGCAGCATATACGCCGCATAAACGTGACGATGGGGTATCCTTTGGCAGGTACGCCCGTCGCCTCACTGATGGAGTATGTCCTGGCACTGCAGAAAAACCTCCGTACCGTAGACAGCACACAGATGTTTTATTTCCGCGACGTACTGCCGGTGTTGAACCATCAGTACATCAACTCTGCCGACCCTGTGGCAGTGGCAAACCTGACGAAAGACATTGCGGAAAACAACCGCAACTATATCTCTGCCGTCGAACTTGGGAAAACGCCACTGTTGTCTGTCGTCTTCCGTCCTGTAACGGATGCCGATACTCTTTCCGATTATCTTATCAGTGTGTTGCAAGAACTGAACCGAACAATCGACAGCGGGCAAACAGAAGACGATGACAGTGAAAGCATCTCCGCCAAAGACATTGAGCAGGAATTCATCTTCCATTATTTCACGACTGTCAATCGTCTGAAAGACATTATACAGGATGCCGGCATAGAGATGAAGAGCGATACTTATTTCCGTCTGCTCCGCCGCCTGAGCGACACAGTCACCATTCCTTTCCGAGGCGAGCCGCTCTCCGGACTGCAGATTATGGGTGTGCTCGAGACACGTGCGCTCGATTTCGACCGTCTGATCATCCTCTCCATGAACGAAGGGGTGTTCCCGCTCCGCAAGGCTGCCAACTCGTTTATTCCGTATAACCTGCGCAAGGGTTTCGGACTGCCTACCTACGAGCATCAGGACAGTGTGTGGGCATACCATTTCTATCGGCTTATCCACAGGGCGGCGCGCGTCAGCCTGCTCTACGATACTCGCAGTGAAGGTTTGCAGACCGGCGAAGTCAGCCGCTTTGTCCATCAGCTGCGCTATCTCTACAACACACCGCTAAAGAACAAGCTGGTCGTATTCAATATCGCTTCGGCAAAGACTCCCGCCTTGCAGGTCGAGAAGACCGAGAGTGTGATGCAGCGTCTGAAGGCTTTCCACGAGGACGGCGACCGTGCGCTCTCTGCCAGTGCGCTCAACACCTACATGGCGTGTCCGCTGAAGTTCTATTTCTCGACTGTCGAGAATGTGCGCGAGGAAGAGACCGTCAGCGAAACCATCGAGAGCAATATGTTCGGGAGCATTCTGCACAAGGTGATGGAAAAGCTCTACGCGCGTTTCTGCGGCAAGACGGTGACTGCCGATCTGCTGAAGATGGTCGGGAAAGACACCGCCGCTATGACCGCCGCCATCGAGCAGGCGTTTGCGGAGGTGTATTTCAAGACCGACAAGGTGCGTCCGCTGATGGGGCAAAACTTCCTCTATGGCGAGATGATCCGTAAGTATGTGGAAAAGATATTAGAGTGCGACAGGGGGGTAACGCCTTTCCTTTACGTCGAGTCGGAAAAGAAAGTACACGACCTGTTCACCCTCTCGGACGGACAGTCCTCCGTCCGCATTAAAGGCTTCATCGACCGCATAGATGAGGTGGACGGCGCAGTCCGCGTCGTCGACTATAAGAGCGGGAACGCAAATCTTGAATTCAAGACCGTAGAGGGTCTGTTCGACAGAACGGGCAAAGACTGTAACAAGGCAGTGATGCAGGTGTTCCTATACGCACGGATACTGAGCGGCAAATACACCGAGAAGACCATCCGGCCCGTGATATATTCTCTACATTCGCTCTCCAAGGGTTCGTTTGATGTCGCGATAACGGATAAAGAAAGGAAAGAAGAGGTAACGGATTTCTCTCTCTATGCAGCAGACTTTGAAGCGGGGTTGTGCAGTCTTTTGGATGAGATATTCATCAGCCGAACTCCTTTCGTGCAGGCAACGGACGAGAAGAACTGCGGATACTGTCCGTACAAGAACGTATGCGGGAGGAATAGAGACAAGACGTATTAGAACAACACGCCGAGCGAGAAGTTCATCACATTTGTTCGCTTGTCTACCGAGATGCTTCTCTCCGTCGACATCGACGATGAGCGGTCTTTGAAATCGGACTCCACCCTGTTCAGTCCGAACCCGTAGGTAAACTCGAAGAACAGACGCCAAATGCTCACGCCCACCCCGGTGGATATGCCCAGCCCGAGCGGCGAGCCATCGTTGATATATTCGTCGGCAACCTCAGAGAGGTATGTCGTGTAATGCGAACGGTAGTTGTATTTCATCTTAGGTCCGACCATAAAGCTGAGGGCATACGGACCTTCTTTCACAAGATAATAGCCAATCATGATGGGCATCTCTATCGAGCTCGTCTCCATCTGCAGCCGGTCTGTCGCCGGAGCATTGACGAACGATGAAGATGTTGTCACCGGCAGCGAGAAGATAATGTCGCCCGCCTTATGCGACCATGTCAAGTCGGGCTGAACGAAGAAACGGTTCACGTTGATACGGCAAAAGAGCGACGCCTGATAGCCGACCTTGTATTGCAGGCTGACATCCTCGGCTTCCGTGCCGTCTATTGCCAGCGAGTTGACAATCGGGAAAGCCGCGTTTACCCCCACCTTTGCTCCGAAGTTGAACGCTTTGTCCTTAATGGATATGAGCTTCTGCGCACAGAGGGCGTGGCAGAGAAGAAGCAGAAGAGGTAAGAGCAGCACCTTTTTCATACGCCCGACTTCTTCTTTTCGACCGACCAGCCGAACTTGCCCACCAAGTCGCCTATGCCGTAGTATTTGCCGTGCGAATAGACCAGCAAGTCTGCCCGCTGCATATCGAACGCGCCGGTCGTAGGGTCTAAGTATTTGTCGTCTGCCTGAACATTGACGACCTCGGCAATAAACATATCATGGCTACCCAACGCAACCACTTCTTTCACCCGGCACTCGATGCAGAGCGGCGACTCCTCGATGATGGGGCAGCTCACCACGCTTGCCTTCCCCGGCGTAAGGTGCATCTCTTCGAACTTACGATGGTCTTTCCCCGAATTGACACCGCACCAGTCGGTGGCGTATGCCAGGGAACGCGTGGTCAGGTTGATGACAAACTCCATGTTCTTTTTCAGTATGGGATACGAATGACGCTCCGGACGCACTGAGATGTAGCACATGGGCGGGTTGGTACATATCGTGCCGACCCACGACACGGTCAGGATATTGTATTCGCTCGGCTCGCTGCCGCAGCTTATCATCACCGCCGGCAGCGGATAGATCATTGTGCCCGGTTTCCAGTCTTGCTTCATAAGAATCGGCAGTTTTCTATTTGATGATGATGTCTTCCTTGTTGATTTTGCGCTCGCAGTAGTGGCATTTGATTGTGCCCTTCTCCTTGTCGATCACCTCGAAGCGGCTCGGCATCGGCTCGTTGTTGGTGATACATTTCGGGTTGTTACACTTCACTAATCCCACCAGCTCGTCGGGCAGCGTGACCGTCTTCTTCTCCACCACCTCATAGTCGCGAATAATGTTCAGGACGACCTTCGGCGCAATCAGCGCGATGCGGTTGATTTCGTCTTCTTCGAAAAACTTGTCGGCTATCTTGATTACACCCTTAAGCCCCATTTTCTTGCTCTGGAAGTTGTTGCCGATGGTTATCGTGTTGTCCGTGTTCTCAAGCCCCAACATCCGGGCTACCTTAAACAACACTCTGGGAGGGATATGGTCGATGGCAGTGCCGTTCTCCAACGCGGCGACCTGCAGCTCTTTCTTCTTTTCTGCTGACATGACGTTTTTATATTTGAATACCTAAGACTTCGCAAATAATAGCTTGGCGGGCAAACAGACCGTTTCGCGCCTGTTGGATATAGTAGGCTTTCGGGTTGTCGTCCACATCGTATGCAATCTCGTTGACGCGAGGCAGCGGGTGGAGGATACGCAGGTTCTCGCGACTTCCCTCGAGCATCTTGTTACGCAGGATATACACGTTCTTCACCCGTTCGTATTCCTCCAAGTCGGTGAAGCGTTCGCGTTGCACGCGGGTCATATAGAGGATGTCGGAGAGGTTGATAACGTCTTCGTCGAAAGTGGTATGCTCGTAATACTTTATGCCGTGCGCATCGCAGAAGTTCTTGTATTCGTCCGGCATGCGGAGCTCGTCGGGTGCCACGAAATGGAACGTGGGGTTGAAGTGCGACATACCGACAATCAGCGAGTGTACCGTGCGCCCGTATTTAAGGTCGCCCACCATGGTAATCGTAAGACCGTCGAGCGTCCCTTGGGTCTTGCGGATGGAATAGAGGTCGAGCATTGTCTGCGACGGATGCTGGTTTGCCCCGTCTCCGGCATTGATAACGGGGACGCCGGTCACTTCCGATGCGTAGCGTGCAGCACCTTCGAGATGATGCCGCATGATGATAAGGTCGACATAGTTGCTGACCATAAGGATTGTGTCCTTCAGTGTCTCACCCTTGGATGAACTGGTGGTGGAAGCATCCTGAAACCCGATGACCCGTCCGCCGAGGCGGTTTACCGCCGTCTCGAAGCTCAGACGCGTGCGCGTCGACGGCTCGAAAAACAATGTGGCTGCAACTTTCCCTTCCAACACCTTCCTGTTGGGGTTTTCCTCAAACTTCGCGGCATTGTCAAGAATACGAAGAATGTCCTCTTTGGAACATTGGTCGATAGAGACTAAGCATTTCTTTTCCATTTATGTTGTTGTGTAATGAGTGTGTACTGCGATACGTTTCTCCGGCGGACAAAGGTAATGCTTTTCCAGCGATACATGTTTTCCAATGGTTTTTTCCCGCGCGGCAATCCCGTGCAGCCCCACACGAAGGAAGATTGCAGCAATCCTGGTTCATACACGTGATGTAACAGGCAAGATTGCAGCAATCCGCACCCATGCAAACTGCATGAAGGAAGATTGCAGCAATCCGCAGCCCATGCAAACTGCAAGAAGGAAGATTGCAGCAATCCGCGCCCATGCAAATTGCACGAAGGAAGATTGCAGCAATCCGCGCCCATGCAAATTGCATGAAGGAAGATTGCAGCAATCCGCGCATTTACACGATTGCACGAAGCAAAAGAGCGGGCCCAACAGCTTCCCGCCCATGTCATGGCAGACCCCGGGTCCGCCATGACAGCAAAACCTAACGGATAGGGTCGCCGGGAGTTTTCTTCTGAGGGTCG
>CAVJTV010000030.1:0-17981 GCA_963652435.1 Desulfovibrionaceae bacterium | reverse complement strand
AACTCGACGAAGACACAAAAATATACTTTGCGGTGTCTTTGCAACTCGACGAAGATACAAAAAAGTACTTTCTCGTGCTTTTGCAACTCGACGAAGACACAAAAATGTACTTTCCCGTGTTATTGCAAGTCGACGAAGACACAAAAAAGTACATTTTCGTGTTATTGCAACTCGACAATCTGACAAACATGTCAGTTTTGGTGTTATTGCAAGTCGACAAAGACACAAAAAAGTACATTTTCGTGTTATTGCAACTCGACAAAGACACAAAAAAGTACTTTCCCGAGCTTTTGCAAGTCTGCAAAGAGTCGTAAAAGAACTTTGCGAAGTCTTCGCAACTCTGCAATATATCATCGATGAATAAAATTGATGATTTTTTTCTTTGCAAAAAATCTTTTACCTTCGCGGCTGAAACTTTGCGACCCGACTATGTGATTGTAGAGCTCACTCAAAACCTCGCATCGATTATTTACTAACTATATTTGGTCATGAAGAACAAATTTTATTTTGGAAAAAGGATGTTTGCAGTGGCTTTATCCTTTTTGCTTTGCAGCTTTGGCAGTGCATACGCGGAAAGTGAGAGAACGCCCGACATTTCATCCTCGTCTCCCCAGCAATCGGGGAAAACAGTGACCTGCATCGTGTCCGATGAGCTCGGTCCGGTGGCAGGAGTGAACGTCGTTGTGAAGGGAACGACAAATGGCAACATTACCGACCTTGACGGGCGGGTTACACTGAGTGGCGTGAGCACAAAGGATGTGCTCGTCGTATCCTACATTGGTTATGTTACACAGGAAATCGCGGTGGGCAACCAGACAATCATCAAGGTTACAATCGCCGAGGACATGCAAAAGCTCGATGAAGTGGTCGTGACAGCTTTAGGCATCACTCGCTCGGAGAAAGCGCTGGGTTATGCAACGCAAAAGTTTGATGGCAATGAGCTGACAAGTGTAAAGGGAGTGAACATCGCCACGAGTTTGAGTGGACGAATCTCCGGTATGCGTGTCTACAACTCGACGGAGTTTGGCGTGGCACCGACCATAAAGCTGCGTGGCGAATCGCCGCTTGTTGTTGTGGACGGTGTGCCGACGGATCAAGCATTCAGCGACTTCAACCAGGACGTGATTGAGGACATAACGGTGCTCAAAGGCGCAACGGCATCCGCTCTCTACGGTTCGCGCGGTGGCAACGGTGCAATCATGATCACGACGAAGAAAGGTGGCAAAGGCGGCTTCTCCATAGAGGTCAATACGAGTAATATGTTTAACGCCGGACAGTTGAAAATACCGGAAGTACAGACATCGTATAGTGCCGGCTCGGGCGGAAAGTACAATAACATAGACTATGTATGGGGCGACAAGCTCGACATCGGTCGCGTCTACACCCAGTGGGACCCCATAAAGAAGGAATACCGCGAGATGGAGCTTACGTCGAAAGGCAAGAACAACTTCAAGAACTTTCTTGAGTTCAGTATGGTGAGCAACACGAGTGTAAGCGTGTCGACGAGCAGCGAGTATGGAAGCATTCACACTTCCCTCTCCTATCTGTACGACAAGAACCAATACCCGAACACAAAAAAGAACAAATTCTGGTACAACATCGGTGGCGAGCTGAAGCTCGGCAAGAAAGCGACGATAGAGGGACACCTCAACTTCACTCAGGAGGCTGCCCCCAACACCGCGGGCTACGGCTACGGTACGGGATATATGTACAACATCCTGTTGTGGACCGGACCGGAGTACGACATACGTGAATACAAGGACTATTGGATAATTCCTAACCAGGTGCAGAACTGGCACTACTCGAACTGGTATGACAACCCGTATTTCTCGGCTTACGAGAAGATCAGGTCGATAAACAACTTCAAGACCAACGGGTCGCTGTCGTTCAAGTACGAGATTTTGCCGTGGCTGAAGCTCCAGCTCAGGGGCGGTGGCGTTGCTTACACCAACAACACGGTGTGCCGCGCGTCTATGGGTACAATTTCCAGAAATCGTAGCTATTGGAAAGACGGTGCGCTGGGTTACTATAAGGAAGGAAAGGAGACAGGGTTCACAATGAACTACGATTTCTTCCTCCTCTTCGACAAGAAGTTCAAGGATTTCAGCATCGACGGTTTGCTCGGTAGCTCTATCTACTATACGAATTACCGCTCACTGAACGCGGAGACAAAGAACGGTCTTTCCGTGCCTGGCTTCTACTCCATCATGGCATCCGTGGAAAGCCCGACCGTCAGCGTGGCTTCGAGCAGGAAGAAGGTAAACAGTATGTTCGGTACACTGACACTCGGCTACAAAGACACCTATTACCTTGAAGCCAGCGGACGAAACGACTGGTCGTCGACACTGCCGGTAGACGACAAATCGTACTTCTATCCGTCCATCGGTTTGAGTGTGATCCCGTCGAACATCATTACTCTTCCGGAGTGGATACCCTTCTGGAAACTGAGAGGATCGTGGACGGTTTCGAAAACCGACCTCGGTGTGTACGACTTGAACACTGCATACACGGTTACACAAAACGTGTGGGACGGCTTGAACACTGCCAGCTATCCGAGCTCTCTGCGTGGAAACGTCAAGCCTATCACCAACCGCACGTGGGAAATAGGAACAAACGCCTCCTTCCTGGAAGGCAACCGCCTGCGCCTTGATCTCAGCTACTTCAATAAGCTCACGTACAACAACACCATCCAGCAGACCATCTCGTCGGCAACAGGCTTCAGTAAACGACTGATGAACATCGACGAGGAATATGTACGCAAAGGTGTTGAGGCAACAATCGACGCAACTGCCATCAAGACACGCGACTTCTCATGGGATGTATCCCTCAACCTCTCTTCCAGCAAGAGATATTATGCAAAGATCGACAGCGAGTTTAGTGCAGACAACCTCTGGACACATGTCGGCGGACGTACAGACTACTATTCATATAAGGGTTTCGACAAAGCACCGGACGGCAGTTTTATCGTCAACAGCAACGGCTTCCTGACGCGAAGCAACTACGCGTCGTTGGTGGGCTACACCGACCCGGATCTTGAATACGGTCTTGCAAACACATTCAAGTATAAGAACTTTACACTGACACTCAACTTCGACGGACGTATCGGTGGCGTGTCGTGGGCAAACACGGAGTACTACATGCTCGAGACAGGTTCGCACCCCGACACCGACAACCAGTGGAGGTACGACGAGGTGGTGAACGGTAAGAAAAACTACGTCGGCGAAGGCGTGAAAATCGTTTCGGGAGAAGTCACATACGACCAGTACGGACGGATAACCTCCGATACGCGTGTGTTCGCGCCTAACGACATCGAGACATCCTACGAAGACTTCGTCAGAAGCAGCCGCCAGAACCCCGACAAGTGGGTGCAGAGCAAAACGTTCTTGAAACTGAGGGAAATGTCGCTCGGCTACAACTTACCGAAAGAGTTTGTACACAAGCTCGGAATGAAGAGCTGCTATGCTGCCCTTATCGGACAGAACCTGTTCGTCCTGACGAAAGGTTTCCGCTTCTCCGACCCCGACGGTTTCGAAGATGTTGAAGGCGAAAACGTATCTTCTCCATCGATAAGATATGTCGGCGTGAACTTAAAGGTTGAATTTTAATAAATAAGAGACATCATGAAAATTAGAAATATATTGACAGGTGCTTTGTCACTACTGATGTTTGCTGGTTGCGATGACTTCGAAAGCGTAAACACAGACCCGGATGCAACGACTGAAGTGACCTCGGCAATGCTTGCCACAGGTCTGATCCGCAACCTTACGACGCATAACAACGGTACTTCCAAAGGTTCCATCCGCGAAGACCTGCTCGGAAAGTATCTCTCTTGGACGGAGCCAATGGATATCGACTATGCTTTCAATCTGCTCGGAAGAGCAAGCTACAGCTCGATAAGCAACTTGCGCAACGCCTCGAAGATGATCGGCTTTGCTCAGACGGAAGGTCTCAGCAACTCGTATACGGCACTCGCGCATTTCATCCGTGTGTACTTCTTCTTCGACACAACTATGCGTCTCGGGGATATCCCCTATTCTGAGGCATTGCAAGGCGAGGAAGGTGAAATCTATTTCCCGAAATACGATTCGCAGAGGGATATTTTCATCGGACTGCTGAAGGAACTGGACGAGGCAGACCGCCTGTTCAGCATCGGCGAAGACTTTGACGGCGATTACATGTACGGCGGAAGTGTAGCGAAATGGCGTAAGGCTGTGAACGTTCTTCAGCTGAAGATACTGCTCAACCTGTACAAGAAAACCGACGACGCGGATCTCAATGTCAAGGCAAGAATCAAAGAACTTGTAAACAACCGCCCGTTGTTCGAATCGAATGCAGACAACTTCCAGGTTGTATATTCTAATAAGGGAGGACAGTACTATCCGCTCTACACAGAGATCAGCGACTACGGGGACAACGACGCTGTGACTTGTATCATTATCGACAAGCTGAAGGAATTGCAGGACTACCGTCTGTTCTACTACGCAAAGCCGACACCTAATGCCGAGAAGGCTGGCGCAGACCCGTCTGCATGGGATTCGTACAACGGCGTAGACCCGATGTTGCCCGAGTCTGACATACTAAGCGTAGTGAGCGAAGGCAATATCTCACAACTCAACGACAGATACGAGCAACTGCCCGAGGGTGAACCTATCTTCATCTTGAGCTATCAGGAGCAAAACTTCATCCTGGCGGAGATGGCGTTGAGAGGTCTCGTTGACGGCGACGCAAAGGCATACTACGAGGAAGCAGTCAGATCTTCCCTGCAGTTTGTTGCCGACAATACGCCGGATAATGCGCAGTATCACCACAACCGCAAGATAACAAGCGACTATATCGCCGAATACTTGCAGAAGCCGGGTGTTGCCTTTGCGAGCGACTTCCAGGGCCGATTGGAACAAATCATCTGGCAGAAGTATATCACATCATTCCTGCAGATACCGTTCAATGCATTCTTTGAGTATCGTCGCACGGGTATTCCCGACTTCCCGATCAATCCGAAGTCGAACCGTAACACTCCTTCCGACAAGATGCCTCTGAGGTGGATGTATCCGCAGGATGAGTTGAACTACAACATGGACAATGTGTCTCAAGCCATCAACAGTCAGTATGGTGGCTCCGACGACTACATGGGCGTTATGTGGCTCTTGCAATAAGCATAACCAAATGAAACAAAAAAGGGGCTGCGCACGTCTTCGGCGCAGCCCCTCTTGTTTCGTGCTGGCTACGGTGGAAACAAGATTATACGCGGGCAGGCATCCTCCCCTGTCGGTTAAATGTTTACCTTTGGGACGCTTTTTTGATGCGTTGAATACCATGAAGAGATACAGAAATCTATTTTTACTTCTTTTGGTTTGTGTCGCGGTAAGTTGTCGCGACGGACGGGAATTGACCGTTCTGCAGATGAATGTCTGGCAAGAGGCAGCGGTGGTTGAAGGCGGTTTTGATGCCGTGGCGGACGAGATATGCCGGCTGTCGCCGGATATAGTGTTGCTTAGCGAGTCGAGCGGTGAGTTCGTGCCGAATATCCTACGGGAGTTGAGAGAGAGAGGCGAGAGCTATTACGGAGAAAAAAGCCGGATAGATGTCGGTATCCTTTCAAAATACAAGATAACCGAGCAATATGAAGTTGCCGCGCCTCTGGCGGAAGCCGTGCGTGTGGTGAAGGCGAAGATAGATGTCGAGGGATGCCCCGTGGTTGTCTATTCCGCGCATTTGGACTATACGCATTATGCATGTTATATGCCTCGAGGCTATAGCGGTGTCAGCTGGAAGAAGATGGACGCGCCGGTGCTCGACGAGAGCGAGATCGAGCGGGTGAACAACGAGTCGCTGAGGGATGAGACTATCCAAGGCGTGATTGAAGATGCCGCAGGCGAAGAAGGGAGTATGATTCTTTTGGGCGGAGACTTCAACGAGCCGTCGCACCTCGACTGGACGGAGAACACCAAGGATTTGTGGGATCATAACGGTACGGTTGTCCGCTGGATCTGCTCCACATTGCTTGAAAAAAACGGATTCAAGGATGCTTATCGGGAGATGTATCCCGACGCCGCGACGCACCCTGGTTTCACTTTTCCTTCCGACAATCCCGCTGTCGACGTGTCGAAACTGACATGGGCACCGGAAGCGGACGAAAGAGACCGTATCGACTTCGTTTATTACAAGCCGAACGGGAGATGCCGACTGATAGATGCTGCGGTGGTCGGTCCACGGAAGTCCGTCGTGAGAAGCCAACGTGTGGAAGAGACAAGCAAAGACAAGTTCATAGAACCTGCCGGAGTATGGCCGACAGATCATAAAGCCGTTTGGGCAACGTTCCGCCTGATGTATTAAAAACAAACTCATAAATAGATCATGATGAAAAGAGTATTTCAAATTTTGCTGTCTTGCGCCGTTGCAGCTATTGTCACGTCTTGTGTATGCAACGCGAATAGTGAAGACAACACCCCGAAAGCCAAGCACGTCGTTTGGATAGGTCTCGACGGCTGGGGTGCCTACAGTATGGAAAAGGCAGACATGCCCGTCACCAAACAGTTTATGAAAGACGGCTCGTACACCTTGAAGAAGCGGTCGGTGCTGCCGTCGTCAAGTGCCTTGAACTGGGCTTCGATGTTTATGGGAGCCTGCCCCGAACTTCACGGATACACCACGTGGGGATCGAAAACACCTGAACTTCCTTCGCGCGAGTTGAACCAACACGGCATCTTCCCGACAGTGTTCCAACTCTATCGCGACGCGAACCCAACAGCAGAGATCGGGCTTGTGCACGACTGGGAGGGCATCAAGTATGTTGTCGACACTTTGGCATTCAGCTACCATGAGCAAGGTCCGGACTACACTGCCAACCCTGAGGCTTTGACCGAGATGGCAGTGAAGTATATCACGGAGAAGAAGCCGAACCTCTTTGCCGTTATCTACGACAATCCGGATCATGTAGGTCATGAGGCTGGTCACGACACGCCTGAGTATTACGCCAAGCTGAAAGAGCTGGACGGCGACATCGCTAAAATCGTCGAGGCAGTCGAGCGGGCAGGCATGATGGACGAGACCGTCTTTGTCGTCACCGGCGACCATGGCGGGATAGAGAAAGGACATGGCGGAATGACGATGATGGAGATGGAGACCCCGTTCATCATTGCAGGGAAGTCGATAAAGAAAGGCTATTGCTTCGACGATGTCAGCATGATGCAGTTCGACTGCGCTTCCACGCTTGCGAAACTCCTTGGACTAACGCAGCCGCAAGTATGGATTGGCAGATCAATGCCGGTATTCGAATAAGAACAAACAACAAATAAAGAAGAAGATGAAACAGTTATTTATCAGTGTGATGTTTCTGCTTGGCGGTGTGCTTGGCGGAAATGCTCAGCAGAGCGAGTTGAAGTTCAACAAAGACGGAAAGTTCAAGATCGTGCAGCTTACGGACCTGCACTATATCCACGGTAACCCCAAGTCCGACGTTGCCATTGAGCGAGCCAAAGAAGTGTTGGATGCCGAGAAGCCGGACTTGGTGTTGTACACTGGCGACATAGTGTACGGCAAACCGGCGGAAGAAGGCATGAGGACCATGCTCAATCTGGCAGCCGAACGCAAGATACCGTTCGGCATGATGTTCGGTAATCATGACGACGAGCAGGGATTGAGCCGTAAGGAGTTGTTCGACATCGTGCGGACCGTTCCATACAATCTGACCGACTCTGTGGAAGGCGTCTCCGGAGCAAGCAACTATATCCTGGAAATCAAGTCGCATGACGGGAAGAAGAACCAATGTATCATCTACTGTTTGGACTCGCACTCCTACTCTCAGATCGAGGGTATCGACGGATATGACTACATCAAGTTAGACCAGATCATGTGGTATCGCGAGAACAGCAAGAAGTTCACCGCAGAGAACGGCGGAACACCGATACCTTCGTTAGCTTTCTTCCATATCCCGCTGCCGGAATACAATCAGGCGGCTGCCGACGAGAAGACATTTCTTGTTGGTTCGCGACAGGAAAAGGCTTGCGCGCCGTATCTTAACACAGGTATGTTTGCGTCGATGAAAGAGATGGGAGATATCCAAGGCGTGTTTGTCGGCCACGATCACGACGACGACTATGCCGTTTACCGGAAAGGTATCCTGCTGGCTTACGGTCGTTATAGCGGAGGTAAGACAGTTTACAATAACCTGGCAGGCGGCAACGGTGCCCGTGTGATTGAGCTGACAGAAGGAGTGAAAGGCTTCAAGACATGGATTCGCCTGAAGGACGGAAAGATCATCAACACGATAGACTTCCCTTCGGACTTTGTCCGTAAATAAAAGGGGGCAGAAGCTTTTACAGCTCAATCTCGTCGCCGGAGATAATGCCATTCATGATGGCATAGAACGTCAGTCCCGATACTGTCTTTATACCCAACTTGGCAGTGATATTCTTGCGATGGGTGAGGACAGTGTTGAGGCTGATGCTTAGTTTATCTGCAATCTCTTTGTTTGTGATACCTTTTACAATCAGCTGAAGAACGTCGGTTTCTCGCGACGAAAGACCCTTGTTCACCTCGCCTGACATCCCGCCGTCGTCAGCAAGCAGCTGTTGCAGCTGCTCGATAATAGTCTCCTCGGAAGCCTTCGCTGCGATATGGTTTACCGTATTGCCCACATATCCCTCGCCATCTGCCACCACGACAGTTTTTCCGCGACGGGGCAGGAAAAAGTCGCCGTTCATGACCATTGTCTCGGCTGTGGTAAAGTAGAAATCGAACGCACCGCCCGCCGCTGCTTCTCTAAATGTCTCGAACGTCGGGAACCAACACACCTCCACCGGTGGGAAGTAGTCGGTCAGCAAATTCTGAATGCCGATACTTTGCAGAGTGTCGGACAGAATGATTGCTATTTGCCTGAGTTTACGCATCAACTGTGGGAGTTCACAAGTTTCTCCATAGCCGACACCATCGGGGTAAGGATGCGGTAGCGGATGCGGTTATGCTGCTTGATGTCTTTCTCAAGACTGCTGACGGCAAATATCACGGCATAGCAAAGGTTCTCGTCATAATCACCGGAAAGGTGCTTTATCATGATCCCTTTCAAATCAGACAACAACGCCTCAATGGGGTCGTCGGTCTGTTGCTCGCCGCCGGTATGGAGCATTCCGTCGAGAGCCTGATGCCCGTTAATCTTTTCGCTCAACGCCTGACAGTATGGAAACCATACCGCACTATCGTTTTCGATACGTGCTGTCAGCTCCTCTTTGAAGGTGGAGAAGAATTTGCCGATAAGATTCAGTGTGTTGTTGCCCTGCGTGCTCATGGTGATGAACAACGTCAGATGCCGCTCTATGTTGGGCAGTTGATAGTTGAGGTAATAGCGGTTAGTCTTGGTCAAATAGTCGATAATCTGCGAAGTATGAAACGTCTGCAACTTCCTCTCAGGGAAATACTCCTCGTTCAAGAACGTATTTACCACCGTCAGCAGAAAGTCCGTATCTATCTGATGCGTCTCGCAAATTACTTTCACCGATTTGTCGCCCAACCCGAGGCGGATACCAAACCGGTTAATAACAGGAATGAGTGAGGGGTGTTCTTCCACCACCTCACTCATCTGCATATTCAAAGATATCAAAGGCATAAGATTATGCTTCTTCCCATTGCTTGCGCAAAAGCTCTACAGCAGCCGGAAGGAGAACGTTGCGGTCGCCCTGGCACCCACATTCGAAGCTTACGAACTTATCGTAACCTATCATCTTCAGACCTCTGAAGCCGTTCACATAGTTGTCTGCCTCGCCGTCTTCACCCGGCATGCTGCGACGTTTGCGGCTTGCCACGTGTACATGCTGCAGATATTCGCCGGCAGAGATGAACGCTCCCATGTCAGAAGTCTCCTCCCATGTCATGTGCCAAAAGTCGCCCATACAACGCACACCCGGATTGTTAATGTCGCGGCATACGGAAGCGGCATCAGCCACCTGACGCATATAGAAACATTCCTTGCGGTTCAGCGGCTCAAAAATCACAGTCGTTCCGCACTGTGCAGCATGATTACCCATCTCGGTAAACTGTTCACACAGGAAATCACGGGTCTCCTGATTGTGAGGAAGCGCAGGAACTTGACCGTTGAATGCAGGAACGATAATTACACCTGTCGACCCAAGCTCACCTGCTGCCGTAAGGATCTCCTTCATCGAATCCATACATTTCTTGCGAATGTCAGGATCAGTGGAAAGAATAAAACCGTCAAAGCCGGCGCAGATAGCACTGATCTTGATGTTACGACCATTCAAGGCTTCTTTGAATTCCTTTACTCTGTCTTTCAGTCCGTGTCCGCCCGGTTCGAGACCGACAACGCCCAACTTTTCCATAAGGTCCAGCTTCTGATTCAGGTTCTCACCCGGCACAACGCCTTCCTGAAAAGACAGGTTCAACTTTGCATTGCTTTTCTTGCAACACGGTTCTTTCTCTGCACAGCAAGGCTTATCCGTAGACGCCTTGCCTGCGCAAGAAGCTAACGTACCAGTGCCGACAGCTGCTACTGCGGCACCAGACAATGTCGTTTTCAAAAAGTTTCTTCTATTAAGTGTCATAGCTTTACTTTTTTTCGTCGAGAGGTTTACCCGGAACAGGAACAGTAAATGAACTCATATCCATCTTACCCAAGTTCAAGTCTTTCGGAGTATAATCTATAGGAGAAGCAGTCATGGCATCCCATGTTGTTTCAGCACCGGTATAGGCAGATTCACGTCCCATGATTGCTGCCATGTTAGCTACAGCTGTCTCGGTAGCCTGCTGCAACGGCTTGTTGCCACGGATACTGTTGATCCAGTTTACATGCTCCAATGTATACGGGTCGGTCTGCTTGAAGTTTGCCTTTTCAGCCTCGCTGTCATATTTCCATATCACGTTTCCTGCAAGGTCTTTGATTTCCATCGTTGCACTGTTCCAAGAGCCTTTCGTACCCTGAACAAACTCACTTACATTGCTTGCACAACCGTCAATCTGCCGACACATACTGTGCAGATGGATTCCGTTCTCCATCGTGAAGTCAACGCTGAAGTTGTCGTACTGGTCACCGGTGATACGACGCTGACGAGAACCGAAACCAACCGCCTTTACAGGTTTCAAACCACTGAACCAGGTAAACACGTCAATGTTATGTACGTGTTGTTCCACGATATGGTCGCCGGACAACCATTTCCAGTTCACCCAGTCTTTGATCATATATTCGCAATCGTTCCATTCTTTCTGACGTTCGCGGAACCACAACATACTCTGATTCCAATAAACTACACCGCCAGTAATTTCACCAATCATACCTTCCATAATCTTCTTATAAGATTCCACATATGAACGCTGATGGTGACGCTGCGTACCTGTTACCACGCGAAGGTTCTTAGCCTCTGCCTGCTTAGCCGTTGCCATTATTATACGGTAACCTGCAGGATCTACGCAAATAGGTTTCTCAAGGAACGAATGTTTGCCCTTCTCTGTTGCATACTGGAAGTGTACCGGACGGAACACGGGAGGAGTCGCAATGATGACAACATCCACGCCGCTGTCGATTACCTGCTTGTAGGCATCCAAACCGACAAAACGTTTGTCTTCCGGAACGTCAATGTTCTTTTCTTTTTTCAGCTTTTCAGCCAAGTCGTCAACTTTCTCCTTGAATGTATCACCCAATGCAGTGATGGTCACACCATTTGCGGCATTCAAGAAGTTGAAAGTTGCACCCGAACCACGTCCACCGCAACCGATAATACCGGCTTTCAGCTCTTTTCCGTCCGTTGCCAAGTCTGGCAACTCAGGAATATAATACGAACCCGGCTCCTTCAGCGGTTTCAAAGCACCAGCTTTTTCTCCACCACCACACGAAGTTAAAACAACACTCGCTGCGCTACCTGTTCCGATTGCACCCAGTGCACCTGCCATAGCAGAACTCTTCAGAAACGATCTTCTACTGATCCCATTTTCCTTTTTCATGATATGTCAAATTATTAAATAATTAATACTGTCTACTTCCTACTTCATTGTTGCATCCGGTTCGCATACCACGCGGAAACCGATGCCACGTATGTCAGAATACCACCAAATACTTTTAGGTTGCTGTGGGTCGGTCTTCAACCATGCGTCGTGCTTGGTGTAGTCGCGAGATGCCGAACGCAGATCTGCGGCATCGGATGTATAGTTACCTCCGCGAACAACCCACTCTGTGCCTTCGGTTACCAACGGGTCTGTCACCGCTTCGCCACCTTTGCTGTATGCTTCAGGATCGTATTTGTCGGCACAATATTCGAGCACATTGCCCAACATATTCTTCAAACCAAATGGATTTGCTTTTACCATACTCGGCTCTTGTGTCTTGTTCTTGCTGTTCTTGCTGTAAATAACATACGAACTGATACTGTCAGTCTTTGCATCGAAGAACTTACGCCAAAAACCCTGATCTGAGAAATCTTTCGGGCTACCTTTGAAGAAGTATGGAGTCGCCGTACCGCCGCGGGCAGCATATTCCCATTCGGCTTCGGTCGGCAGACGATATTTCTTACCTGTCTTCTTCGACAACCATTGGCAGAAAGTCTCTGCCGCATAATGCGTCATTGTAATAGCCGGACGGTCGCCGCCACCCCATCCCTGATCAGGAAATCCAAACGGAGGAGTCGGTCCGGAAATAGCATCTACATTCGGGTTACTGTTGTTTGCATACACCGTTTCCGGAGGAGTACGCCCTTCACTCATCGTATTACCATAGAACGACCAATACTGATCCCAGGTAACTTCCACCTCTGCCATGAAGAACGGGCTGACCGTCACTGTACGAACAGGAGCCTCATCCGGTTTGTGGAATGGCTCTTTCTCCGAACTACCCATCTTAAACGAACCACCCGGTATAGCAATCATTTTAAACGAAACCGGAGTCCCCGGTATCTGTTCTACATAGTCCGTAAAGCTCGTTACCTTCGTCGGCTCTTTGAAGTACAAACTGGTATCGACAACTGCCGTTTTCTCCATCCCTGGTACACCTGCCAGTTTCGAATGGTTGTAGTTAGGATTGTAGTGCCCTGCATCCAAGTGGCAACTAATGCACTGCAAATCCAACTTCTCCTCGTTCTCTTCGTAATAAAGGTGCGCTGTGATACCATCGTTTGCTATCCCTTCCGGGAACAAATTCTGATGACACTCCTTACATGATTCGTTCGGAATATACTTAACGGCATGCTCCAATTCCGATTTCGCATTCCAATCGAAATCAGCACTGTCTTTTGTCATAAAAGACCAAGCATCTTTCAATCCCAACTTCAACTTTGCCGTGTAATGATTCCATGTATCGTATTTGGGAGGAAGGTGACAATCCACACAATGGACTTTCACCCCACTACGGTTATTCACATGCTTGGATAATTGCCAAGTACCTTCCACATGCGGATGCACATGGCACATCATACACGACTTGTCTGAAGAAAAATAGACAGACGCATTATAAGCCAGGACCATTATCCCGGCACCACATATTCCCCCCAAAAGAAGCATAAAAGACTTCCCTCTAAAGAACCCACTCTTCTTTCGGTCTGATGAATGCTTATTAGAACTCATGAATGTCTTCGGTGTTTATTAAAAATCGGCAATAAAAGTAGCCTTTTACGTAACACGAAAGAAAGCATAACCAGCCAGTTTAACGTAATACACGGGCCGATTATGCTTTTTTTGGTTATTTTCAGGCTACCGCAAACTGGATTGGATAGGCATCATTATGAAAGTGAATTCATAATCACCATAGGGCAAACGATACTTCTCCATAGGTATCGCCCCCCAACTGTTTATACAACCCAATCCCATCTGCACTTTGTCAATACAAAGATTGGTGTAGTCCACTTTCGGAACCAGCTCTGAATGTCTCTGATCTTTCTGCACGCCGTCGTCCAACGATTCGATCGAATAATTCAGCGCAGAAGCAGAGAACGGAGCTTCGGCGACAAACATCAGTCCGTAACCACCCTTATTCGTCTGTTTCCACCAGCGAATATCTGTCTTTGTGCCGGTCTCCTGCGGACGGATATAAGGATAGAACTGTTCTTCGACTGTTTGGCAGAACTTACCCAAATCGGTCACGTTGTTACGATCTGCATAGTTCTCCCACGGACCACGTCCATAATATTTGATCTGCGACATCTCATTCGGCATCTGCATTTGCATACCGAAACGGAACATCTCGGAGACTTTGGCAGACTTGTCTGCCGTCATCTTCTGCGATACTTTTACAGCTCCTTCGTTGTTTATCGTATAAGAAACGGACAGTTTCGCCGACACAGCCTCCATCATATATTCAGCATTCACCATAGCCAGACCCTTCTCGATTTTGTTTGTCAGTGATGTCAGCTTCAATCCCGGATTTTTCCACGCTGCATACTTGTTTTGCAGATTTGCTCCAAAATCATTGTCGGTCGGCGCACGCCAGAAGTTCGGTGTCAGTTTCCCTCCTTCATCAATCAAAGCCAATCCTTTCACGTCATACTTGCAAAGGAATCCGTCTTTCTTGCCAAATTCAATCCGGAAATTCTCGCCGGAAACGATCAGATAGTTAACATCGTCGTCTACGATTGTCGGTATAACCGTGGCGATATTGGTCTTTTCCACATTGGCAATCTTCAGTTCAGGTGCTTTGTAAGGACGAATCACCAGTTGGTTTTTTGCAACCGTGTATCCGGCTGGAAGCATCGTTTCCGATTTCTTCAGCTTGAATGCTATGTTTAGCAGCAACTCGGCATTTTTGCAAACGCCTTCCGTGTTGTAATCCAACTTTACGGATTTGGTCCGTTGCGGGGCGACATCCAAGTTCTGGATTATACCTGCCTGCTTCACTTCACCGTCTGCCAACAATTGCCATTCTGCGTAGTAGCCGTCGAGACTACGGAAGAAGTTTTCGTTATACACATTCACAACGCCGTTTGCCAAGTCGGAAGGAGTTACCCAAATCGACTGATAGATATGACCGACCTCACGCATATGCGGATTAGGCTTGCGATCCGGACTGATAAGACCGTTGTCGAGGAAATTGTTGTCTGTCGCATCGTAGCGGTTAAAGTCTCCGCCATATCCATAAAACGCAACGCCTTTGTCTGTCTTCCAATGCAAAGACTGGTCCACAAAGTCCCAAATGAAACCGCCTTGATACTTCGGATATTTACGTATGAGATCCCAGTATTCCTTGAAGCCGCCGTCCGAGTTACCCATCGAATGAGCATATTCACATTGGATAAGCGGTTTGTCGCCGTCACCTTCGCAATATTCCTCGCAGCCTTTGTAATCCAAATACATCGGGCAGTATATGTCGGTAAAGTCGTTCAGTCCTGCCCGTTCGTATTGAACGACGCGGCTCTTGTCTTCATTCTTTATCCATTTGTAGCATGCTTCGAAGTTCGGTCCGAAACCGGCTTCATTGCCCAGCGACCAAAAGATGATGGACGGATGGTTGAAGTTACGCTGCACGTTACGTTGGTTGCGTTCCAAATGTGCTTTGGCATATTCAGGAACCTTCGCCAGGGTCTTCTCGTCATATCCCATGCCGTGAGATTCAACGTTTGCTTCGGCGACAACGTAGATCCCGTATTCGTCGCACAAGTCGTACCACATGCTTGCATCAGGATAATGGCACGTACGAACAGCATTGATATTGTATTCCTTCATTATTCGGATGTCTTGCAACATACGTTCGCGAGACACGACATATCCTCCATCGGGGTCCATTTCATGACGGTCTGCCCCTTTGAACAATACCGGCTGACCGTTCACCAAAAGCTGGCTGTTCTTCAGCTCTATCTTACGGAAGCCGACCTTTACGGGAATAACCTCTATCTCTTTGCCGCCGTCCTTCAGCGTGGCAACAAGCGTATAAAGATTCGGCGTTTCAGCCGTCCACTTCAGCGGATTGGCAACTGCGATATCTGTCGAAACATCGCCCGAACCTTTCAAGGAAGCAGTAGTAACCACGCCGCCTTGTCTGTCGAGCAGCTTCAGATCCACCGTTCCGCTGCCTTTAAGATTCAAGCTCACATGCAGCGTCGCATCTTTATACTGCGCATCCAGATCCGGCGTTACGCGGATGTCTTGAATACGTTTGGGATTGCGTGCATACAGATAGCAGTCGCGACCTACACCCGAAAGGCGCAGAAAATCCTGGTCTTCCAAATAGGTACCGTCGCACCAACGGAAAGTCTGGAACGCAATAAGATTCTTGCCGGGTTTAAGATACTTCGTTAGGTCGAACTCTGCCTCCAGCTTGCTGTCCTCACTGTAGCCGACATACTTGCCGTTCACCCAAAGATACATATTGGAAGTCACCGACCCGAAATGAGCGAATATCTCCTTGCCTTTCCAGTCTGCCGGCACAACAATCTCCTTACGGTACGAGCCGACATGGTTGTTTTCCACGGGCACCTCCGGTGGATTGTTCTTAAACTGATTCCGCCAAGCATATCCTATGTTCACATACAAAGGATCGCCAAACCCGTTCAGCTCCCAGATACCCGGGACAGGCATATCTGCCCATCCTTTGTCATTGTAGCCCACTTGATAGAAGTCTGTCGGACGGGCGTCGGAATCTTTCACCCAGTTGAACTTCCACGTCCCGTTCAGGGTCATGAAATTCACCGACGACTCTTTGCAACCTTTCAGCGCTGCCGTCTCTGTCTCGAACGCGAAATAGTTAGCGTGCATCGGAGCACGGTTAACGGCGTTCACCGTCGGGTCTTTCCACTCGTTATTTTGTGCGAATGCTGTTATTCCGACGAGGGAACAACAGCATACGAATACTTTGAATACCATATAACCAGTATTTCTGTTTTACATTATCAATCAATCCACTTCTGCCACTTCGTGTTTTCATTGTACCCGGCTTCCACCATCGTTTCAATAAACTGCATACCTCTCACGCCGTCGTAAACTGTCGGGAAGTCCAGGCTTTCCTCAGCAGGCTTCTCCCCTTTCTTCACGCTTCTCAGTGTGTCTGCGAAGTTGCGGTAGATATTGGCAAAGGCCTCGATAAATCCTTCCGGATGACCGCCCGGAGTACGGGTGTTCATCTTGGCAGTGTCGCTGATGAAGCCGTTGTTGCCCATGCGTATTACCTCTGTCGGCTTGTTTGTCCACCTTGCATACAATGTGTTCGGCTCCTGCTGCTGCCAGTCGAGGCTACCTTTGTCGCCATAGATACGGATACGGATATTGTTCTCCTCTCCGGCTGCGATCTGCGAAGCTACGAGCGTCCCGACAACACCTTTCTCATAACGAAGGAAAGCTGCGCCGTCGTCGTCGATCGGACGGCCCGGAACGAATGCGTTCAGGTCTGCACAAACCTCCTGCACCTTCAATCCTGTTATGTATTCGCTCAGATGCCATGCGTGTGTACCGATGTCGCCTACGCAACCTGCCTTACCCGAACGCTTCGGGTCTGTACGCCAGCCGGCATTGTTCCCGCCTTGCAGCTCGATACGGTCGGAAAGCCATCCTTGGAGATACTCGACATACACACGGCGAAGTGTACCCAGATCGCCGCGAGCAATACGCGCCTTTGCTTCCTTCACAGCAGGATAAGCGGAGTACACATGCGTAAGAGCAAGGATAAGCCCCGTCTCCTCCACCTTCTTCTGAAGTTGTTTGGCTTCTTCCAAAGAGAACGTCATAGGTTTGTCCACAACAACATGGAAGCCTCTCTCAAGAGCCATCATAGCAGGCTCGAAATGCCAGCGGTTCGGGGTCACGATGGTAACGAAGTCCATCCGCTCGCCTTCGGGCAAGGTCATCTCGTGTTCAAACATTTCCTGATAATTGTCGTAAATACGGTCTTCAGGCAAGAAATAAGAACGGCCGGAGCTTCTCGAGATTTCGGGATCTACACTGAAACATCCGCAAACCAATTCAATCTGGTTGTCCATAAACGCTGCACGACGATGTATCGCGCCGATAAAGGCGTCGCTTCCGCCGCCTACCATACCCATTCTTAGTTTTCTGTCTTTCATGAT
>CAVJTV010000029.1:0-18003 GCA_963652435.1 Desulfovibrionaceae bacterium | reverse complement strand
TTTTTTGCAGAAACAAAAAACCACCCTGGTGCGGAGCTTCTGCAAATTGAGAAAGACGGGAACCACCCTGGTGCGGACCTCTTGCGGGCTCGCAAAAGTTAAAAACCACCCTGGTGCGGACCTCTTGCGGGCTCGCAAAAGCAAAAAACCACCCTGGTGCGCATCTCTTGCGGGCTCGCAAGAGCAAAGAACCACCCTGGTGCGGAGCTTCCGCAAGCCTGTGGGGGCTGCGCCGCCGCCCGTTTTCATCTGCGCCGGCAAAAAATCGGCACAAAAGCTCTACTTTTGGCGGGTTTTTCGTCGCAGACTTATGACATTACAGGAAAAAGAGAAGGCTTACAACCGGATTATCGGTTCGCTGGGCTGTGGGGAGCTGAAAGACGCGTTCGACGCCATGCAGTCGCTCATCGCGGGAAGTCGCGAGCTGTCGTTTTCAGACACGCTGGAGGAATTGCAGGACACATACAGATATATGTTGCGCTATCGGGGCGAAGGCATCAAAGACCCCATGCAGGAGCAGATATACCGCAGGGTGCAGACCGACGCATACGCCCTTGCCGACAGCATACGCCGCAGGGTGCTTGCCGCAGAGTCGCCCCTCGCCTTCTACAGTATGCTAAGAAGCCCGTCCGTCCGGATGGAGACGACGTTTCGCGAGATGCATCTTCGGATAAGCAGCCATGTCGCGGCAGGGCGGCGCGCGGACTTCGATGCCGCGCTCGCGATGCTGTTCAACCGCGTGTGGGTGTCCGACGCTCTCACCTCGGAAGAGAGTTCGGAGATAAAGGGCATTCTTCTCGACGGCAGACTGCCGTTTGCCGTGGGCTGTCAGATTGTGTCTGCGCTGATGCTCGCGCTGATGGAGGCTTTCGACATGGAGAAGCTCGCGCTGCTGTTCGACGCCGCCGAGACGGACGACGACGAGGTGAGGATACGTGCCGTCGTAGCCATCCTGCTGACGCTGTATGTCTACCGTAGGCGCACGGCTCTCTATCCCAGGATAACCGACAGGCTGGATGCCCTTGCCGAGAAGCCGGGCTTCACCCGCGTGCTGCGGACCGTCACGCTGCGTTTCATCCTTGCCCGCGAGACAGAGAAGATAACGCGGAGGCTGCAGACGGAGTTTCTCCCCGAGATGATGAAGCTGAACACCAATATGAGGAACAAAATCATGATGAACGACAGCGCGGCGGAGCTTACCGAGGCCGACATGAACCCCGAGTGGGAGCGTCTGTTCGAAGACCCAACGCTCGGAAAGATGATGATGGAGTTCGGCGAGATGCAGCAGGAGGGTGCCGACGTGATGCACTCCACGTTCGTCCACCTGAAGAGCTTCCCGTTCTTCCGCGAGGTGGGCAACTGGTTTCTGCCCTTCACGCCGAGGCATTCCTCGATGGGCGAAGGCGGGATGCGGGTGCCCGAGGCGATGGTGACCTCGCCGCTGTTCTGCAACTCCGACAAATACTCTTTGCTGTTCAGCTTAATGTCTTTGCCGGAAGAAAACCGTAGGATGATAACGGATTATCTCGCGGGTCAGACCGTAGGGATGAAGGAACAGGACGGGGAGAATGTCCTCGGCAGACAAAACCGCGTGGAAGCCGTCTCGGGGATGTACATACGCGACCTTTACCGCTTTTTCAAGCTCCACCCGAGGCATCTCGACTTCAACGACGTGTTCGCCCTGCCTCTCGACTTCCATAACCTCAGCATTCTCCGTCCGTATATCTCCGACGAGGAGAGCCTGCGCAGCATTGCGGAATACTATCTGCACAAAAACCATTTCAGCGACGCGCTGACCATCTTCCTGAGGCTTGCGGAGACCGCCCCCGCAAGCGACGATGCGCTCTTTCAGAAGATCGGCTACTGCAAGGAGATGGACGGCGACGTGAAGGGAGCTTTGGAAGCATATCTGCACGCCGACCTTCTGAACCCGAAGAGCAAATGGGCACTGCGGCGGATAGCGGGCTGCTACCGCTCGATGAAAAATCCCGAGGAGGCACTGACGTATTACCGCCGGTGCGAGCAGCTCAGCCCCGACGACCTCTCCATAACCGTCAGCATCGGGCACTGCCTCCTCGAGATGCGCGACTATGCCGAGGCACTACGATGTTTCTACAAGGTGGACTATATGGACAGCAGCCCGAAGGCGTGGCGACCCATCGCCTGGTGCTCGTTCCTTACCGGCAGGTACGACCAGGCGCGCAGCTACTACAAGAAGATACTCTCCGGCAAGCCCAACGCGCAAGACTTCTTGAACGCAGGTCATACGGAGTGGGCACTGCAAAACATAAAGGGCGCGACAGGGTTTTACCTCGATGCGGTGAAGATGGCGGACGGGGATTTCCATAAGTTCCGCGAAGAGTTCAGCCGCGACATCCCCGACCTCATTGCCGCAGGCATAGAAGAAGGCGAGATCCCCCTTATGATGGATCAGCTGAGGTATTCCCTGAGCGATCTCCTATAAACAACACTTACGAAGAGATATGACAAGCTACTTACAGATAGACGGACTGACCAAGAGCTTCGGCGACTTGGTCCTTTTCTCAGACATAACGTTCGGCATTGCCCAAGGACAGAAGGTCGGGCTCATTGCCAGAAACGGCGCGGGCAAGACAACGCTTCTGAACATCATTGCCGGACGGGAAGACTACGACAGCGGGACGGTTGTGTTCCGCAGCGGTCTGCGCGTGGGTTATCTGGAGCAGACACCCTCCTACCCCGAAGGTCTTACGGTGCTTCAGGCGTGTTTCTTTTCGCAGAGCGAGACGGTGCGCCTCATTGCCGAATACGAAAAGGCTATGGCGGACGGCGACCACTCGCACCTCGAGGACATTCTCTCGCGCATGGACAGCATGAAAGCCTGGGACTACGAGCGGCGCGCAAAGCAGATCCTCTCGCAGCTGAAGATTACGGACTTCGACCAAAAGGTGGAACAGCTCTCGGGCGGACAGCTCAAGCGTGTGGCTCTTGCCAACGTGCTGATTACCGACCCCGAGCTGATTATCCTCGACGAGCCTACGAACCATCTCGACCTCGAGATGACGGAATGGCTCGAAGGGTATCTGAGCCGCGCCAACATAAGCATCCTGCTTGTGACGCACGACCGCTACTTCCTCGACCGCGTGTGCAGCGAAATAATGGAGATAGACCGCCGGCAGCTCTTCCACTACAAAGGAAACTACAGCTATTACCTCGAGAAGCGCGGCGAACGTATCGATGCCCAAAACGCAGAGGTGGAACGCTCGCGCAACCTACTGAGAAAAGAGCTCGACTGGATGCGCCGCCAGCCGCAGGCACGCGGCACGAAAGCAAAATACCGCATCGATGCCTTCTACGAACTGGAGAAGAAAGCCTCGCAGAGACGCGAAGCCGGAGGCGTCAACCTCGATGTCAAAGCCTCGTACATCGGCTCGAAGATATTCGAGGCAAAGCAAGTCACAAAGAGCTTCGGCGACATAAAGATTACGGACGATTTCAACTACGTCTTCGCCCGCTACGAGAAGATGGGCATTGTGGGAGGCAACGGGACGGGCAAGTCCACGTTCATAAAGATGCTGATGGGCGAAGTGAAGCCGGACAGTGGTAGCTTCGACATAGGCGAGACCGTCCGCTTCGGATACTACAGCCAGGACGGGCTGAAGTTCGACGAAGGGATGAAGGTCATCGACGTTGTGCAAGACATTGCCGAATACATCGACCTCGGCGACGGACGGAAGATGGGCGTCTCGCAGTTTCTGAACTATTTCCTGTTCACCCCCGAGAAGCAGCACAGCTACGTCTACAAGCTGAGCGGCGGCGAGAAACGCCGCCTGTATCTCTGCACCGTCCTTATGCGCAGCCCCAACTTCCTGGTGCTCGACGAGCCAACCAACGACCTGGACATCGTGACGCTGAACGTCCTCGAAGAGTATCTGAGGGGTTTCAAGGGATGTGTGATTGTCGTCTCGCACGACAGGTTCTTTATGGATAAGGTGGTGGACCATCTGCTGGTGTTCCGCGGCAATGCCCGTATCAAGGATTTCCCGGGCAACTACTCGCTCTACCGCGAATGGAAGGAAGCGGAGGAGCAGCGCGAGAGAGAAGCCGAGGCGGCACAACGCTCCCGAACGCCTGCCGCAGCCGAGAAGGCAAACCGCCGCGAGGACGAGCCGAAGAAGAAGCTCACCTTCAAGGAACGGAAAGAGTTTGAAGCCTTGGACGAAGAGATACCACGGCTCGAAGCCGAAAAGGCGGAGCTGGAGGCGGCAATGAGCAGCGGCACGCTCGATGGCGACAGCCTGATGGCAAAGTCGCGCCGCATTGCCGAGGTTATGAAAGAGATTGACGAGAAGACCATGCGCTGGCTGGAGCTTAGCGAGTGGGCATAACCATAGGATTTGACGTATTATATATGTATGTATATGTGTGAAACGAAACACGAGCTTTGGAACAGGAACTTCATACAGTGTTGTATCTCCTACTTCCTGATGAACTTCTCTTTTTATATGCTGATGCCTACAATGCCGCTCTACCTTGTTGAGGAGCTGGGGATAAAGGCGTCGGAGGTCGGACTGGCACTCTCGAGCTATTCCATCGGACTGCTGTGCGTGCGTCCTTTCTCGGGTTATTTAGTGGATTGCTTTTCGCGCAAGCCGCTCTACCTTTTTGCCTTCATGATGTTCACCGTCATGTTTGCGGGCTATCTGTTTGCCGCGACGGTACTGACGATTATGGCTGTCCGCTTCATCCAGGGCGGGTTTATGGGCATGACATCCGTTGCGGGAAACACCATTGCGATAGACGTGATCCCCTCGCGGCGCAGGGGCGAGGGGATGGGCTTCTACGGGCTGACGATAAACCTCGCAATGTCGCTTGCGCCGCTCGTGGCAGTAGCTGTCTATGGCAGGTACGGCTTCCATCCGCTGGTGTTGGCGGGGATGGCAATAGCCCTGACGGGAACCCTGACGGTGTGCCTCATACGTTACCCGCGGCGCGAGAAGGTGTCGCGACCGCCGTTCTCGCTCGACCGCTTCATCCTCGTGAGGGCACTGCCCACGGCATTGGCGTATCTTCTCTGTGCAATTCCCTACGGCATGGTTGTCTCCTTCGTCGTGTTGTACGGAAAAGAGATAAACGTTGCCACCCCCGGGTATTTCTTCATCTTCATGGCTATTGGTGTCGGCGCGGCAAGGCTTATCTCCGGACGGTTGGTCGACCGAGGGAAGATACACCACGTGTCGATATGCTCGCTCCTATTCCTCACACTCTCGTTTGCCGTGTTCGCACTGTTCCACACCGAGGCGGTGTTCTTTGCCTCCGCGCTGGCAATCGGCATCGGATATGGCGTGTCTGTCCCCGCGATACAGTGCCTTTTCGTGAATGTCGCACCGCACAACATGCGCGGCACAGCCACCTCCACCTACTTGACGTCTTTCGACTTCGGCGTGGGGATAGGTATGCTTTCGGCAGGGTTCATTGCCACGTTTGCCGACCTTGCGGCGGCATACATGGTAGGCTCCGCCTGCTGCCTGGTGTCGCTCGTGGTTTATCTGCGCCTTGTGAAACCCTCCTACGAGAAATACAAGCTGACGGAATAGAGAGGAAAGCACGCGAGGGCTTCATGCAGTCCGCGTAATGGCAAGAGAGCGGGCTCAACAGGTCCATGCAGACTTGCAAGAGGCAAAAGAGCGGGCTCGACAGCTTCATGCAGCCCGCCTTCGACAAAAAGCCCCACACGACGAGCGAGGAATTTCCCTACTTTTGCGGCTTTCATAACGGAATAGGATATGGTAATACAACTTATCGTCGTGCTGCTTGCCATCGTGGTCGGGGCACGTTTGGGCGGCATAGGACTGGGAGTTTTCGGCGGGCTGGGGCTTGCCGTGCTGACGTTTGTCTTCGGGCTCGAGCCCACGTCGCCTCCCATCGACGTGATGCTGATGATCGTCGCCGTGATTGCTGCGGCAAGCTGCATGCAGGCAGCCGGCGGGTTGGACCTCATGGTGCGCTGGACGGAAAAGATCCTTCGCCGCAACCCCTCGAAGATAACCATCCTCAGTCCGCTTGTGACCTACGCCCTCACGTTCATTGCCGGCACGGGGCACGTGGCTTATTCCGTGCTGCCCGTCATTGCGGAGGTGGCAACGGAGACGAAGATACGTCCGGAGCGGCCGCTGGGCATTGCCGTGATTGCCTCGCAGCAAGCCATCACTGCCAGCCCCATCTCGGCAGCTACGGTAGCACTGCTCAGCATGCTCATGGGGCAGGGCTACGACATTACTCTGCTCGACATACTGATGATTTCCGTGCCGTGCACGCTGGTAGGTGTGCTGGCAGGGGCAGTGTATTCGCTGCGTGTGGGCTGTGAGCTGGAATGCGACCCCGAGTTCCTACGGCGCGTTGCCGAGGGCGAGTTTGCGCCGGCTGCCACATACAAGACGGAGGATGTCAAAAGCCGACGGGCTGCAGCCTGGAGCGTCGCGATATTCATAATGGCAACCATCGGCATCGTGCTTTTCGGCTCGGCAAAGAGCCTTCGCGCCGCGTTCCATATCGAGAACATGCCGATGGCGTACATAATAGAGATACTCATGCTCTCGGCTGCTGCCGTCATACTGCTGGCGACACGCACCGACGGGCTGAAGGCTGTGCGCGGCTCCGTCTTCTCATCCGGCATGCAGGCTGTCGTTGCCATCTTCGGCATTGCATGGATGGGCGACACGTTCATCGGGGGCAATATGGCAGAGATAAAAGGCTCGATAGAACAGATTGTGACGGATATGCCCTGGCTGTTCGGCATCGCGCTGTTCTTTATGTCCATACTGCTGTTCAGCCAGGCGGCAACGGTGCGGGCGATGCTTCCGCTGGGCATCGCGCTCGGAATATCCCCGTATATGCTGATAGCCCTCTTTCCGGCAGTGAACGGCTACTTCTTCATCCCGAACTACCCGACCATCGTTGCGGCAATCAATTTCGACCGCACAGGCACAACCCGCATCGGGAAATACATCCTCAACCATTCGTTTATGATACCGGGGCTGATTGCGACTGGTGTCTCCGTTACCCTCGGGCTGCTGCTTATCCGGCTGTTCTGACCTTTTATTTGCGGACGGTGATATGGAAGCACCCCTGCTTGCGCTCGTGCTTGATGAAGCAACGCTCGGCGCGTCGCTGGTCGCGCAACACAGTGGCAAGCACCATCTTCAGCCGGTCGCTGTCGATGTCGAGCGTATCTTCTTCCATCTTGGTGAACCTCACCCATGAGATGTCGAACGTTGTTCCATAACGGTGGGCAGAGTTTTTCGAGGCATTCGTGTTGCGCCGGCGCAGGCTCTTCACGTCGTCAACTGTACGGGTGACGCTCGTCACCTTTATCCTGTATCGCGGGGCATTGAGGTTTTGCAGCGAGTCCTGGAAATTGCGTCCTATGTCTTCGAGCAACCGAGCCGCCTCGGGAATGAGGAAAGGAATGGAATGTTTCAGCTCCTCCACCTCGTAATACTCGCACGTTTCGATTTCCTTCATCTTCCTTGAGGCATGTTTTGCCTCTTCTCGGTTCCCGATGGGCTTTATTCCTATCTTTTCAGCCACTGCCAGCTGTACGTCGTTCAGGTCGTTGAAGTCGCGGTTGTAGCTTCCGTCGTACCAAATACGTTTCAGTTCTCCGCGCTTCTCCGTGCAGGAGGGGAAAGCAAGAATAGCCGGCAACACAGCCAATACACCCAATGTTTTTAGCGATAATGTCATCTTTTTTGTTTTTCGGGCGCAAAAATAATCAGAAAAGAGCTTTTCACGCTTCGCTGAATCTTAGCAAAAGAAGAAGAGTGCTCGGACGGCATTTTTTTGTCGTAAAAACGGAAGAAGAGCACTCGGACGGCATTTTTTGTCGCAAAAACGGAAGAAGAGCACTATTTTTGCCGAGCCTAAAAAATAAACATGTAAGCCGAGAGGAAAAACAGAGCAAACGGATGATAGAAAGGATATATATTCTGGAAAGTGTAGACCCGGTTATCTTCTACGGGGTGAACAACGCGAATATGCAGCTTATCAAGACGCTGTTCCCAAAGCTGCGCATCGTTGCCCGCGGAAACGTGATGAAGATAATCGGCGACGAGGACGAGTCGGAGCTGTTTCTGAAGAAAATCCGTGAGGTGGAGAAGTATTGCGAGGAGTTCAACTCGCTGACCGAGGATGTTATCCTCGATATTGTCAAAGGCAAAAACCCGACAGTCGTAAAGCAGGAAAACCTTATCATCCACGGGATGAACGGGAAGGCAATCGTTGCCCGCGGCGAGCATCAGCAGTCGCTTGTGAAAGCATTCGAGGAAAACGACCTTGTGTTTGCCACCGGTCCGGCAGGGACAGGTAAGACGTTCGTGGCAATAGCCCTTGCCGTGAGAGCTCTCAAGAACAAGGAGGTGCGGAAAATCATCCTCAGCCGTCCGGCGGTGGAAGCCGGCGAGAAGCTGGGGTTCTTGCCGGGAGAGATGAAAGACAAGCTCGACCCGTATCTCCAGCCTCTGTACGATGCGCTTCAGGATATGATCCCGGGGGCAAAGCTGAAAGAGTATATGGAGAACAATGTCATACAGATTGCGCCGCTGGCATTCATGCGCGGACGTACTCTAAGCGATGCCGTCATCATCCTCGACGAGGCGCAGAACACGACGACGCACCAGATAAAGATGTTTCTCACCCGCCTCGGCATGAATGCAAAAATGATTGTCACGGGCGACGTGACGCAGATCGACCTCCCTTCGTCGGCAGTCTCCGGACTTGTCGAGGCAATGCGAGTTCTTAAAGGCATACGGGGGATAGGCAGGATTGCGTTCGACAAGAAAGACATTGTGCGCCACCGCCTGGTGCAACGCATCGTCGAGGCATACGACAAGCTCGACGAGAAGAAAAAGAGCGACAAACTATCAGAAAACAATAAAAAACAAATTGGTCATGAAGAAGGCGTTAGTTAAAACAGATTTCAATTTCTCCGGACAGAAGAGTGTGTATCATGGGAAAGTGCGCGACGTGTATAACATCGGCGACGACGTGTTGGTGATGGTCGCGACAGACCGTATCTCGGCTTTCGACGTTGTGCTTCCGGAAGGTATCCCCTACAAAGGTCAGATGTTGAACCAGATTGCAGCGAGGTTTCTCGACGCGACGGCAGATATCTGTCCCAACTGGAAGCTCGCATCACCCGACCCGATGGTTACCGTGGGCGTGCGTTGCGAAGGCTTCCCCGTCGAGATGATTATCCGAGGCTATCTCTGCGGAAGCGCGTGGCGGGCATACAAGAGCGGAGTGCGCGAGATATGCGGCGTGAAGCTGCCGGAAGGAATGCGCGAAAACCAGCGTTTCCCCGAACCTATCATCACCCCGACGACGAAGGCTGCCGTCGGCACGCACGACGAAGATATCTCTCGCGAAGAGATCCTGCGCCAGGGGCTTGTGTCGGAGGCAGACTATGCCGTGCTTGAGAAATACACCCGCGAGCTGTTCCGCCGTGGCACGGAGATAGCCTCACAAAGAGGACTGATATTGGTCGACACCAAGTATGAGTTCGGCAAACGCGACGGCAAGATCTATCTCATCGACGAGATACATACCCCGGACTCCTCGCGTTATTTCTATTCGGAAGGCTACGAAGACCGCTTCGTAAAAGGCGAGCCTCAGAAGCAGCTTTCGAAAGAGTTCGTGCGCGAATGGCTGATGGAAAACGGCTTTCAGGGCAAGACGGGACAGAAGGTTCCGGAGATGACACCGGCAATCGTCGAGAGCATCAGTAACCGCTACATCGAGCTGTATGAGCATATCACCGGCGAGAAGTTCATAAAGGCGGATGCCGACGATCTCCTCTCTCGCATAGAAAAGAGCGTTACGGATTATCTGAACAGCAAATAAGAGACGGGCGAAGGGATGAGATACGGTTCGGAACAGATTCTTCCTTACAACAAAGAAGAGCACAAGGGTGCGCAAGTCGGACGTATGTTCGACGCTATTGCCGGCACCTACGATGTGCTGAACCATACTCTCTCGTTCGGTATCGACAAGACTTGGCGCAGGAAGGGAATATCTTTCCTGCGTCCTTTTTCTCCCAAGACGATTCTCGACATTGCGACAGGCACGGGCGACCTTGCCATCGCCATGCAAAAGACGCTCTGCGCAGAGCATATCATCGGGGCAGACATCTCGGAAGGCATGATGCGGCGCGGACGCGAGAAGGTGGAGCACGAAGGTCTCGCGAGACATATCTCGTTCGAAAGGCAAGACTGCACGGCACTCTCCTACCCCGACTATTCGTTCGATGCCGTCACCGCAGCCTTCGGAGTGCGCAACTTTGAAGACATCGAGCGTGGAATAGCCGAGATGTATCGCGTCTTAAAGCACGGGGGGCATATCATGATCCTCGAGCTTTCCACGCCGGAACGTTTCCCGATGAAGCAGCTCTACGGAATATATTCAAGGACAATAATCCCGTTTGTCGGCAGACTTCTCTCGAAGGAAAAGGCGGCGTACCGCTACCTGCCGCAATCGGTGAGGGTTGTCCCGCAAGGCAAGGTGATGGAAAATCTGCTCGCAAGGCAGGGATTCGCAGAGGCAAAGGCTCGCACCTTTACTTTCGGGATATGCTCATTATATACAGGAACTAAAGAATAAAAAACAGAAAGAAGGTTATGCAGAAATACGGTTTGCTGGGGTATCCGCTCGGACACTCGTTCTCCAAAGATTATTTCAACCAGAAGTTTGAGGCGGAAAACATCGATGCAAAGTATGTGAATTTCGAAATCCCGAACATAAAGGATATAAAGAATGTCTTGAAAGAAAACCCCGAGCTGAGGGGGCTCAACGTTACGCTTCCCTACAAGGAGCAGGTTATTCCTTTCCTCGATGACCTGGATGGCGACGCGCGTGTTATCGGAGCCGTCAACGTGATCAAGTTTGTCGGCACACGTTTCGGTGGGACAAAGCTGGTGGGCTACAACTCCGACATCCTCGGCTTCAAGCGATCCATCGAGCCGCTTCTGAATGACACGCACCGTAAAGCCCTTATCCTCGGCACAGGCGGAGCTTCCAAAGCAGTCTTCCAAGGATTGAAGCAGCTGGGCGTGGAAGCCACGCTGGTCTCGCGCAAGTTCAAAGATGGTTGCATCACCTACGAAGACATAACAGCCGACATGATGCGCGAGCGTACTGTCATTGTCAACACTACCCCGCTCGGGATGTTTCCCAACATCAACAGCTGCCCCAATATCCCTTACGACTGCCTCACCTCCGGACATCTGCTCTACGACCTGCTCTACAACCCCGACGAGACACTCTTCATGAAACGAGGCAAGGAGTATGGGGCTGCGACAAAGAACGGACTCGAGATGCTGCTCCTTCAGGCTTTCGCCGCCTGGAAAATATGGCAGAAATAAAAACGGTAATACTCCAAACACGTCCCCGAGAATGAATGATCTACTTCTTTTCAGTCATGCGGAAACAATCCTGACGGCTGCGACTGCTGCATTGTTTGTCGTCCAGCTTTCCTACTATCTCGTCACCTACGCCCGTCCGCTGAGAAGGGCGAAACGACAGACGGCGAAGCCAGAGAATAGCAAGCCTGCCGTGTCGGTGATTGTCTACGCAAAGAACGAGTCGGAAAACCTTAGGGCGTATCTTCCCGCAATACTGAACCAAAAGTATCCGGTATATGATGTGATTGTTGTCAACGACGGATCGACAGACGAGAGCGACGAGGTGCTGAAGGCTTTTGAGAACAGCTACCCGCAGCTCTACCACACGTATATTCCGGAGAAGATAAAATATCTCAGCCGCAAGAAACTTGCGCTGACCATCGGCATCAAGGCTGCAAAGCACGACATACTTCTTTTCACCGAGGCAAACTGCTTCCCGACAAGCGACGGATGGATATCCGCAATGGTCGAGGGCTACTCTACGAACGTAAATATCGTCTTGGGTTTCGCGGCATACGGCTCTTACAAAGGTTTCTTTCATAAGATGGTTGCCTACGACAATCTGATAACCGGACTGCAATACATCTCGTCTGCCCTTGCCGGAAGTCCTTACGCTGGGGACGGAAGAAACCTCTCTTACCGCAAAGACCTGTTCTTCTCGCATAAGGGATACAGCAAGTCGCTCAACCTTCACGCCGGTGACGACGACCTCTTCGTCAACGAGTCTGCCACCGCGAGAAACACCCGCGTAGTATATTCGCCGGAGAGCATCACCGAGATGGCACGGGTGGATTACTACAAAATGTGGAAAGAGATGAAGGTGTCGCGTGCGGCAACGCAGCGCTTCTACAAAGGTTGGAATCTTGCGTTCTTCCGATTGGAGAGTGTCAGCTACTTCCTCTTCCTTGTGGGCGTGATTGCCTGCGTGGCGGAGGGGATCATGGGCAGTTGGATTGTCTGCATGCTGGCGGGACTGCTTTTCATCATACGTTTTTCCTGCAAAGCCGTCGTCCTGCACAAGTCCGCCAAAATGCTGCGGCAGCAACCTTTGACGAAAACGCTGTTTCTTCTGGAGATAATCATGCCGCTGTTCAACCTCTACGTGAGGATATACCGTATGTTCAACGGGAAGAACGACTACACGTTCCGTCTTGGCGGGAAATAACAACTATTCGAAGCGGATACTCTTCGCAGGGTCGATCTTCGTGATAAGATACGAAGGTCCGAGCATTGTAAGCATCGACACGCAGAGCGCACCGACATTAAGCAAAACAAGAGCCGTCGCGCTTAGCTCGATGGGCACAGCGTCGAGATAGTAGGTCGACGCATCGAGCTTCAGGACATGGAAATGCGACTGTATGATGCAGATGGCAAGCCCTATCACGTTTCCCCAAAGCATCCCCTTCCCTATCAAAAAGAATGATATGTAGAGAAATATCTTCCGTATACTGACGTTGCTCTCGCCCAACGCCTTCAGAATACCTATCATATTGGTGCGTTCGAGAATGATTATGAGCAGACCGGAAATCATCGTAAAGCCTGCGACGGCAAATATCAAGACAAGAATAACGACCACATTCACATCCAGCACGTCGAGCCAGTTGAATATCATCGGGTTCATCTCCTTGATGGAACGGGCGTAGTAGGTATTTCCGCTGCGGTCCTGTTTTTCTATGAGGTTGAAGTAAAGATCTTCTGCCGTGCGGTCGAGATTGCTGTAGTCGTCGACAAGCAACTCTATCCCGCTTACCTCGTCCGCCTCCCAGCCGCTGAGGCGGCGTATCTGCTTGATGTCGCAGATGACAAACAGCTTGTCGTAGTCCATGAAACCCGTCTCGTATATCCCGACAATATTGAACTTCCGCGCCCGCACATCTTCGCCTATGAAATACGCCCGCACATCGTCACCCGTCTTCAGACACAGCAGGTCTGCCAGATACCGCGAGATGATAATGTCGGTCGAGCTTTTTACGGAGTCTATCGTAAGCGTCCTGCCCTCTTTCAGATTGCTGAGAAAGAAGTTCCAGTCGTAATCCTCGTCGACACCTTTCAGCACGATGCCCTGGAAGTCGGTGTCCGTCTTCAAGACACCCATCTTTGTGGCAAACCGTTCCACATGTTTTACGTGAGGAAACACCCGCAGAGCGCGGAGCAAAGAATCACCCACGGCTATCGGCACGGTCTCGTAGGAGCTGTTGCCATCGAAGTTGGTAATCTGAACGTGCGAGCCGAAACCGATAACCTTCTCGCAGACCTCCTTTTTGAAGCCCACCATTATGGCAACCGAAAGTATCATCACCGCCACGGAGAGGGCAATTCCAATTACGGCAATACGAACAGCGGGAGGCGTAACCCCGCGGGCACCCTCCCTGCTGAAATGAATCCTTCGTGCTATGAACAGCTCTAAGTTCAAACCGATAAAGTCTGATTAAACGACCCTCCCCGGATAGGCTTCAAGAGCCTTTGCCAAGACAACAAGCGCGTTTGCCAGATCTTCTTTCTTCAGCACATAAGCCATACGCACCTCGTTCTTTCCAAGCCCCGGCGTCGTGTAGAAGCCCGAAGCGGGAGCCATCATGACTGTCTGCCCTTCGTACTCGAACTCCTCAAGACACCATGCGCAGAACTTGTCGGCATCGTCCACCGGCAGCTTCGCCACAGTATAGAACGCCCCCATAGGAATCGGCGAGTAGCATCCGGGAATGCGGTTCAGACCGTCGATAAGAAACTTGCGGCGTTCCACATATTCGTTGTACACCTCCAGCATATACTCCTCGGGCGTGTCGAGCGAAGCCTCGGCAATGATCTGCCCGATGAGAGGAGGACTGAGACGCGCCTGACACCACTTCATCACGTTCTCTTTCACCATCCTGTTTTTCGTGATAAGCGCACCGATACGGATACCGCACTCGCTGTAACGCTTCGACACCGAGTCGACAAGCACGACGTTGTTTTCTATCCCCTTCAGATGAAAGGCGGAGATATATGGCGCACCGGTGTAGCAGAACTCGCGATACACCTCGTCGGAGAAAAGGAAGAGGTCGTATTTCTTCACGATGTCGCGTATCTGATCCATCTCCTTCTGCGTGTAGAGATAGCCCGTCGGGTTGTTGGGGTTGCAGATGAGTATTGCTTTCGTGCGCGGCGTTATCAGTTCCTCGAAACGTTCTACGGAAGGAAGGGCAAAACCCTCGTCGATGCTCGACGGAACGGTCTTTATCACAGCCCCGCTCGAGATGGCAAACGCCATGTAGTTGGCATACGCCGGTTCGGGAACGATTATCTCGTCGCCAGGGTCAAGGCACGCCATGAAAGAGAAGAACACTGCCTCCGAACCTCCGGTGGTGATTATTATATCGTCGACATCGACATTGATGTTGAACTTCGCATAGTAGGCGACCAACTTCTCGCGGAAACTGCGGATACCTTCGCTGGGCGAATATTCCAGCACCTTGCGGTCGATGCGACGCATAGCATCCATCGCGACCTCGGGAGTCGGCAGGTCCGGCTGACCGATATTAAGGTGGTACACTTTTATACCTCTTGCTTTAGCCTTGTTTGCTAACGGAACTAACTTTCGAATGGGTGACTCCGGCATGTCGACACCCCGCTGTGAGATATTAGGCATTATCTTCTTGTGTTTGTTAAAAGCGTGGGCAAAAGTACACAAAAACCACAGATAGCAAAAGCCATCACAGCGTGTTGGGCGAATCTTTGCTGGCATTCATCGTCGAGATGAACGCGTGTGGGTCGACCTCTTTTATCTGCTCCTTCAGACGGAGCATATCCTTTCGCTCGGTGATGGTGAAGATGATTTCCTTTTCCTTTCCCTCGTACATTCCGCGCCCGTGGAGGAAGGTCCCTCGCATTCCCATCTTGCTGAAGATTCTGTCTTTCATCTCCGCAGTCTTCTCCGACACGATGAAGACGGCACGGTTCGGGTTCTCCGTCTGAAACATCTCCACAACCTTTCCATACACAAAGATGGCAAACCACGAATACAGAGGCACTGCCCAATCCTGGAAGGCAATCAGTCCGAGCATCACGATGGCAGAGTCGAGCAGTATGATCATGTTGCTCACCTTGAGGTTCGAGTTGTTTGCAATGACGCGGGCAAGCACGTCGGTTCCGGCACTCGTGCTCTGTGCCTTGAACACGCAGGTCACACCAAGCCCCAGTATCGCGCCGCCGTAGAAGGCTGCAATGAAGGTATCGTCCTTGACAAGCGGCTCCGTGCCGAAGAAATAAGACAGCGCGTCGGTAAAGACGGATATGAGCACGAAGGTCACGACGGTCTTCGGACCGGAAGAAAGCCCCAGCTTCTTCATTGCGAGTATCAGCAGCGGCACATTGAAGCAAAGTGCCGTGGCTCCCATCGGAAGCCCCTCGGGGAACACTGCGAAAACGCCCTTCGTGACATAGTGCAGCACGATGGAGATACCATACACGCCGCCCGGCACAATCTTGAACGGGGCAAGGAAGAGCACGTAGCTGAGCGATTGGAGAAATGCCCCCACTACAATCAGTGAATAATCGAAAACATTACGTCTTAGCGGAGCCTTTGAAGAGAAAGCGACTTGCTTCATGATGTCTCTTATTAAATCGTTGTTCGTTCTTTTAAGTATTGCAAAACTACATAAAGCACCTCGGATTTTGAGTACTTTTGAGACCGCAAAAAATAAAATACTCGTTACAATGAAAAAGACAATTACCTTTTTGCTGCTGCTGGCGTTCATCATCATGCCGGCAAAAGCTGCGGACACAGAAAATGTCAAACCGGTGAAGAACGTTATCCTTCTGATACCGGACGGAACATCACTTGCCACCGTTTCCATGGCACGTTGGCTGCAGTGGTACACCAACCCCGACAAGCCCAATCTGAACTTAGACCCGTATCTCTGCGGCACAGTGCGCACGCACTCGTCGAATGCCCCGATTGGCGACTCTGCCCCCACCACTTCCTGCTACATGACAGGCTATCCGAGCCGCACGGGATATGTATCCACCTATCCGGTGAGCGACGGCGACAATGACATATACCCGACCGACCCGTCGCGGGCTTACAGTCCGCTTACGACAGTGCTGGAGGCTGCAAAGATGACAAAGGGCGCAGCTGTGGGCCTCGTCTTTACCTGCGAGTTTCCTCACGCAACGCCGGCAGACTGCTCCGCGCATAGCTACAACCGTGGGAAGTATGAATGGATTGCCCCGCAGATGGCGCACAACGACTTGAATGTGGTGATCGGCGGCGGCGTGTCGCTCCTTCCCGAAGAGAGCGAGGCTTATCTTAAAGGCAACGGCTACGGCGTGTTCAAAAATGACATTAACGGTATGCGGAGCTACAAGGGCAAGAATATGTGGGCACTGTTCGGCGACCGCGAGATGGCTTACGACCTCGACCGCGACCCTCAGCAGCAGCCATCCCTCGAGGAGATGACGCGCATTGCCATCGAGAAGCTCTCGCAAAACCCTAACGGCTTCTTCCTTATGGTGGAAGGCAGCAAGATCGACTGGGCAGCTCATGCCAACGACCCCGTCGGCATGGCTACGGATATGCTGGCTTACGACCGTGCATGTGGCGTGGCTCTCGACTTTGCCCGCAGCAACGGCGAGACTGCCGTCGTGATGGCTCCGGACCACGGCAACAGCGGCATCAGCATCGGCTGCGCGAAATGTACGGGCTACGACAAGCTGACGAAAGACCAGCTGTTCCATCAGTTCTCGCTCTACAAGCTCACTGCCGAGGGCTTTGCCCGCAAGGTGAACAGCGAACCCTATTCCGAGGTGCAGAACATCTTCCGCCGCTATGCCGGCTTCGAGCTCACCGACGAAGAGCTTGACGCGCTCAACCACTGCAAGGACTACAAGAACAGCCCCATCCCCGAGGGCGAACGCTCCACGAAAGACAAAGGCTCGCTCTACAGCGGCTCGCTCACCTCTTTCATGTCGAAGCTGCTCACCTCGAAGACCTGTTTCGGATTTACCACGGGCGGACACACCGGCGAGGAAGTGTTCCTCGCTGCCTATCATCCCGACCGCGCGAGCCTGCCCATCGGCATGCACACCAACATAGAGCTGAACGCCTACCTCTGTGCCCTGTTCGGCATGAGCCACGATACGCTCGACCGTCTCACGAAGGAGAACTTCGCGCCTCACACCTCGGTGTTCGAGGGCTTCAAGTGCGAGATAATCCCTGCAAAGGACGAGAAAGGCTCGCCGTCGCTGGTTGTAAAGAACAAGAAGAAACAGATCAACATCACGCCGTTCAGCAACATCGTGACCCTCGGCAAGAAGGGAAGCGAGGAAGTTCGGCTCAACTCCGTCGTTGTCTACGTCGACAAGACAAATACCTTCTACCTCCCCGCGAAGCTGGCAGATTACCTGAAATAATCGCAGAGGGGTTGTATAATACACATAGGAAGGGCTCGGGATTGCGTGCAATCTTGGGTCCTTCCTGTTTTCTGCAGTGGCGGATTGCTGCAATCTTGCTTGATACATCACGTGCATGAGTGCGGATTGCTGCAATCTTGCCGTTACATCACGTGCATGGACCAGGATTGCTGCAATC
>CAVJTV010000028.1:0-18027 GCA_963652435.1 Desulfovibrionaceae bacterium | reverse complement strand
GAAAAACACACTGTTTCTAAGCCCATGCAAATTGCAGGAAGGAAAAACACACTGTTTCTAAGCCCATGCAAATTGCAGGAAGGAAAAATACAGTGTTTCTAAGCCCATGCAAATTGCAGGAAAGAAAAACACAGTGTTTATACCCTCATGCAGATTGCATAATGGCAAGATATGGCATGCGAGGTCTTGCCGCTATCCAACGTTTGGTATGAGATCCCGCCGTCGGGGTGCGGGATGACATTTGGGGCGCACGCCATGACAGCGGAGGGCGGGGGCACTCGTTATTTGCTGTCACGGTATTGTCATTTCTTCTAAACTTGGTTGAAACATCGCCCCTCTACTTTTGCGGCGGAAAGAAAAAGACAAAAAGCAGAGAAGAGATGAGATGTAAACAAGAAATGAGGGGGTTGTTGATGTTGACGTTACTGTTGTTAGTATGTTCAATTGCGTTTGCGGAGCAGCCACCGCACACGGGCGTTATCTGCGGGACTGTGACAGATGCCAAATTCAAGGAGCCGCTGATTGGTGCCACGGTGGTTATCGAAGGAACATCGATTGGAGCCGTCACGGACATGGACGGCAACTTCCGTATCGAGAGCGTGGAACCAGGGAAGTATGCTCTGGTTGCGTCGTATGTGTCTTACCGGACGCAGAATGTAAAAGATGTGGCAGTGGAAGAAGGCAGTGAGGCAGTGGTGAGCATCGAGATGGTGGATGCCGAAGTCGAGCTGCAGAATGTGGTGGTCGTTGCCCAGCGTAGGCTGGGGACGGAGAACGCAGTGCTCAACGTTGTCCGTAGGAGCCTTCCCGTGGTGAGCGGAATATCCTCACAGCAGATTAGTAGGACGCAGGACAGCGACGCAGCCGAGGTGCTTCGCCGTATTCCCGGTATAACGATTGTGGACGACCGCTTTATTGTGGTGCGGGGATTGGCTCAGCGTTACAATAATGTATGGCTCAACAATGCAACCACACCTTCGAGCGAGACGGACAGCCGTGCCTTCTCTTTCGATGTGCTTCCCTCGTCGCTTATAGACAATATGATGGTCTACAAGAGCCCGTCGGCAGAGCTTCCCGCCGACTTCTCGGGCGGCTTTGTGCGCCTCGGGACGAAGAACGTGCCGGAGGGGAACACCTTTGGCGTGTCGTATCAGTTGGGCTTCAATACAAACGCTTCATTCCGCGATTTCCAACTGACCGAAGGCTATGCAGCCGATTATATAGGCTTCGGTGCCGCTCGGCGTGCGCTGCCTACGGATGCGCCTTCCCATCTGAACAATGTCAGCACCTCGGATGCCGCAGCCTTTACCCGCAGGGTGAACAAGGGATGGGGCATACGCCGTTTCACTGCCCTTCCGGAGCAGAAGCTGAGCCTTACCATGAACCGACTGTTCGACAAGGGTGATTGGCGGATTGGAAATGTAACGAACGTGAACTACAGCACGGGATATGATTACTACGAACTGAAGAACAACAACTATCTCTCGTATGATATGACAAACGACAAGTCGTCGTATCGCTATAAATATGATGATGTACAATATAAAAACACTACCAAGTTGGGAGCCTTGTTCAACTGGTCTTTCATCAAGGATAACAACAAGATTGAGCTGCATAACTTCTTCAGTCAGCGCGGCACGTCTTCCCTCACGCAACGTCAGGGCACAGATTATTACTCGGAAGAGAATGTCCGCAAGTGGGAGTCGCTGTACACGGGGCGTACCACCTATGCTGCCCAGTTGAGCGGCGAACATAAATGGCACGATGATACAGACAAGATAGACTGGACGGCAGGCTATGCCTATGCCGCATACAAGGAGCCGGACCGCAAGGTGGTGAAGCTGCTTGAGCGCAGCTCGGAGGGCGAAGAGAAGTATTACGTCTCCGACCCGACGCGCTATTATCAGGATCTTGCGGACAATAGTTTCTCGCTTGGGATGAACTACGGACACACATTCACGGTGTCGGAGCTTTTCAAGCCTGTGTTGAACGCCGGTATCTACGGCGAATACAAGACGCGCGACTTCAGTGCACGCCGGTTCGTATACAACCTGCTTGGCAGCGGATACAACCGCTTTGCCGAGTGGGACTACAGCACGATCTTTTCCGACGAGAACATCTCTACGGACCGTATATACATGAAAGAAAGCACTAACAAAAGCGACGACTATACGTCGGACAATATGCTGGGTGCTGCCTATGTGTCTTCGAAGCTGAGCTACGGCGAGAAGCTGAACGCAAACATCGGTGTACGCATGGAATACTACTGCCTGAAGCTCGACGGCTACGAGTCCGACGGTATCAAGCCGGTGCATCTCGACCAAAGCTCGACGGAGTTTTTCCCATCTCTCAATGTGGCATACAGTCTGACGGAAAAGCAGCAGGTGAGGGTGGCATACGGCCGTTCGGTCAACCGTCCGGAGTTTCGCGAGGTTGTCCCGTATGTATATTACGACTTTGCCCTCGATGCCAATATCACCGGAAATGTGGATCTGAAGAATGCGTATGTCAACAGTGTGGACTTGCGCTACGAGCTTTATCCTTCGCAGGGAGAGACGGTGACCATCGGGGCTTTCTACAAACACTTTGCCGACCCTATCGAGCAGACCTACCGCGAGGCAGGCTCAGGCTTGCAATATACTTATCACAATGCCGACCATGCCAAGGCGTTCGGCGTGGAGGTGGACGTAAAGAAGCATCTCGACTTCGTTGGGCTGAAGGGGCTCAGCCTCGTGTTCAACGGTGCGTATATCCACAGCAAGGTGTATTTCCCCGAAGGCTCTTTCGAACGCGACCGCGCCATGCAGGGGCAGTCGCCTTACCTCGTCAACACGGGGCTGTTCTATCAGAACGACGACACGGGGTTGTCGGCATCCGTTCTCTACAACCGTGCCGGCAAACGTATCGAGACGGTTGGTGTGCCGGCACAGAACCCCAACGACGACATCCCTGATATATACGAGATGCCGCGCAACTCTCTTGACTTGAGTTTTACAAAGACGTTGGGTAGATGTGTGGAGATAAAAGCCGGCGTGAAGGACCTGCTCAATTCGAAGGTCGAATACAAACAGTTCCTGACGCTGACGGAAGAAGGCGGTGCGAAGCGCGAAGTGGAACAACTGGTGCGCAGCTACCGTCAAGGGGTGACGCTCAACGTTGGGGTGTCTGTCAAGTTTTAATCGAAATATCACTTATACAAACTAAATCAGTTTAATCATGAACAAGTTCTTTTTGAAAGGTGTGGCAGCTCTTTTGTGTATTGCCACGGTGTTTGGATGTGTAGCATGCAGCAATGATGATCCCGAGCCGGATGTGCCCGCGGACGAGGGCAGCGACATTGTGCTGGAAGGCGAGATTACTTCGGATATGACCCTAAAGGCGGCAGACAACAATCTGCTCAGAGGTTTCGTGTATGTGACCAAAGGCGTGACGCTGACCATCGAGCCGGGCACGGTTGTCAAGGGCGAGAAGTCGACGAAAGGTTCGCTTATCGTTGAGCCTGGAGCAAAGATCATTGCCGAAGGAACAGCCGAGAAACCTATTGTCTTCACCTCGGACCAGGTTGCTGGAGCGCGCGACTATGGCGACTGGGGCGGATTGATCCTGTGTGGCAATGCGCCTGTGAATGCCAATGAGCCGCAGATTGAAGGCGGACCGCGCACCGTCTACGGCGGCAGTGACCCTGACGACAACTCCGGCGTCGTGAAGTATGTGCGTATCGAATTTGCCGGCTATCCGCTGGAGCCCAATAAGGAGATCAATGGTCTTACCTGCGGGGGTGTGGGCCGTGGCACTACGCTCGAATATATACAGGTGTCTTTCTGTGGCGACGACTCTTTCGAATGGTTTGGCGGCACGGTGAATGCCAAGCATCTGATTGCCTACAAAGGTTGGGACGATGAGTTCGACACGGACTATGGCTATAACGGCAAGCTCCAGTTCCTGCTTGGTGTGCGCGATCCGAAGGTGGCAGACACCTCCAAGTCGAACGGCTTCGAGTCCGACAACGATGCCAACGGCTCGGGTAATGAACCGCTGACCAATCCCATCTTCTCGAACGTGACGCTTATAGGTCCGTTTTATGGCGAGTCTGCCGGAAAGGAAGAGAGCGAGATACTCTATACCACGAACGACGCAGCCAACGGCGCAAAGGGCGGACAGTTTCAGGCTGCCATGCACATACGCCGCAACTCGGCTCTTAATGTCTATAATTCGGTGTTCACCGGCTGGCCCTACGGATTGTATCTTCAGGGTGCGAACGAGGGGGCTACGGTCAAGAACGTGATCTTCGCAGGAATGTGGAAAAACTTCAAGGATGACGCGAGCAGCAGCTACTTCGAAACGGAGAGCCTGAACAACACGGTGTATGCCTCGAGCAACGATGTTATTGCCCGCGATGCCGACTATACGTCTGTGGTGACGGACAAGATTGGCGGTGCGGACTTCTCCGACTCGGCATTGTCTGACGGCTTCTTCAACAAGGTGTCGTATAAGGGAGCTTTCGACGGGACGGACGACTGGACTACGGGTTGGGCAAACTGGAACCCGCAGAACACTACGTACTAATCTTCGTCGTCGGGATCGAAGTCGAAATCAAAGTCAAAGCCGTCGCCTGCTGTGGGGTCAGTAAACTGCTCCAGCTCGCGACGGTCTTTCTTTGTCGGACGACCCAAGCCGCGGGCGCGGTCCACGAAGCCGGAGATTTTGCTCATCTCAAGTATCTCGTATTGGTCCGGCGTCGTCACGTTCTCCAAATATTCCGGCACCATCTTGGCTCCCATGCGGCGTTCCGTCAGAGCCAGCACCTTGAACGAGAACGTCACGGGCGGCTTGCGTACCTGTATCACTTCGCCCGCCTTGATCATGCGCGAAGGCTTCACGCTCACGCCGCCTATCATCACCCGGCTTTTCTTGCATGCCTCGGCAGCAATCGTGCGGGTCTTGAAGATGCGCGTTGCCCACATCCATTTGTCTATCCTTACCTCTTCCATCTACGGTTTGTTGTTGTATTGGTTCATCGTTATCTGCACCCCTGCCAGGCAGAAGCTTTTGATGATTTCTATTGCCCGCTCCATCCTGTCGGGCATCTCGGCGACCTCTTCAGGCGGGAACTTGCCGAGCACGAAGTCTATCTGCCCGCCGCGGGGGAAGTCGTTACCAATGCCGAAGCGCAGACGGCTGTATTCATTTGTCCCGAGCATCTGCTGTATGTTCTTCAGTCCGTTGTGCCCAGCATCGCTACCTTTGGGCTTGAGACGTAGTGTGCCGAAGGGGAGGGCAAGGTCGTCGACCACGACCAGCAGATTCTCCACCGGTATGTTCTCCCTTTGCAGCCAGTAGCGCACAGCATTTCCACTGAGGTTCATAAATGTGTTCGGCTTGAGCACCACCAGTTCGCAGTTTTTCACCCGCATTCGGGCAACGGCTCCGTAACGTTCTTCCGTGAACGCCACGCCGGCATCTTCCGCCAAGGCATTCACCACGCGGAAACCGATGTTGTGTCGCGTTCCGTAGTATTCGGCACCTATATTTCCAAGTCCTGTTATCAGATATTTCATTTCGTGTCGCGATATAAAAAAAGGGAGAACATTCTCACGAATCTTCTCCCCAAAACAAAACCTTAACTATGAAAAAATTCTATTTTATCAAATCCGTTCTCCCACTTGGGGAAACTCATTATTTCGTAGCTGCGGCAGCTGCTGCCTGAGCACCACGTGCTGCACGGGTCAACTGAACAGCGCATACAACTGCGTTCTTTGCATTCATCAGCTCGAGACCGTCGAAGCTCAACGTGCCTACTTGCATTGTCTTACCCAAGCCCAAGCTGTCAACGTTTATCACCAGCTTCTCGGGAATCTGCGTGTAGACGGCTTTCACTTTCAGTTTCCGCATACGCAAGGTCAACTTACCACCGGCTTTTACACCTTCTGCGTGACCTTCCAAAACAACCGGAACCTCCATCACCACCGGTTTCTTTTCCGATACCTCGAGGAAATCCATGTGCAGGATTGCATCGGTCACCGGCTGGAACTGTATGTCCTTCACTATTGCCATCGTTTTTGCGCCGTCGATGTTAAGTTCAACAGCGAAAATCTCCGGCGTGTACACCAACTTGCGAACGCTCTCGGCAGTCACTGCAAAGTGCACAACTTTTTCGCCACCGTACAACACAGCAGGAATCTCCTGATTCTTACGCATAGCCTTCAAAGCTCTTTTCTGATCGGCAGAAGTAGCTGCTACTTCTCTGCCTTTTCCTTCCAATTGAAATGTCTTCATCTCTTTAATCTTTTGTGTTACTCAAAATTAGTTTGTTGCTTCCTAATTTCCCATCACACGTACGGGCTCAAAAGCGCGGCAAATGTAGGGCTTTTATCAATACGCACAAACGTTTCCTCGTTTTTTTGCCTTATGAACCCCAAAACATGACTCTTGCAGTTCCAAGGTGAAAAACGTCCACATCAGTCGGTGACCGTGGTTTTCGTGACGAATGCTACAAGATGATACAGACCGTTACTGCCGTTGTTCATGGGAAACAATCATAACAGCCCACGCGAGCGGAGTAGTGTTTCCGTGTCGTCCCAAAGTTTACCTTGCATAGGATGATGGGCTATGCGGGCGGAGAGTTTCTTCTCCTTGCAGCTTGCGTAGCAGCAGCCCGTCTTGCCGCGAGCCTCGTCGGAGAGCGCGAGGTGGATGGCCGTAGCAGCCCCTTGACGCGGCGTGCGTATGAAAGGACGGAAAAGGATGTCGGTGAGAGGGTCGAACCAGGCATCCAGACGGATGATCTTGGTGTTGACAACGCCCGGGTCGGCGGCATTGACCGTGATACCCCGCTCCTTTACTCTCAGGGCAAGTTCGCGGGTGAAAAGTAGCAGTGCCAGCTTGGTGTTGGCATACACGGATATGCGGTTGAAGCGTCCGTTCTTCCCTTTCGTGAAGAAGTCGCGCTCGATCTTCCCTATGGCATAGGTGCACGACACTGTGTTGACAATCCTTGTCCCTTCTCCCATTAAAGGGAGTAGCAGGCGTGTGAGCAGATATGCCCCGACATAATTCACGCTGACGATAGGCTCCAGAGCATCTTCCGTCGGACGTATGCGGGTCGTCAGCAGCCCCGCGTTGTTTATCAGTCGGCTGACGGGTCTGCCCTCCGAGAGTATCTTTTCCGTGAATGTGCGGACCGTGGCGAGCGAGGTGAGGTCTATCCCGCGCACTTCCACCTCTTCGTTGCCGCTCTCCTTGCGTATGCGTTCGCACACGGGCTGAGCCTTTGCGGGGTCTTTGCATGCCATGATGATGCGAAACCCGTGTTTCGCGAGAGCCAGTGTTATCTCCTGCCCCATGCCGCCGTCGGCTCCGGTGATGATGGCCGTTCCCTTTTCCATGTTGTTATTTGTATTCTAATTGTTCGATTTCCCTTACGATGCTCTTCGGCAGGTCCGGCACGTGCCTGTGGCAAGCCATCTCTATCGAATACATACGGGCAATGCAGTAGTTGCTGTGTCCGCAGTCGCAGCGCGTCTTTTCGCCGTCGCGCATATGGTTGACGAAAGCAGGGTCGTTGATCAGTGCACGTGCCATGCTGACAAACTCGAAGCCGCAGCCGAGCACCTCGTCTATCTTCTCTCTCGAGACAAGTCCGCCGACATACACGAGCGGCATCGTGAGAGCCTTTCTGAACTTCAGTGCATCCTCCAGGAAGTAGGCTTCCTTGAACGGCACTGTGGGTATCATCATCCTCCCAGCCATTCGTACGCCAACGGGCAGCCAGCCCATCGGCATGTAATGTGTCAGCGTGCGTATGGGCATTGCCCCGCGCATGACATACATCGGGGCGCGGCTCACGAACCCTCCGCTGAGTATCAGTGCATGTGCTCCGCACTCGTCCTGCAGCGTGCGGGCAACTTCCAGTGTCTCGTCTGTCTCCATGCCGCCCTTGAAGCCGTCGCGCATGTTCATCTTCACGAGCACAGCCATGTCGCTTCCGGCAGCCGTCATCACCTCTTCCATACACATCTTCATGAAACGCATGCGGTTTTCGAGGCTTCCGCCATACTCGTCTTTTCTATGGTTTGTATATGGCGAGAGGAACTGGCTGATAAGGTATCCGTGCCCGGCATGCACCTCGACGGCATCCATGCCGGCTTCGCGGGCAAGAGAGACTGCCCTGCCGTAAGCCTTTGCCATGGCTGCTATCTCCGACTTCCTCATTCCGCGGACGAGGGTGGGGGAGTAGATGTTGAACCCCGTGGAGGCGGAGATGGGTGTGCACCCGCAGATGCTCCTGTGCGACATGTTGCCGCAGTGCCCTATCTGTATGGAGGCGGCAGCCCCCTCGCGGTGGATGGCATCCGTTATCTTCCTCAGCCCGGGGATTATCTCCTCGCGCAGCCACAGCTGACGCTCGAACGACAGCCCGCTTCGCGTCACGGCAGCGTATGCCAACGTTGTCATGCCTATCCCGCCGGCAGCCACCGACGTGTGATAGTTGTACAGCATCTCAGACGGGGCATTCCCCGGGCACATGCTCTCGAACGCGGCAGCCCTTATCGTGCGGTTGCGCAGTGTGAGCGGACCGATACTTGCAGGTGTGAACAGCACAGAGTCTTTTTTATCCATGATATAAAACGGTTTTATGTTCATTATTGAGGCGGCACGCGATATGTTGTAGATGGTATGTTGTTTATCTGTCTTTCCGTTGCCGCAATGCCTGATTCGCCGACAAAGGTGCAAAACATTCGATAATCGCCAAACATCTGGGGCGGTTAAACCCATCTTCGGTGTCCGCGATGGTGGTTTTTGGGTTTGTGCAAAATTGCACTCGGACGAAAACAAGTGTGTTTGTTAAGGTGTCCTATTGCACTAAGACAAAAACAAGTGTATTTATTAAAGTGCGTTATTGCACTCGGACAAAAACAAGTGTATTTGTTAAAGCGTCCTAATGCACTCGGACAAAAACAAGTGTTTTCGTCTTAGTGCAACTGCGCACAAGCACAAAAGCAGATGTTTTCAACTCAGTGCAACCGCGCACAAGCACAAAAACGAGTGTGTTTGTCTTTCCGTCGACTTGCAGAGATACAAAAACGAGTGTATTTATTAAAGCGAGTTAATGCAGAAACGCAAAAACAAGTGTGTTTGCCTTTCCGTCGAGTTGCAGAAACACAAAAACAAGTGTGTTTGTTAAAGCGTCTTATTGCAGAAACACAAAAACATGTGTGTTTGCCTTTCTGCAAGTCCGCAGAGATACAAAAACAAGTGTGTCCCACTTTCTGCAAGTCTGCAGAGATACAAAAGCAAGTGTGTCCCACTTTCTGCAAGCCTGCAGAGATACAAAAACGAGTGTTTTCGTCTTTCTGCAATGGCGCAGAGACACAAAAGCCATCAGTAAATGAACGGGATGATCCGTTTGCGGGAGCCGACCGCGTCGCCGAACATCGTCTTGTATTTATGCCATATCGTGTTGGCGCGCGGCACAAGGTTGGCAAATGTCCACCAGGCAAACAATGCCCCGCTTGCGCTCCATGTCAGGATGGCAAAGCCGCACCATTCCACCAGCTCGCCGAAGTAGTTTGCCGAGGTGACATACCTGAACATCCCTCCCTGCGGGAGATAATGGTTCGTGTCGCCCGGGCGGCGCAGATGGCGCACGATATGGTCTGCCTGCAGGTTGATGCCCATGCCGCAGAAGAACGTCAGTGTCCCGATGATGAACTGTGGCGTGCCGAGCCATTCGTCCGCATACATCCCTTCGGGGGCAAGGCGGAATATCCATTCGCCCTGTATGTATCCGTTCAGCAGGTTGAACACTATCCCCATTGCCATGATGCCAACCGGCATACGGCTCTTGCCTTTCATAAGGAGGGGGAAGATGAACGAGCGTTGCAGGTAGTGCAGCTCGAAGAAGAGGAACATCAGCAGCGGGACGGTGTCGAACCTCCGCTCCGACCCTGCCCACATCGCCAACATCACGAAGAAGACGGGTGCTTCCATGCACACCCATGCCACCTTGTTCGGGATGGGGAACCCCCATTTCTTGTCGAACAGCATGCCGTAGCCTGCCTCTACGAAGTAAAGGGTAACAAAAACGATGGCGGCAATCGCCGTCATCACAATAAGCAATATGTTGAAACTTTCTCCGGTCATGCGTCACATTCACCCCTTGTCTTTGTCGCGGATTTCCACGCGGCGGATCTTTCCGCTTATGGTCTTGGGCAGTTCTTCGACGAACTCCACCACGCGGGGATATTTATACGGGGCAGTGACGCGCTTCACGTGGTCCTGCAGCTCTTTCACCAATGCTTCGCCTGCCTTTTCGCGATACTCGCGAGCAAGCACGATGGTAGCCTTCACCACCTGCCCGCGTATCTCGTCGGGCACGCCCGTGATGGCACATTCCACAACGGCAGGGTGCGTCATAAGCGCGCTCTCCACCTCAAACGGACCTATCCTGTAGCCCGAGCTTTTTATCACGTCGTCGGTGCGGCCCACAAACCAGAGGTACCCGTCTTCGTCGCGCCAAGCCACGTCGCCCGTGTAGTACACCCCGTCGTGCCAAGCCTCGCGCGTCAGCTCCGGAGCACGGTAGTATTCCTTAAACAGTCCGAGGGGCTTGCCCTTGTCCGTGTGGATAACAATCTGCCCCTGCTCGCCGTCTTCCGCGCGCGTGCCGTCTTGCCGGATGAGGTCCACATCGTATTGCGGGTTAGGCATACCCATCGACCCGGGCTTGGGCTGCATCCACGGGAAGGTGGCAACGGTCAGCGTCGTCTCCGTCTGCCCGAACCCTTCCATCAGCTTGATGCCCGTGAGGCGGCGGAACGCCTCGAACACGGCAGGGTTGAGTGCCTCGCCGGCAATGGTGCAATACTCCAGTGAAGAGAGGTCGTATTTCGTCAAGTCTTCGCGGATAAGGAAGCGGAAGATGGTGGGCGGCGCACATAGCGAGGTTATCCTGTAGTCCTGTATCATGCGCAGCATATCTGCGGGGGTGAACTTCTCGTGGTCGTAGACAAACACTGTCGCTCCGGCAATCCACTGTCCGTAGAGCTTTCCCCACACTGCCTTTCCCCATCCTGTGTCGGCAATGGTCAGGTGCAGGCTGTCGCGGTGCAGGTTGTGCCAGAAACAGCCCGTGGCAATATGCCCCAGCGGATAGGTGAAGTCGTGAGCCACCATCTTGGGGTTGCCCGTCGTGCCCGAGGTGAAATACATCAGCGAGATGTCGTCGTTGCTGTTCGGGTGCGTCGGGCGGACAAAAGGCGCAGCCGCCTCGATCCCCTTGTGGAAATCGTCGAACCCTTCGGGGATGACCGGACCTACGGACACGAGTTTCTCAATGCTCGGCGACTCCGGCAGTGCGTCGATGATATGCCGTGTGATAATCTCCTCGCCGGCACAGACAATCATCTTTATGCCGGCAGCACGGTTGCGGTAGACGATGTCTTTCTTCGTGAGCAGATGCGTCGCAGGGATAACCACCGCGCCTAACTTATGCAGGGCAATGATGGAGAACCAGAACTCGTAGCGACGTTTCAGAATGAGCATGACCATGTCGCCATGACCTATGCCGAGACTTTGGAAGTATGATGCCGTCTGGTCGGTATACCTTTTTATATCTGCAAACGTGAAGTCAATGTGCTCGCCGTGGTCGTTCGTCCAGCACAGAGCCGTCTTGTCGGGCTCTTCCGCTGCCCATGCGTCGACAACGTCGTATCCGAAGTTGAAACACTCCGGCACTTTTATCTTGAAGTTTTCCTTGAAGTCTTCCTGCGACGAGAAGCTCGTCCGGTCTAAGAATCTTTCCAACATAACCTTTCCTTTCCTACATATATATTATAGTATGATGGCGAGGAAGCTGACCTTCTCATCGTCCAACGCCTTCATGCCGTGAGGCTGCTCGGAGTTGAAATAGATGCTGTCGCCTTCCTCGAGTATCAAATCCTTACCATTGATGCGAAGCAGCATGCGCCCCTTCAGCACCAAGTTGTATTCCTGCCCTGGATGCGAGTTGAGGTAGATAGGCTCGCCCTCCGGTGTCGGGTGCACAGTCACCATGAACGGATCCGCGCGTCTGCCCTGAAACCCTGCTGCCAGCGACTGGTATTTATATGCTTTCGTGCGCTCGACGGCAACGCCTTTCCCTCGGCGGGTGACGAAGTATGTGCTCATCTTGGGCTCGTCGCCAAACATAAGTGTGGTAAGCTCCACGCCATACTCCTGCGCGATGCGGTGCAGAAGGCTGACGGAAATATCCACCGTTCCGCTCTCAAGCTCCAAGTACTGCTTTGCGGTAATCCCGCATGTTCGGGCGATTTCTTCCGCCGAAAGCTCAAGCGCGTCGCGCAGCCCTGCCAGACGTTCGGCAATCTGTTTTATCTGTTCGTTCATATCTTAGGTAGAAATATTTGTTTAGGATTAAACCGCGCCAAAGGTAGAAAAAGCAATTGAGATAGGTATGTGCGTGGTTGATTTCTGTTGCGAGACTGGCGTTGTTTGTTGAATTATGTAAGCGATTTCGTGTGTTTTCTTGATAAATGAAAGAAAAAGCGAGATTTTTCTTTTAATTCCTTTGCAGGTAATGTTTATTGTCATACATTTGCCGCGTCAAAAAACAAAAAGACGACAATAAAAGATGATGAACAACGTATTGCATATTATTCTCGTGGTGGTCCTTCTAGTCATTAGTAGGTAAGGGGAAAGGTGTGCAGTAGTTGTGAATTTGAAATGATATTACTTGAGGCCTTTCTCCTACCATAGAGAAGGGCTTTTTTGTTGGACTAAAAGAAAAAGAAGAGATATGAAGAATCAGTTGAGAAGTTCGTATAGCACGGAGGGCAGACGTATGGCGGGAGCCCGTGCTTTGTGGCGTGCCTGTGGCATGAAGGAAGAACAGTTTGGAAAGCCGGTGATTGCCATAGTCAATTCGTTTACGCAGTTTGTGCCTGGTCATGTGCACCTGCACGAGGCAGGGCAGAGGGTGAAGGCAGAGATAGAAAAGCTCGGCTGCTTTGCTGCGGAGTTCGACACCATTGCCATCGACGACGGCATTGCCATGGGGCACGACGGTATGCTCTATTCCCTTCCTTCGCGCGACATCATTGCCGACAGCGTGGAGTATATGGTCAATGCGCATAAGGCAGACGCGATGGTGTGCATCAGCAACTGTGACAAGATCACCCCGGGTATGCTGATGGCTGCCATGAGACTGAATATCCCGACTGTGTTTGTTTCCGGCGGTCCGATGGAGGCAGGAAATCTTGACGGGCGTGCACTCGACTTGATTGATGCAATGGTGGAAGCTGCCGATAGTGCGGTGAGCGACGAAGAGGTGGCAAAGATTGAACGCCTCTCTTGCCCGACCTGCGGATGCTGCTCGGGAATGTTTACTGCCAATTCGATGAACTGCCTCAACGAGGCAATAGGCTTGGCTCTTCCGGGTAACGGAACAGTACTGGCAACACATGCAAACCGCACGCGTCTGTTTGAAAAGGCGGCGCGTCTGGTTGTGGAGAATGCCTATAAATACTACCGCGACGGCGACGATTCGGTGCTTCCCCGCAGCATAGCGACGCGCGAGGCATTCCTGAACGCCATGTCGCTCGACATTGCCATGGGAGGTTCGACGAACACTGTGCTTCATCTCCTGGCGGTGGCTCACGAGGCTGAGGTGGATTTCACGATGAAGGATATAGATATGCTTTCGCGCCGCACGCCGGTGATCTGCAAGGTTGCGCCGAGCTGTTCGTATCATGTGGAAGATGTGAACCGTGCAGGAGGTATCATGGGGATAATGAGCGAGCTTGCCAAAGCCGGATTGGTGGATACTTCGGTGAAGCGTGTGGACTCTCTGACGCTCGGAGAGGCAATCGCGAGGTATTGCATCACTTCGAAGAACGTGGCAGAGGAAGCCGTGAACCTGTATAAGAGTGCTCCGGCACGCCGGCACAATCTTGTGCTCGGCTCGCAGGAGAACTATTACAAGGAGCTTGACACCGACCGCGCCGCAGGATGTATCCGCGACGTGGAGCATGCGTATGTGAAAGACGGCGGTCTGGCAGTGCTCTACGGTAACATCGCGAAGGACGGATGCGTCGTGAAGACGGCAGGTGTCGACGAGAGCATCTTCCGTTTTGCAGGACCGGCAAAAGTGTTCGATTCGCAGGAGGCAGCTTGCGACGGTATCCTTGGAGGAAAGGTTGTGGCAGGTGATGTGGTGGTGATAACCTACGAAGGTCCGAAGGGCGGACCTGGTATGCAGGAGATGCTTTATCCTACATCATACATAAAGAGCCGTCACCTCGGCAAGGAGTGTGCGCTGATAACCGACGGGCGTTTCAGTGGCGGAACGTCGGGGTTGTCCATCGGGCATATCTCTCCCGAAGCGGCTGCAGGCGGGGCAATCGGACTGGTGAAAGACGGCGACATTATCGAAATCAATATCCCCGAACGAAGCATAAGTGTGCGGCTGAGTGATGCCGAGCTGGAGGAACGCCGCAAGGCAGAGGAAGCCCGCGGGGCGAAAGCCTTTACTCCGCCTTTCCGCCATCGTGAGGTGTCGAAGGCACTGAAAGCATACGCACGCATGGTTGCCTCAGCAGACAAGGGCGGTGTCAGGGTGATTGAGGATTGACAAACTTTTCGGATATGGACAAACAGAAGATAACAGGATCGGAGGCATTGCTGAAGGCGTTGATAGCGGAAGGGGTGGATACCATCTTCGGCTACCCCGGCGGGCAGGCTATTCCCATCTACGACAGCCTTTACGACTATAAGGACAAGCTGCGTCATGTGTTGGTGCGCCACGAGCAGGGAGCCACGCACGCAGCCCAGGGATATGCACGCGTTTCGGGAAAGGTCGGTGTTGCGCTTGTCACTTCGGGACCGGGTGCGACGAACACCATCACGGGTATTGCCGACGCGCTTATGGACAGCACGCCGATGGTGGTGATAGCGGGGCAAGTGCCCTCGTCGCTGCTGGGAACGGATGCTTTTCAGGAAGTCGACGTGATAGGTATCACGCAGCCTATCACCAAATGGGCTTATCAGATACGCCGGCCGGAGGAGATTGCATGGGCAGTGTCGCGTGCGTTTTACATTGCCTCGACGGGTCGCCCCGGACCTGTGGTGCTCGACTTTGCGAAAGATGCGCAGGTGGGGCTTGTGGACTACCGCTACGAGAAGGTGGACTATATCCGCAGCTATCAGCCCGAGCCGGAGATAAAGCATGAACGCATAGAGGCGGCTGCCGCCCTCATCAACGCGGCAAAGAAACCTTTCTGCCTCGTGGGGCAGGGCGTTATCCTCGGCGGCGCGGAAGAAGAGATGAAGGCGTTCCTCACGAAGGGCGATATACCTGCCGGCGCGACGGTGCTGGGGCTCTCGGCTCTCCCTTCCGACTTCCCGCAGTATAAGGGAATGCTCGGGATGCACGGCAATATCGCACCGAACAGGAAGACGAACGAATGCGACGTGCTGATTGCCGTGGGTATGCGCTTCGACGACCGCGTGACGGGCGACCTCAAGACCTACGCAAAGCAGGCGAAGATAATACACCTCGACATCGACAACTCGGAGATAGGGAAGAACGTCCCTGTCGACGTGAAGGTGCTGGGCAACGCCAAGCATACCCTCCCGATGATTACGGCTCTGCTTGAGAAGAAGACGCGGACGGAGTGGAACGCCGCCTTTGAGCCCGATGCCGAGGAAGAGGATGAGAAGGTGATACGCCGGGAGCTGTTTCCCACAGACGGTCCGCTGAAGATGGGCGAGGTGGTGCGCAGGGTGTCCGAGGCAACGGGCAACGATGCCGTCCTCGTGACCGACGTAGGTCAGAACCAGATGATGGGGGTGCGTTACTTCAAATACAAACAGACGCGCAGCGTCGTCACTTCCGGAGGCTTGGGCACGATGGGCTTCGGGCTGCCGGCAGCGATAGGTGCCAAGCTGGGTGCGCCGGGTCGCACGGTGTGTTTCTTTACCGGCGACGGGGGCATACAGATGACCCTTCAGGAGCTGGGGACCATCATGCAGGAGAAGCTGAACGTGAAGATTATCCTTCTCGACAACAATTATCTCGGGATGGTGCGCCAGTGGCAGGAGCTTTTCTTCCACGAACGTTATTCGAACACCCTTCTGGCAAATCCGGACTTCACCGCCGTTGCCAAGGCGTTCGGCATAGGCTCGCGCACTGTGGAGCGGCGCGAAGAGCTTGACGGCGCAATAGCGGAGATGCTCAGCCACGACGGGGCTTACCTCTTGGTTGCACGCGTGGAGCCTCTCGGACTGGTATACCCGATGGTGCCTGCCGGAGGATGTGTGACGGATATGCTTTTAGGAGACAAGTAAGGAGGAACAAAAGATGAATACGAAGAAATTATATACCGTCATTATCTTCTCGGAGAACACCGTGGGTCTTCTGAACCAGATAACCGTCATCTTTACGCGCAGGCAGCTCAACATCGAGACGCTCTCGGTGTCGCCCTCCGCGATAAAGGGAATACACAAGTTCACCATCACGACGTTTGCCGACGAAGACATGATAGACAAGGTCGTAAAGCAGATCGACAAGCGTGTGGACATACTGAAGGCATACTACAACACGGACGAGGACCTGGTGCACCAGGAGATTGCGCTCTACAAGCTGAGCACCGACCTGTTCATCCGCATGGGGACGGTCGAGGACCTTATCCGCAAATACAACGCACGCATTCTGGAGATGAACGAGGACTGCGTGGTGATTGAAAAGAGCGGGCACTACGACGAGACGCAGGCTCTGTTTCGCGAGCTTAGCGAGACGATCGGCGTGTTGCAGTTTATCCGCTCCGGACGCATCGCAATCACGAAGAGCAAGGTGGAACGCCTCAGCGACATGCTCTCTGCGATGGAGAAGAAACTGAATAGAACAAACGATTGAGAGATTATTTACAGATACATTCATTTTAATAGTAAAAAGAAATGGCAGTAATGAATTTTGGCGGTGTTGACGAGAACGTAGTTACCCGCGAAGAGTTTCCGTTGGAAAAGGCAAGAGAGGTATTGAAAAACGAGACAATCGCAGTGATAGGCTACGGCGTGCAAGGTCCGGGTCAGAGCCTGAACCTCCGCGACAACGGCTTCAACGTGATTGTAGGTCAGCGTAAGGGCGGCAAGACTTGGGACAAGGCGGTTGCCGACGGATGGGTGCCCGGCGAGACGCTGTTCGAGATAGAAGAGGCTTGCGAAAGAGGTACCATCATTCAGTATCTTCTCTCCGACGCTGCGCAGATTGAGGTGTGGCCGCGCATCAAGAAATACCTCACAGCCGGGAAGGCTCTGTATTTCTCGCACGGCTTCGGCATCACCTACAAGGAGCGCACGAACATCATCCCTCCGAAAGACATCGACGTTATCATGGTTGCGCCGAAAGGCTCGGGCACATCGCTCCGCCGTATGTTCCTTCAGGGTCGCGGCTTGAACTCGAGCTACGCCATCTTCCAGGATGCTACGGGCAAGGCTTGGGACCGCGTGATTGCCCTCGGCATCGGCGTAGGTTCGGGTTATCTGTTCGAGACCACTTTCAAGAAGGAGGTTTATTCCGACCTTACCGGCGAGCGCGGAACGCTGATGGGTGCTATCCAGGGGTTGCTCCTTGCACAATACGAGACGCTGCGCGAGAACGGTCACGACCCTTCGGAAGCCTTCAACGAGACGGTTGAGGAGCTGACGCAGTCGCTTATGCCTCTGTTTGCCGAGAACGGTATGGACTGGATGTATGCCAACTGCTCGACCACCGCACAGCGCGGTGCGCTCGACTGGATGGGTCCGTTCCACGACGCGACGAAGCCGGTGTTCGAGAAGCTCTACAAGGAAGTGGCTTGCGGCAACGAGGCTCAGCGTTCGATCGACACGAACAGCAAGCCGAACTATCGCGAAGGTCTGAACAAAGAGCTGGCTGCCCTCCGCGACAGCGAAATGTGGCGCGCAGGGGCTGTCGTTCGTAAGCTCCGTCCGGAAAACAACTGAAAACAGCTTGCTGATTATACCCCGCGC
>CAVJTV010000027.1:0-18036 GCA_963652435.1 Desulfovibrionaceae bacterium | reverse complement strand
TGCAGCAATCCGCACTCATACACGTGATGTATCAAGCAAGATTGCAGCAATCCGAGCCCATACACGTGATGTAACAAGCAAGATTGCAGCAATCCGCACCGCTTTCACGGCGAGCCAATAAAAAAGGCCGCGCCAACATTCTCTGCGCAGCCTTTCCCCCAGGGTCAAATCTCCTTAGGTGAGTTTCTAATAATTATTGTAGAGATACCTCTTGATGCTCTTCTTCGGGGTCTTTTCAAACTCCGTGGGGTAGAGCTGTATCTCCGAGATGCGTTCGTAGACGGCCAGTTGGTTGTTGAGCACCGCACGGTTTTGCTCCATAATGACGGGCAGGTCGGCGTGCGAAACGCCGGTGCTGTCCACCGTGTCGTAGTCGGGATAGACCAAAGCCACCAGCTTGCCGTTCTTCTCGACAACGACACTCTCCATGACGAATGGGAGATTGTTTATCTTCGACTCTATCTCCTCGGGGTAGATGTTTTGTCCGTTCGCGCCGAGTATCATGGTCTTGCTCCTGCCGCGAATAAAGATGCGCCGGTCGTGGTCGATAGTTCCCAGGTCGCCGGTGCGGAGCCATCCGTCCTCGGTGAAAGTGTGCGCAGTCGCCTCCTCGTTCTTGTAGTATCCCTTCATCACGTTCTCCCCGCGGACCTGTATCTCCCCTACCTTATTATACGGGTCTTCCGAGTCGATACGCACCTCCATGATCCCCCTCAGGATTTGTCCGCAGGAGCCGGGCACGTAGTCGCGGTTGTTGTCGTAGCTTATCAGCGGCCCGCACTCCGTCATGCCGTAGCCGACCGTAAAGGGGAACTTTATCTTGTGCAGAAACTCGACCACCTCGTCGTTCATTGCCGCGCCACCCACAATCACCTCGCGGAAACGCCCTCCGAAGGCGTCGACCAGTCGCTTGCGTATCTGGGCGTAGATGCGTGAGGCGAGCAGCGGGATGTTGAGCGCGACGCGCATGGTGGTCTTCTCCAGCTGCGGGAGTATCATCTTCTTGTATATCTTTTCGAGGATAAGCGGCACGGTGAGGATAAGGTTGGGCTTCACTTCTTCGAAAGCCTTCAGCAGTATCTTCGGCGAGGGAGCCTTGCCCAGCAGGTAGACATGCACGCCGAACGCCATCGGCACGAGAAGATTGAAGGCGCAGCTGTAGGCATGCGCCAAGGGGAGGAAGCAAAGCTCCCTCTCGCCACGGTAGAGAAGGTCGAGCGTCCGTGCGTAGGTCACGTTGCCCGCCAGGTTGTTGCCCGTCAGCATAACACCCTTGCTGAAGCCCGTCGTGCCGGAGGTGTAGTTGATCTCCACCACCTTGTCGTTCTCCAGCTCGGCATATTTGATGTCTTCTTTGGAGAAACCTTTCGGGTATTTCTCTGCCATCTTCCCGTCCATCGTCTTCATCAGCTTCTCGATGTTCTCGCCGTCGCGCTGATGCAGGCAGCGGAAGTCGGAGAGAGAGAACACACTGCGTACATCCTCAATCTTGTCTTCCTCCAACGAGTCCCAGATGCGGTCGCTGACAAACAGAAACACCGCCTCGGAGTGGTTGATGATATGATGAATGTCGTTGGGGCTGAAGTCTTGCAGGATGGGCACGATGATGGCTCCGTATGTTATGGTTGCCATGTAGACGATGCACCATCGGGTGCTGTCTTTTCCCACCAACGCAATCTTGTCGCCTCGGCGGATCTGACACTCATCGAACAGGATGTGGATGCGTGCAATCTCCTTCGCAACATCTTCAAACGTAAAAGTAATGCCTTTGCTATAGTCCGAGAGGGCAGGCAACGCCCAGTTTTCCTTGAAACTGTTCTCGTATATCTTTATGAAATTCTCTTCTATCATAGCACAAATATTAAAAGTGTGTGCAAAAGTACGGACTCTCCTTCAGATACACAACAAACGGCACGTCCTTTAGTCCAAAAGCCTTATCCGGAGATTTTCGCTACTTTTGCGCGGTAATCCAATCGCAATGACAGACAAAAGCGTATTCGAAAACAAGACGGCAGCCTACTACACCCTCGGCTGCAAGCTCAACTTCGCAGAGACATCCACTATAGGAAAGCTCCTCGCCCGCGAGGGGATACGCCGAGCCCGTGCAGGAGAGAAGGCGGACATCTGCGTGGTGAACACCTGCTCGGTGACGGAGCTTGCCGACAAGAAGTGCCGCACTGCCATCCGTCGTATAAGCCGGCAACACCCTGGTGCATTCGTCGTCGTGACGGGTTGCTACGCTCAGCTCAAGCCGCACGACGTTGCCCATATAGAAGGTGTCGACCTCGTGCTCGGGGCAGAGCAGAAGCTGGACATACTCGCGTATCTCGACGACTTGAAGAAGAAGGATGCAGTAGGCACGGTGGTCACCTCCGAGACCGGCGACATACGCACCTTTGCCCCCTCATGCTCTGCGGACGACCGCACACGCCATTTCCTGAAGGTGCAGGACGGCTGCGACTACTTCTGTTCCTATTGTACCATACCCTTTGCCCGCGGACGAAGCCGCAACGGCAGCATTGCCGGCATGGTGGAGCAGGCAAAAGAGGTGGTACGCAAGGGCGGCAAGGAAATTGTGCTGACGGGTGTCAACATAGGCGACTTCGGTAAGTCTACGGGGGAGAGATTCATCGACCTTATCCGTGCGCTCGACCGCGTGGAGGGCATCGCGCGTTACCGCATCTCTTCCATCGAACCTAACCTCATCACCGACGAGGCGATCGACTTCGTGGCAAAGAGCCGGAGGTTTGCCCCGCACTTCCATATCCCCCTTCAGAGCGGAAGCGACGAGGTGCTGCGCCTGATGCGCCGCCGCTACGACACGGCATTGTTTCGCCACAAGATAGAGAAGATAAAGCAGGTCATGCCGCACGCCTTCATCGGAGTGGACGTGATTGTCGGGACACGCGGCGAGACCGACGCTCTCTTCGAAGACTCCCGCGCCTTTATCGAGAGCCTCGACATAAGCCAACTGCATGTGTTCAGCTACTCCGAACGCCCCGGCACGCAAGCTCTGAAGATAGCCCATCCTGTAGACCCCAAGGTGAAGCACGAACGCAGCCAAAAGCTACTCGACATCTCCGAAAAGAAGCTGCACGCCTTCTACGATGCCCATATCGGCAGTGAGGCATGCGTCCTGTTCGAGCATACCCGGAAGGCAGGCATGATGCACGGCTTCACGGAGAACTATATAAAAGCGGAGATGCCATACGACAGCTCACTGGCGAACGAGACACGACGGGTAAGGCTGACGGGATGGAACAAGGACCACACCGCACTTGTCTGCACATTACTGCCCGAAGACTGATATGTGGACACGGATTCTATACGCACTACTCAATTCGTGGACAGACGTCCATGCGATGCTTCCCATGCCGGTGCTATACGTGCTGTCGGACATACTATATGTGCTCGTCTACAGGGTAGCGAGATACAGGCTTAAGGTCGTCCGCCGCAACATGAAAGCCTCCTTCCCCGATAAGACCGCGGCGGAGCTGCGCCGCTTGGAAAGAGGCTTCTATCACCACTTTGCCGACTATATCGTCGAGACCATCAAGCTGGCACGTATAAGACCCGATGAAGTGCTGACCCATGCCCACCTCAAGAACCCCGAGATCGTCACCCGTCTGCAGGACGAAGGGCAGAATACTGTCATGGTGCTGATGGGGCATTACGGAAACTGGGAATGGCTCAGTGCCTATGCCCTGCTCTTCCCCAAGTCGAGACTATGGCAAATCTACCGCCCGCTGAAGAACAAGGCTGTGGACCGTCTGTTCGCAAACCTCCGTACCCGCTTCGGATCATATGGCATGAAGAAGAACGACACGGTGCGAGATATGATGACACTACGGCGCGAAGGCAGCAGGAACATCGTAATCTTCATTGCAGACCAGACCCCAAGCCCTGCGAACCTGCACTACTGGACAAGATTTCTCAATCAGGACACACCCGTACTGAACGGTGCCGAACGCATAGCACGCAAGCTGGACCTGCCTGTGGTGTTCCTCGACGTACAGAAAGAGAAGCGGGGATATTATACCGTAGAGCTGAAGCTGATGACAGAGCATGCCGCTCGGACTGCCGAGAACGAGATTACCGAAGCGTACGCCCGCATGATGGAGACTATGATACTTCGTGCTCCCGCTTACTGGCTTTGGACGCATAAACGCTGGAAATACAAAAGGACAGACAATGGACAAGCAACACACTAAGAAAGTCGCCATCGTCATACTGAACTGGAACGGCGCGAAGCTGCTGGAGGAGTTTCTTCCCTCGGTCATCGAGCACAGCCCTTCCGACATATCAGAGATAATTGTTGCCGACAATGGCTCGACGGACAATTCCCTTGCCATGTTGCAGGAGCATTTTCCTTCCGTTCGCATCATACCTCTCGACCGAAACTACGGCTTTGCCGAAGGCTACAACAAGGCAATCCATGAGATCGACAATGAATACGTCGTTCTCCTCAACAGCGACGTGGAGGTCACGCCGGGATGGTTAGACGCGCCGCTCTCCGCCCTTGAAGCAGACCCTGCGATAGCTGCCGCACAGCCCAAGATACTCTCGTGGCACAACAGAGACCACTTTGAATATGCCGGTGCTGCCGGCGGATACATGGATATCTACGGCTACCCTTATTGCCGCGGACGTGTATTGCACGTGGTGGAGAAAGACCACGGGCAGTACGACACTACAGCCGACATCCTATGGGCAACGGGGGCATGCCTCTTCGTCCGCACTGATATATATAAGGAAGTAGGCGGACTTGATGCAGAGTTCTTCGCCCACCAAGAGGAAGTCGATATGTGCTGGCGGCTGCGTTCACGGGGGTATAGGCTGGTATGTACGCCCCAATCGGTTGTCTACCACGTCGGCGGCGCAACCCTAAAGGCTGAAAGCCCGCGCAAGACCTTCCTCAACTTCCGCAACGACCTACTGATGATATACAAGAACCTTCCGGAAAGAGACTTGAAGAGGGTGATGCGCGCCCGCTTCTTCCTCGACTATATCGCCGCTGCCAAGTTTCTGCTCTGCGGACACGCCCGTAATGCCAAAGCTGTGTATGATGCCCGTAAAACCTTCCATAGGATGAGACCGGAATACGCCGCGCGGCGGAAAGAGAACCTTGCCTTGACGACGCTCGCAGACATCCCCGAACTGATGCGCCGCAGCCTTATCCTTTCTTTCTACATAAAGGGGAAGAAGACATTCACTCAACTGAAAGCAAAGGGATAACATCCCGCAGGGAACTTACGGTGTAAAGACATGGGCTTTCCACAGTCTCGTCCACATCCTCGTGCGCCCAGGTAGTGCTGAAAGGAACATGCACGGTATAGCACCCCAACCTCAGCGGCGGGAGTATGTCGGAACGGACCGAATTGCCTATCATCACGAACTCCTCCGGCTGCACGCCGAGATGTTTCAACAGAAGGGCGTACCTACGGTCGGTCTTGTCGCTCATAATCTCCACGTGCTCGAAGAAGTGCCCAATCCCCGAACGGCGTAGCTTCCCCTCCTGATCAAGCAGGTCGCCCTTCGTCACCACCACAAGGCGATATTTACCCGCCAAAGCATTCAGCGTCTCCTCCACCCCATCGAGAAGCACCACCGGTTTCGTTAGCTGCGCCTTTCCAAGAAGAAGGATCTTGTTCAGCACGTCGGCAGACACTTTCCCGTTCGTAACTCGTATAGCCGTCTCTATCACGGAAAGGATATGTGCCTTCACGCCATAGCCATAGAGCGACATATTCCTGTCTTCCGTGGCAAACAACTCAGCCGACAAGGTGTCGCCGTCCACATACGGCGACAGCAAATCCCGAAGCTGCCGTTCCGTCTCCGTGTAATACGTTTGATTCTCCCAAAGCGTATCGTCGGCATCGAAGCCTATGACCCGTATTCCTTGTATCATAAGTCGGACTGCTCAGGATATGTCTCTTTAAGTATCACAGATGCGCTGCGGAGGTCTCCGCCAAAGGGTGGGTTCTGTTTGGAGAGCTTCAGCTCGACTGCGAGAAGTTGCGGGAATGCTTCCTTCAATGCCGATAGAATACGCCCCGCTACATGTTCTATCAGACGGGATGGCACATTCATCTCTCGCCTTACCACCTCGTATGCCTCGGCATAGTCAATGGTATCCTCTATCGTATCGTATGCGACTGCCCTTTCAACCGGAGCCGTCATGACAAGGTCTACCACAAACGTGTTACCGACCCGCGTCTCCTGCACCCCCACACCATGATAAGCATAAAACTTCATGGCATCCAATGTTATCTGTGTTATCATTTCTCGTCGTTTTATCCGTAAAAGCGGACAAAGGTAACCCTTTCTACCTGAAATAATCTACCTTTGCGCCTCGAGTAACAAAGTGTATTATGATGGGAATAAAACAAAAAGGAGAGAACTCTATAGGTGGATTGCACAACACCCTCACAACCGGAACAATCGTAAAAGGCAATGTCAAGACTGAGACAGACTTCAGACTGGACGGACAGATTGAAGGCGATATAAATTGCGACGGCAAGATTATTATAGGTCCGAAGGGACGCGTGACGGGTAATATAGTCTCCGCAAATGCCGAGATCCTTGGCGAGGTGGAAGGGTCGGTGCGCGTCAGCGAAAAGCTGGTTTTGAAATCCACAGGAAATATCAATGGGGATATATTCGTGAGGTCGCTCGAGATAGAGCCGGGAGCACGCTTCAATGGCGTTTGCTCAATGTCGTCGTCCGAGGCAGCATCGTAAGAGTTTCTATCACTCTTTTTACACACATCTTTCGGGGGACGTTTGGGAAAGGTCCGGACCTTTTCCCAGAAACATATATATCTTTTGGTCGAAACATATATATCTTTCACCCAAAACATATATATGTTTTTTGCGAACCTGTCGACAGCGTTGTCAGGGCGACGGGTGTCGACTTCAGACAAACTCAAGAACGAACGTGGTGTTCCATCCGCCGGAGCCGGTAGGCAACAGCGTGATGCTGCCGCCGGTGAGCTTCATGATTTGGCGCGACAACGACAGTCCTATGCCGTTGCCGCTCTTCTTTGTGGTGTAGAAAGGGATGAATATCTGCTCCGCCTCGTCGCGCGCGATGGACGGTCCGTTGTTGCAGATGCTCAGGAACACGTGCTCGTTGGCGGCGATATAGCTGCGGAGCATGATGCGTCCGCCCTCGGTCGTACCTATGGCTTCCACGGCGTTCTTCAGCAGGTTGATGAGCACCTGACGGATAAGCCCTTTGTCGGCAAACAGCATGGTGTCCTTAGGGTCGATGTCGAGCAGCAGCTTGATGTTGGGCGGCAGCTGCACTATCTCAGCCACCTGATGCAACAGCGGCAGCAGTTCAAACGTTGCGGGCTGCGGCTTCTGCAACGACGAGAACTTGCGATAGCTGTCGACGAAGTTCACAAGCCCTTCCGAGGTGTCGTGTATGGCCTGAACACCTTTGTATAGTGGCGTGCCAAGCACGTCGTCGCGGTGCATGAAGGTGTCGCTTATCGACACAATCGGTGCCACGGAGTTCATGATTTCGTGGGTTAGGACGCGCGTCAGCTTTATCCATGTGTCGACCTCTTTCTCGTCCATCTCCGCGCGTATGTCGTTGATGGCTATTATGCGCTGCATGCTGTCGTTCAGCACTGTGCTGACAGCCGTCATCGACAGTCGCGCGTGTCCTCTTGTCGTGGTGATGTCGACCAGCAGATGCTCGCCTCCGGACATGTTGCGCAGTGCGTCGGGCAACTTGGCATCGAACTTCTGCAACTGCTGCAGCGTGCTCAGCACGGGTATGTCGAACAGGCGTGCGGCGGCGGCGTTGGTCTGAATGATGCGTCCGTCGCTATCAAGCACCACGATGCCCGTCGTCACGTTTGCCAGGATCTGTCCGTAGAAGCGCTCGCTCTGCTCGCGGTTCATCTTCTGCTCGCCCATCAGCTGTCCGAAGCTGTTCAGCGTATCTTGCAGAATTTTCTCGTTATAGCTCAGGTAGTTTGTCGGCAAACGAAAGGTGAAGTCATTGTTCCTTATCGCCTCCACGAGCAGTCCGCACCGCTCCTTCATGTCCCTCACCGACTTGACCTGTAGCGCGGCGAACGCCGCGACAAGAAGAACGCCCATCACGGCGGCGGCATAGCTGCTGCGGATGGCGGCGTAGGTTAGCAGCGATGTCCCCGCCACCAGCACTGCCGTGCGGAAGAATGCCGAGTGTAGCAGTCTGCTAAATGCCATAACGCTTCATCTTGTTGTAGAGTGTCTGCCGCGACACACCCAGCTTGTGGGCTGCCGCCGACAGGTTGCCGTCGCACAGGCTGATGGTGCGGCGCACCATGTCCTCTTCCATCTGCTCCAGCGTCTGTGTCGTCCCCTGCCTCTCCGGTGCATCGGGTGCCTTGCCAACGATCCCCAGCTCCACGACATCGGGCTGCAGCTCCGTGCCGTCAGACAGTATCACGGCTTTCTCCATGACGTGCTGCAACTCGCGTATGTTGCCGTGCCAGGGGTGTTGCTTCAGCTTGCCGGCGGTCTCGGGGCTTATGGTCTCGAGGCTACGCCCGTACTGTGCGGAATATTTCTTCATGAACATGACTGCCAGCGGCACGATGTCTGCCGTGCGCTCGCGCAGTGGCGGCAGATGCAGGTGTATGGTGTTGATGCGGTAGAGCAGGTCTTCGCGGAACGCGCCTTCCGTAACCATGCGATTCAGGTCTTGGTTTGTGGCGCAGATGAGGCGAATGTTTGTGGGCTGTGGCGTGTTGCTGCCCACCTTCACGAAGCGGCGATTCTGTATCGCCGTCAGCAGCTTGGGCTGCATGTGCAGCGGCAGGTTGGCAATCTCGTCGAGAAACAGCGTGCCGCCGCCGGCAGCCTCGAAGCGTCCCACGCGGTCTGCCACGGCATCGGTGAACGAACCCTTGACGTGTCCGAACAGCTCGCTCTCGAACAGCGTCTCCGTGATTGCTCCCATGTCCACCGCCACAAACGGACCGCCACTGCGCGGGCTAAGGCGGTGTATCTCGTGTGCCAACATGTCCTTACCCGTGCCGTTCTCGCCGGTGATGAGCACCGTCGCATCGGTCGTGCTGACCTTCTCCACCGTCAGCTTCAGTGCCAGCATCCCTGCCGACGTGCCCCAGTACATCTCCCCGCTCTCGGTTTCGGGCTGCACACCGCCGCCGCCCTTTGCCGTCTTCGCGCCCGAGGCAGCTCGTGCCTTGTCCGACGCGTCGAGCAGCGTGCGCACCAACTTGGTGTTGTCCCACGGCTTCACCACGAAGTCCGTGGCTCCGTCCTTCAGTCCGCGCACCGCCAGGTCTATGTCGGCATACGCCGTGAAGAGCACCACCTGCGTGTTCGGGCTGATGCGCTTGATCTCGCGCAGCCAGTACAGTCCCTCGTTGCCGAGGTTCTGTCCGGACGAGAAATTCATGTCGAGTAGCACCACCTCCGGCCTGTACTGCCTGATGGATGTGGGCAGGGTGACCGGCGATCCGAGTGTCAGGACGTTGTCGAAATATCCGTCGAGCAGATACTGCAACGATGTCAGGATGTTCTTGTTGTCGTCTACGACTATCAGTGTACCTCTTTTCTTCATTGGTGTCTCTCTCTCTGTTTGTTGCCGGATGCCACACCGCAAAGGTAAAGGATTTTCCTTTATGGGCTTGAAGGACAGTATGGGCTGAATGGGCAGTGTCCAATATTTTGGACACAAGTGTCAAATAGTTGGACACTCTGCGGTGAACACGATTTGCACTTGATACTAACAATCAGCGATATACGACTTTGGCACGGCACTTGCCACGGATATGGCGAAAAGAAACGAAAACAATAAACACACACAAGTGATATGAAACAGAGAAACCTAAGACACGGACTCGCAATGCTGCTTGCCACAGCATGCATCACTGCGGCGCAGGCACAGGACGTGTGGACTGTGGATCGCTGCATGCAGTATGCCGTCAGCCACAACCACGCCGTCCGCCAGAGCGAGCTGGAGCTGAAGAACAACAGCCTCGACAAGCTCAAAGCTTTCGGCAGCTTCCTGCCGAAGGTGCAGGGAGCAGTCTCCGCACAGTACAACTTCGGCCGAAGCATTGACCCCGAGACCAACACGTACAACGACGTGACCACGTTCAACAACTACTACGACCTTGCCGCCTCCATACCGCTGTTCAGCGGCGGCAGCATCGTCAACGAGGTCCGCCGCAGCCATGCCGCCACACTCATGGGCAAGGCCGCCCTGCAGGAACAGAAGGACAACACGGCTCTCGAGACGTTTCAGGCTTTCATTCAGGCTCTGTACTGGCGCGGCACGGTGCGCATGGCGCGGCAGAAGCTGGCAGAGAGCGACTCCACGCTCTACAAGACCCGCATACAGGAGGAGGTGGGATTGAAGGGCGAGGCAGACGTGGCACAAATGGCGGCACAGCAGGCCACCGATGCCTACAACCTGACGAAGCAGGAGAACCTCTATGCCACGGCGATGCTCGAGCTGAAACAGAAGATGAACTATCCTGCCGACGAGCCGCTGCTGCTCGACACCACACTGCTCGACAGCCGTGTCATCGACGGTGCCGACCTTGAGTGCATCAGTGCCGATGACGTGTGGCAGGTGGCAGAGTATAACAACCCTACGTTGCAGAAGTCAGGCTACAACACCCGCGCACTGAAGATGGAGCTGCACAAGGCATGGGCAAGCGTGATGCCGACCCTAAGTGCCAACGCGGGATACTACACATCCTACTACAAGCAGCTGCACAAGCAGTATTCCAGCTTCGCCGATCAGTTCAATAACAACCACGGTTCCTACTTCAGCTTCAGCCTGAGCATCCCCATCTTCAACCGCCTCGATGCCATCACCGGAATACGCAAGGCACGCAACAACTACCGCATAGCCATCGAACAGCTTGACGAGCAGCGCACGGAGCTGCACAAGCTCGTGCAGCAGGCCGTGCAAGACCGCGACGGTTACCTGAAGGAGAGCATACAGATGGAAAAGAAAGAGGAGAGCGATGCCCTGGCCTACCGTGTCACCCGCCGCAAATACGAGGAGGGACTGATGACCGGTCTTGACGTGCAGACCAGCTCTGCCACATGGCTCGACAGTCAGGCCGGCCTGTTGCAGAGCAAGCTGACATACTTCATGAAGTGCCGCCTTGTCGACTACTACCGTGGCGGCACGATAATAGACAGCAATAACATCAACAGATAAAAAAAACCGTAAAAGAACAAGAGGACAAGCATTATGGATATACAGTTAGAGAAAAAGAAGGGAATACAGAAGAAGCACATACCTTATATTATAGTAGGTACACTCATCGTGGTTCTGCTGGCATGGGCCGTCTTCGGCAGCCACGCCTCGACAATGCGCATTGATGCCGGATCGGTCAACATCGCCGACGTCAGCTACGGACAGTTCAATGACTACATTCGCCTGAACGGCCGCGTGCAGCCCATACAGGTGGTACAGATCAGTGCTGAGGAAGGCGGAATCGTGCAGGACAAGGTCGTGGAAGAAGGAGCGCACATCAGCAAGGGCGACGTCATCCTGCGTCTCAGCAACTCAAACCTCGACCTGCAGATACTCAACGCCGAGTCCGAGGTCGCAGAGAAGCAGAACCTCCTGCGCAACACGCAGGTCACCATGCAGCAGGACAAGCTGAACAACGAGACAGAGAAAGCACAGCTCGACATCGACACCCAGCGCAAGCTGCGCACGTTCCGGCAGTATTCGCGCCTGTATGACGAGAAGCTCATCAGCCGCGAGGAATATCTCACGGCACGCGAGGACTACGAACTGGCCATAAAGAAGCACGACCTCGTGTCGCAACGCCTGCAGCAGGACTCTATCTACCGCACGGTGCAGATGGAACAGATGGAGGACAACCTCGCCAACATGCGCGAGAACGTGGCCATTACGCGCGGACGCAAGGACAAGCTCGAAGTGCGTGCCACGATCAGCGGCGAGCTGGGACTGCTTGACGTGGCACTGGGGCAGAACATATCGGCAGGACAGATGGTGGGGCAGATCAACGACCTCTCGGACTACAAGATTGAGGCACAGATAGACGAACACTACATAGACCGCGTCGTCAACGGACTGCCTGCGACCTTCGAGCGCAACGGACAGACATTCCGGCTGAAGGTGCGCAAGGTCTATCCCGAGGTGCGAGACGGATACTTCCGCACGGATCTCGTGTTTGAGGGCGACAGCCCCGACAACATGCGCAGCGGACAGACCTACTACATCGATCTGCAGCTTGGCGAGTCGAGCGAGAGCGTCCTGATACCCAAGGGCACATTCTTCCAGATCACGGGCGGCAACTGGATCTTTGTCGTCGACAAGGACGGCAAGCACGCCTATCGCCGCAACATACGCGTGGGACGGCAGAACCCGCAGTACTACGAGGTGCTTGAAGGACTGGAACAGGGCGAGCGCGTCATCATCTCGGGCTATGAGAGCTTCAAGGACAACGAGGTGCTGGTACTGGAATGACACTCAGACAATAACAATCACATACACACAGATATGAAAACTCTAATCAGAAATTTCTTCTACACGTTCCGCAAGTTCTTCCTTGCCAACGTGCTGAACATCATCGGCCTCGGCATAGCATTCACCGCGTTCTATGTCATCATGGCGCAAGTGATCTATGACTACGGGTATAACCGTTCGGTCAAGGACAGCGACAAGATCTATCGCGTGACGTTCACCTTCAGTGATCCGGAGTATCGCACCTTCGGTAGCACCATGCCGCGTCCGCTGGGCGAGAACATCGTCAAGTCGTCGCCCCACATCACGGCCTACGGAATGAGGGAAGCCAGTAACGCGGAGTGTACGCTAAAGGTCGGGGAGAACACCTTCAAGGTGGGCTACAGGAACGGCATCAAGGACTATGTGTCCGTCTACCAGCCCGACATGCTGAGCGGCACGGCGGCATCGCTGGGCGAGAGCGACAGCCACATCCTCATATCCGAATCCCAGGCACTGCGCTTCTTCGGCACCATCGACGCACTGAACAAGAACCTGCAATTAGTGTTGAACAGCGGCAAGATCAGAGACCTGGTGGTCACGGGCATCTTCCGCGACTATCCCAAGAACTCGTCGTTCCATGATGTCGTGTTCAGAACCAACGACGAAAACGCAGATTCGTGGAACAACTGGAACTACACTCTCTACATACGCATCGACGACAACAGCAACCTCGAGCAGGTGCGCGGCGAGCTTCACAACAGCATCCTAACCGGCCTCGGCAAGCGAAACGGCGACGACGGTAAAGAGGCAGACGCGGAACTGATGCAGCAGTCACCGCTCAACGACGTGGACGTGCAGCTGACATCGCTCAACGACGAGCACTTCATGACGGGCACACGCGAGAAGACGGTTTCCCACTCCTCGGTCTACATGCTTTTCTGCTTCTCGCTGCTCATCGTGTTCATCGCCGCCGTCAACTTCATGAACTTCTTCCTTGCAGAGACACCCATGCGGCTGCGCAGCATCAACACGCAGAAGGTGCTCGGTGCCACTGCCGCACAGCTGCGCGGCGGACTGCTTGCGGAGGCGGTCATGATAAGCCTGCTGTCGTTCCTGCTGTCGCTGCTCCTCGTCACGGTCACGGCAGACATGGGCGTGCAGCAACTGGTGCAGGCCACCCTCGGTCTTGGCAGCAACGCCGGACTGCTTGCCGGACTGCTTGGCGTGAGCGTGCTCGTGGGACTGCTGGCAGGATTGTATCCCAGCCACTACGTCACGTCGTTCCCGCCCGCCCTCGTGCTGAAAGGATCGTTCGGCCTGTCGCCGCGCGGCAAGGTGCTGCGCACCACGCTCGTGGCCGTGCAGTTCGTCATATCCTTCATCTTGGTGCTGTTCATCGGCATCATGCTCATGCAGAGCCGCTACATCTACACGTCCGACTACGGCTATGACCGCGACCGGCTCATCGTGGCCGACGGCACGCCCGAGACCGTGAAGAGCAGCGCAGCCGTGAAGAACAGGCTCCGCTCCATCGGCGGCGTTGAGTGTGTCAGCTTCTCCTATCAGACGGTGAACACGGCGGGTAATAACCTGATGCGCTTCAGCCGTGGCAGTGGAGACCGGCGCATGGAATACGACGCGCTCTTCGGCGACAACGACTATCCTGCCGTGATGGGGCTGAAGATTACCGAAGGGCGCACGTTCAACGAGACCGACCGCGATGTCGTGATCTTCAACGAAGCCACCCGCAAGAAGTTCCCGTTCGTGGAGCATACAGGCTCATATACGGCAGACAGCCTGATGGTCGTGGGCTTCTGCGGGAACTTCCGCTACAAGTCGTTCCGCACGGACGACCTCGACGAGCCGCTCGCCCTGATACTGATTGGCGACGGCAACAAGCAGTACAGCCTGACGCTGGACTGCATCAACGTGCGTGTGGCTACTGGAGCGGACATGCGTGCCGTGCGCAGTGAGATCCAGAGTGCACTGGAGGAGTTCGCGCCGAACCACGACTTCAACGTCCGCTTCATGGATCAGGTGCTGGAGCAGACCTACAAGAGCGACACCCTCTTCATTAAGCAGGTGCTGCTGCTGTCCCTGCTGGCTGTCGCCATCAGCGTCATCGGCGTGTTCGGGCTGACGATGTTCGAGAGCGAATACCGCCGCAAGGAGATAGGCATACGCAAGGTGCTGGGCAGCACCACCGCACAGATCGTGCAGATGCTCTGCCGCCGCTACGCGCTCATCCTCGTGGCCTGCTTCGCCATTGCCGCACCGGCGGGCTACATCACCGGCACGCGCTGGCTCGAGTCGTTTGCCGTGAAGACGCAGATAACGCCCCTGCTGTTTGTGGCGGCGTTCGCACTGATAGCCGTCATCACGTTCGCCACCGTGGCGTTGCAGAGCTGGAAAACAGCCAATGCCAACCCCGTGGAAAGCATCAGGACAGAATGAGAAAAAAAGAACAATAACAACATACAAAACACATATTGAATCATGATCAAGTTAGAGAACATTACAAAGAAGTTTGTCACTACAGAGGTAGAGACACTGGCACTGAACAACGTTAGTCTTGAGGTTGCAGACAATGAGTTTGTGGCAATCATGGGCCCGTCGGGCTGCGGAAAGTCAACCCTGCTGAACATCATCGGCCTACTCGACAACCCCACGTCTGGCGACTACTATCTGAACGGACAGGAGGTGGGACACCTGAAGGAGAAAGACCGCACGAAGGTGCGCAAGGGCAACATAGGCTTCGTGTTCCAGTCGTTCAACCTCATCGACGAACTCAACGTCTTCGAGAACGTGGAGTTGCCGCTGACCTATCTCGGCGTGCCTGCCGACGAACGCCGCCGCAGGGTCGACGAGATGCTGAAGCGCATGGCCATCAGCCACCGCGCCAAGCACTATCCGCAGCAGCTCAGCGGCGGCCAGCAGCAGCGTGTGGCGATTGCGCGTGCTGTCGTGAGCCAGCCCAAGATTATACTCGCCGACGAGCCGACGGGCAACCTCGACTCCAAGAACGGACTGGAGGTGATGGAGCTGCTGACGAAGCTGAACGCCGAGGGCACCACCATCGTGATGGTGACCCACAGCCAGAGGGATGCGGGCTTCGCGAGCCGCGTCGTCAACCTCTTCGACGGACAGATTGTCAAGACCGCAGCGCAGCTGTGACCGCACATCCGAAAAGGACAGTAACAACACAAGAATCACTGTATAAATAGGTATATAGCAATGAACGACATAAAGAGGTCATTCAGGTCTCTGTTCCGCAAGGGCGAGGCCAATGCAGTGAAGATACTGTGCCTCGGCATAGGCTTGGCACTCGGTCTGCTCCTGCTTGCCGAGGTGATCTACCAGCGGTCTTACGACAGCTTCATTCCGAGGTTGGAGGACACATACATCCTGTCGGAGAACATCCAGGAGAAGGACGAGCCGTGGAAGAGCTACTTCTCGACATCGGGAGGTGTGGCTCCGAGCATCAAGGACGTGTGTGCCGAGGTGGAGGCAGCAACGAGATTCACTCCGGTGACGAACGCCCAGTCGGGCATATTCGTCACGGAAGACAGGCGCGAACTGGCGGGAAGCGTCTGCATGACGGACACGAGCTTCTTCGACGTGTTCCCGCTGAAGATCATAACCGGCGAAGACCCCAAGACGGGACTCGACAAGGCGGGGACGGTCTACATCAGCGAGAAGCTCTACCGTGCCGCAGGGGCGGACATCCTGGGCCGGACCGTGAAGTACAAGTTCAACGAAAAGCTGGAGCTGACCGTCGCGGGAGTGTTCGAGACACTGCCGGAGAACACCACGCTCCAGGACATGGACATGCTCGTGGGCATGCCGTCGGTCAATCTCTTCTTCGGCTATGACGGCACGCAGGAGTGGTTCGGCAACGACCGCTACCGCAGCTACGTGCGCCTGCGCCACGGCACCGACCCTGCGACGCTCCAGGCACGCATGGACAAGATGATACGCGACCACGTCGGCGAGAGCCTTGACCGCATGGGCATGAAGTACACCATCAGCCTGACGCCGATGAAGAACCTGCTGCTCGACGACGACGGCGCGCACACCCTGAACTTCGTGTTCCTGGGCTTCGGCATCATCATGCTGCTCGTCTCCGTCCTGAACTACATCCTGCTCGTGCTCTCGGGCATGGTGAACCGCAGCAAGAGCATCGCCACCTACCGCTGCTACGGAGCGGGCAAGGGCGACATCAGCCGCATGGTGCTGGCAGAGTCGTTTGTCCACGTGTGCTGCCTCAGCCTGCCGCTTGCCACGCTGTTTGTCTTCGCCATGCAGGACGTGGTGCAGCAGTATCTGGAGCACAGCCTGCGGAGCCTGTTCCCCGCACAGACCGTTGCCGTATGTGCCGCCATCGTGCTGCTCATCACCGCGGTCTGCGGCCTGCTGCCGGCATATATCTACACGAAGATCCCCGTGACCTATGCCTACCGACGCTACACCGAGAGCAAGCGGCAGTGGAAGCTGGCACTGCTGTTCGTGCAGTTCGTGCTGACTTCGCTGTTTGTCGGGCTGATCACGGTCATCGGCCTGCAGTATGACAAGCTGACGCACTACGACCTCGGCTATGACTACCGGAACACGCTCGTCATGTCATACCGCGGCGTGTCCGGGCGCGAGGTGGATCTCTGTCTCGAACGGCTGAGGGCAGACCCGAACGTGGCGGGGGCGACGGTGGCAGACCAGTATCTGACCGACGAGATGAGCGGCGACAACGTCTTCAACGGCGAGACGCGCGAGGTCTACATGAACATCGGCGACCTGTACGGCGTGGGAGAGGACTTCTTCGGCACGCTCGACATTCCCGTGACCGAGGGGCGCACGTTCACGGTCGGGATGGCAGACTCGCTGAACCGCGAGGTGATGGTCAGCGAGAGCTTCGTCGAGAAGATGCGCGAGCGTGCCGGTTGGACGGGGTCGCCCATAGGGCAGGAGATCTACGTCACCTCCTACGAGCGCAGGAACCCGCTGACCATCGTCGGCGTCTACAAGGACTTCCAGGTGGGCAGCCTGCACAGCAACCGCGACCCACGTCCGACACTCGCCGTGTCGGGCCTGTATGTCGGCGGGAACAACATCTACGTCCGCCTGCACAACATGGGGTCGGACAACATCGCCCGCGTGCAGGACATCGTCAACAGCACCATGACCTCCAATCCGCCCACCGTCTACATGATGAGCCTGCAGGTGGGCAACCTCTACGAGCAGCTGCGCAACATACGCAACTCCGTTGTCTTTGCCGGACTCTGCATCCTGCTCATCTCGCTCGGAGGACTCGTGGCATACGTGCGCGACGAGGTGGCGCGGCGGCGTTACGAGATTGCCGTGCGCAGCATCCTGGGCGCAGGCATGTGGAGCGTGCAGCGTCTGTTCCAGCGTCACCTGCTCTGGGTGGCAGTGCCCGGGACGGTGATTGGCTGCCTGCTGGCATGGCGCGTCGGCGACGTCATTCTCGAGATGTTTGCCGTGAAGGTACAGCTCACGTGGTGGCTGTTCACGCTCTGTGCGGTGGCGGTGCTGGCTCTCGTGATGGCCGTCTCC
>CAVJTV010000026.1:0-18409 GCA_963652435.1 Desulfovibrionaceae bacterium | reverse complement strand
CATGCAAATTGCAGGGACTGCGGATTGCTGCATTCTTGCTTGATACATCACATGTATGAGGGCGGGGCGGAAGGTACGGTGGTGTGGATTATGGAGAGGCTGTGTCGAATGCCGAGAATGGCGCCGATTTCGTCATAGCTCAGACCTTCGAGCCACAACAGAACAACACTTCTGTCCACGAGTCCAAGTGCATTAATTCTCTTGTAGAGACGCTTTACCTGCAGGGATTTTTCATAATTATCCTCACAGGGTCCGATTTCCGCGCCGAGGCTCACACGATTGCCGACCCGCTTCTGCTTTTTGTCATAATTGAGACAGAAGTTCAGGCTGACGCGATAGATCCATGTCTTGATATCGCTTTTCCCCTCGTAGGAATCAAATCCCTGCCAAAGTCTGATCAAGATCTCTTGAAACAGGTCATTCACCTCATCTTCATCTTTGGAGAACATCCAGCAGACAGTATAGATTGTCCGCTTATACTCTTCAACGACTCTTGAAAATTTTTGCTCTTTCGTTCCCATTTCTTTCTCATTCTCGCCCGTTAGACAACGAACCGACGGAAAAACTATAAATAATCCGATTTTCCTGCCACGAATATACGGCATAATCATTGATACCTTTGAAATTCGTAGTTTTGCGGGCGTTACAAAAAAAGGACATAATGGAACTCTACTACGAAGCGATAGACACCCTGCGGGGGATGATTGAGCGGCAGTCTTTCAGCCGCGAAGAGGCTGCGGTCGCCGATTTCCTGCAAGCCGTTTGGCAGCGCGCGGGGCATACGGTGAGCCGCAAGGGGAATAACCTCTGGACCGTTGCGCCCGGGTTCGATGCCGCGAAGCCCACCCTTCTCCTCAACTCGCATATCGACACCGTGCGCCCCGCCAGTGGATGGACGAAAGACCCCTTCCGCGCGGAAGAGACGGCGGACGACCGCCTCTACGGTCTTGGCAGCAACGATGCCGGCGCGAGCGTCGTCTCCCTCTTTGCCGCCTTCACGCTGCTTGCCGACAAGCCGCAAGCCTACAACCTTATATTCCTTGCCTCGGCAGAAGAGGAGGTGTCGGGCAAGAATGGCATCGAGAGCGCGCTTCGGGAGCTTCCGCCCATTGCCTTTGCCGTCGTGGGCGAGCCTACGGAGATGCGCCCTGCCATTGCAGAGAAGGGACTGATGGTGCTCGACTGCACTGCCACCGGGCGTGCCGGCCATGCCGCCCGCAACGAGGGCATCAACGCCATCACCCGCGCAATGGACGACATAGCGTGGTTCAACTCCTACCGCTTCGCGGAAGAGAGCACCCTGCTCGGACCGGTGAAGATGAGCGTCACGGTGATCCATGCCGGCACGCAACATAATGTCGTGCCCGACCGCTGCGAGTTTGTTGTCGACGTGCGCAGCAACGAGTGTTACACCAACGAGCGTCTGCTCGCCATCATCCGCGAGCACGTCGGTTGCGAGGTGAAGCCCCGCAGCCTCCGCCTCAACTCCTCGCGTACCGACGCGGAGCACCCCCTCGTGCGCCGCGCCATGCTTATGGGGAAAGAGCCGTTCGGCTCGCCCACGCTCAGCGACCAGGCACTGATGCCTTTCCCCTCCGTCAAGATAGGTCCCGGCAGCTCCGCCCGCTCGCATGCGGCGGACGAATACATCTGCCTGCAAGAAATACGAGAGGCGATAGACATGTATGTGCGCCTTCTCGACGGACTGAAAATATGAACCTGTCGTCATGCTGAAGAAGATACTGGGAACCATCGGTACGCGCTATCTCATAGCCCTGCTCAACCTCGCGCTGATATTCATCAATGCGAAGGTCTTGGGCGTGGAGGGCGTGGGGCTGGTGGGGATACTCCTCGCGGCGATAGGCATAGCGGCGGTGGTCAACGGTGTGCTGTCGGGCAACACGCTTGTCTACTTCATGAACCGCTATTCGCCCGCCTACGTGCTTCTGCCCGCCTACGTGTGGCCCTTTGTCGGCTCCGCCGTGGCGTGCGCGGCGATGCGGCTTCTTGGGATGTTCCCCGAAGAATACACCACGGATGTATATCTTCTTTCGCTCCTGTCGTCGTTCATCACCGTCAACGCCCGCATCCTTCTCGGCAGGGACCGCATCACGGCGTTCAACGTCACGTACATGCTGCAAAGCGGCGGACTGTTTTTCGTGCTCGTCTTCTTCTATTATGTCGCAGGCTGGCGTGATGTCGCCTCGTATGTCCGCGCCCTGCACGTCACCTACGCCGTCGCTTTCCTCGGCAGCCTCGCGCTGCTCGCCCCACTCTTCAGGCGGGAGCGAGAAGAGGGGAAGCCGGAGCGCAAGCCGATGCTCCGCGTCCTGCGGGAGATGTTCGCATACGGTCTTTGGGGAAGTGCCGACAACATAGCCGAGGTGCTGACCACACGCCTCAACTATTTCCTTATCCAACGCTTCGCCGGACTGTGGGGCGTAGGGTTGCTCGATGCCGGGACGAAAGTCTCGGAAAGCGTGTGGCACATCAGCCGGAGCGTCAGCTTCATCGAATACGGCAGCGTGGCGCAGACAACGGATGCCGACAGGCAGAAGCATACGACCCTGCGGCTCTTCAAGCTCACCTTCTCCGCCCTCACTGCTGCTATCCTTTGCATACTGCTCATCCCCGAATGGGTATACACGGGCTATCTGTTCAGCCCCGAGTTCACGGGCATGCGCAGTGTCATCATCGCTCTCTCGACAGGTATCGTCGCCTTGGGGTGTAACAGCATTCTCAGCCACTACTTCATCGGCAGCGGGAAGATACGCTTCAGCGCAGCCTCGTCCCTCGTCGGGCTTCTCACGCTCTCGGCAGCGGGTTACGTGCTGATACCCCTCTATGGCGTGACGGGAGCAGCCGCCGGCTCGAGCATAGCCTTCTCCGCCATGCTCGCATTCTCTGTTGCCGTCTTCTGCCGCACGACGCATACAAGAATCGGCGAGTTCATCCCGCGTAGAGCGGATGCCAATGAACTCGCCGAACATCTTCGCAGGATGCTTTCCCGCAGATCTCTCTCTTAATAGTGGAACACTCCGCCGCCAAGGAACTCGCGCAGCAGTGAAGCCCCCGGCAGTCCTGCGTCGGGGATATGGTTGAAGTAATGAAGAAACTTCAGCAGACGATATGCCTCGGCATTCTCCGCAGCGTCTTCGCGCACTTCCGCCAGGACGGGCTCGGCAAACTTCCTCAGAGCCGCCAGCTCGTATATCATCGCACTGTTGAACATCGCGTCAGCATTCTCCTGGTAGGGGAAGATCCACTTGTCCTCGCCCCGCCGCACGCTCTGCCAGCGGGCGATGGTGTCCCTTGCTGAGCAGCCGCGGAAACGGTAGTCGCGGATGATACGCCGCAGCAGACGGTTGTCGGTCGTCGGTATGCGGTTGTGGTCGTCGAGCGAGATGGATGTGAGCACGGAGACGTACACGCGATACTTGCGACTGTCGTCGATCATCGCCGTCAGCTCGGGGTTAAGCGCGTGAATGCCCTCCATCACCAACACCGAGTTGTCGTGCATCTTCAGCTTCTTTCCTTTGTATACTCTCGTTCCCGTCTCGAAGTTGAAGCTGGGCATCTCTATCTCCTCGCCCGCAAGCAGCTTCTTTATGTCGCTGTTGAGATAGGGCAGGTCGAGCGCGTAGAGCGACTCGAAGTCGTAGTCGCCCGTCTCGTCGCGCGGCGTCTTGTCGCGGTCGACAAAGTAGTCGTCGAGCGAGATGGCAACGGGGCGCAGCATGTTCGTCACCAGCTGCACCGACAGCCGCTTGCAGAACGTCGTCTTGCCCGACGACGACGGACCGGAGATAAGCACGATACGCACGCCGTCGCGATAACGCGCGGCAATCTCTTCCGCAATCTTTGCCACCTGCTTCTCCTGCATCGCCTCCGACACCAGGATGACTTCCGAGGCATGACCGCCCGCGATGGCGCGGTTGAGGTCGCCCACGTTGTTCATACCCAACGTCCGCTGCAGTTCGAGGTGCCGCCTGTATACTTCGAACATCTTGTCTTGCCTTACTATCTGCTCCAGCTCCGTCGGATTGCTCTGCTTCGGAACCATGAGCAGCACGCCGTCGAAATACGGAACGATGTCGAACAGCCTGACGTATCCCGTCGAAGGCGTCAGGCATCCGTAGAAGAAATCCACGTAACCGTCAAGCTCGTAGTAGGAGGTGTAGGGCATCCCTGCGGTTTCCACCAGCTGCGCCTTGTCGTTCATTCCCCGACTGCGGAAGAGTGCGGCGGCATCCGTCGTCCGGACTGTCCGGTACTTGAACGGAAGGTCGGCATCGATAATCTCGCCCATGCGCTTCTTTATCTTACCGATCATCCCGGCATCCGGCTTACTCTCTATGCCGCGGATAACGCAGTAGTAACCTTTAGAAATGGAATGTTCCAGCTTGAGCGAGGCAGAGGGCAGCACGTCGCTTACCGCCTTCGAAAGGATATGGCAGAGCGAATGGACATAGGTGCGAAGCCCGGCGGGCTGAGTGCAGTCCACAAACTCCACGTCCTTCGGCTGCCAGCAGCGATACTTGAGGCCTTCGACGCGGTTGTTCACCTTCGCATTCATCGGCATATAGCGCAGCGGCGCACCGACCATCGTGTAGATATCCAACAGGGAAGAACCCACGGGAACGTCCTTGTAGACGTTGTTGTTTTTACAGTAAATTGTAATTGTGTCAGACATGTTAAATCAGTTATTGTTTGTAGTTTTGCCGCGTAAAATTAGGGTTTTATTCAGATAAATGGACTATTCTTTTTTTGATTTCCTCACCCTTGTAGGAGCATTGGGTATGTTCCTATACGGAATGAAGGTTATGAGTGAGGGATTACAAAAGGTTGCGGGAGACAAGCTCCGGAGCATACTCTCGGTAATGACCACGAACCGTTTCACCGGTGTTTTAACAGGTATCCTTATAACAGCGTTAATACAGTCTTCGAGCGCGACGACAGTGATGGTCGTCAGCTTTGTCAACGCCGGACTTCTTACCCTTACACAATCCATCAGTGTCATCATGGGAGCCAACGTCGGCACGACGGTGACGGCATGGATCATCTCCATCTTCGGCTTCAAGGTCGACATAAGCGCGTTCTCGCTGCCGATCATCGCCCTCTGCATACCGCTCATATTCTCCGGCAAGAGCAAAAGGAAATCATTGGGCGAATTTTTGATGGGTTTCGCCTTTCTGTTCATGGGATTGTCGTATCTCAAGTCATCGGTGCCCGACCTGCAGAGCAACCCGCAGATACTCTCCTTCCTTCAGGACTATACCTCGATGGGTTATCCGTCGCTTCTCTTATTCCTTGCCCTGGGGACGATCCTTACCGTCATCGTGCAGTCGTCGAGTGCCACCGTTGCCATCACGCTAATCATGTGTACACAGGGTTGGATACCTTTCGAAATGGCTGCAGCCATGGTATTGGGCGAGAACATCGGAACGACCATCACGGCAAATATCGCTGCTATCTCGGCAAACGTGTCGGCCCGCCGTGCTGCCGTTGCGCATCTTATGTTCAACGTGTTCGGCGTATGCTGGGTGATGGCTTTGTTCTATCCGTTCACCAATATGGTATCTTGGATTGTAACCAACTACGGTCCGGGCGACCCGACGGAGATGGAGCGGTTTCTCAGCACGCTCGACTCCTCTACAATCTCGCTGATTACCTCTGGCGCACCGCTCACCGACCCGCATCTGCAGGCTCTCCAGCAGAAGCTGATGACGCTTCAGGTCTCTGTGTCGTATGGTCTGTCGCTCTTCCATACGGCATTCAACATAACGAACGTATGTATCATGATATGGTTCGTCAAGTTCTACGTGTACGTCTGCTCGGCAATAATCAAGCCGAAGAACGTGAGCGACGAGGAAGAGTTCCAGCTGAAATATATCCCCTCGGGAATGCTTTCCACCTCCGAACTTTCGCTCATGCAGGCAAAGAAGGAGATTGCCGTGTTCGGAGAGCGCACGCAGCGTATGTTTGGCATGGTGAAGGACTTGTTTTATGAGAAAGACGAGGATAAGTTCCTTAAGATATACAACCGTGTCGAGAAATACGAGAGCATAAGCGACCGTATGGAAGTGGAGATAGCCAACTATCTGACGCTCGTTTCCGAGGGCCGTCTAAGCTCGGAGAGCAAGGAAGAGATACGCGTCATGCTCCGCGCCGTGACGGAGATAGAGAGCATTGCCGACTCGTGCAACAACCTGGCCCGTGGCATCCGTCGCCGCAACGAAGGCAAATCGGTGTTCACAGACGACCAGAACCATAACATCGACCAGATGTTTGCCCTCCTCGACAAGGCTCTGAGCCGTATGAACGAGATCCTCAACATGTCTGAGGTGACGGCAGACGACATCAACCCGTCGTACAACATCGAAAACGAGATCAACAACTACCGCAACCAGCTCAAGAACCGCAATATGGAGGATGTCAACGACAAGAAGTACCAATATCAGGACGGCGTGTACTATATGGATCTTGTCGGCGAGTCGGAGAAGCTGGGCGACTACGTGATAAACGTGGTCCAGGCAATCATAGAAAAGAAGATTTAATCCCACCGCTGTCGTAAGTGATGCTTTCCTCCCAGGGGGGAAACCTTCTCCAACTGCTCCGCGGTACTTTCCCCCCAGGGGGAAAAGAAAAAGGGATGCCACACGAGATGACACCCCCTTCGTCATAGTTCTATCAAAATCTCAATCTTTCAACTTAGCAGACAAGAACTCGCGGTTGAGTCGGGCGATGTTGCTGACAGAAATGTTCTTCGGACATTCCATCTCGCAGGCACGCGTGTTGGTGCAGTTACCGAAGCCCAGCTCGTCCATCTTCGCAACCATAGCTTTAGCACGACGGGCAGCCTCAACACGACCCTGGGGCAACAATGCCAATTGGCTGACCTTCGCAGAGACGAACAGCATAGCCGAACCGTTCTTGCAGGCAGCAGCACAGGCTCCGCAGCCGATGCAGGCGGCAGCGTCCATAGCCAAATCGGCATTAGCCTTGGATATGGGAATTGCGTTGGCATCGGGAACGCCACCGGTGTTGACCGACACGAACCCACCTGCCTGGATAATCTTGTCGTAGGCATAACGGTCGACCATCAGGTCGCGGATCACCGGGAAGCCGGCAGAACGCCACGGCTCGATGGTGATTGTCTCGCCGTCGTTGAAACGACGCATGTACAGCTGACATGTCGTTGCTCCGGTTGCCGGTCCGTGCGGATGCCCGTTAACATATAATGAGCACATACCGCAGATACCCTCGCGGCAGTCGTGGTCGAAAACGACAGGGTCCTTGCCTTCGTTAATCAGTTGCTCGTTCAGGATATCCAACATCTCCAGGAAAGAAGTGCCCTGGTTGATGTTTTTAAGCTGGTAAGTTTCGAAGTGTCCCTTCTCGTTCGGACCTTTCTGACGCCAGACTTTAAGCGTGATATTTATGTCTTTATCCATGATTCTATTTTTTTGAATTGTTACTTCTTGTAGTTACGTGTCTGAGGTACTACGAACTCATAATTCAGATCTTCCTTCAGCATGACAGGATCTTTGTCATCGCCCTGATATTCCCAGCAGGATACGTACATGAACTGGTCGTCGTGACGGAGAGCTTCGCCTTCCTCGGTCTGATGCTCCGTGCGGAAATGTCCGCCGCAAGACTCGGCGCGGCTCAACGCGTCGCGAGCCATCAGCGTACCGATCTCGATAAAGTCTGCAAGACGCAGAGCCTTCTCCAGCTCGATGTTCTGATCGACGGCTTCGCCCGGGATATGTACGTTTGTCCAGAATTCCTTCTTCAGGTCTTTCAGTTTCTCAATAGCTTCCGTCAAGCCTTTCTCATCGCGAGCCATACCGATATGCTCCCACATGATATGACCGAGCTTCTTGTGGATAGAGTCGACAGACTCCTTGCCCTTGATGTTCATCAGCTTCGCGATACGGTTCTTGATGGCTTTCTCTGCCTCCACGAACTCGGGCAGGTCTGTGCTGAAGCGCGGAACCTGAATCTGGTCGGAGAGATAGTTCTGAATAGTATAAGGCAACACGAAGTAACCGTCTGCCAAACCTTGCATCAAGGCAGATGCCCCCAAGCGGTTGGCACCGTGGTCCGAGAAGTTCGCTTCACCGATGGCAAACAAACCGGGTATGGATGTCTGCAATTCGTAGTCTACCCACAGACCACCCATCGAGTAGTGCAGTGCCGGATAGATCATCATCGGCGTTTCATACGGATTGTCGTTGGTAATCTCCTCGTACATGTCGAACAAGTTACCGTATTTAGCTTTCACAACATCCTTGCCCAAACGTCCGATAGCTTCCGAGAAGTCGAGGAACACAGCCAGACCGGTATTGTTCACACCAAAGCCTGCGTCGCAACGTTCCTTTGCAGCACGCGAAGCCACGTCGCGCGGAACCAGGTTACCGAATGCCGGATAACGACGCTCCAGATAGTAGTCACGGTCTTCTTCGGGGATATCCTTTCCTTTCTTCGTCCCCGCCTGCAGAGCCTTGGCATCTTCAATCTTCTTCGGCACCCATATACGACCGTCGTTACGCAACGACTCAGACATCAGCGTCAGCTTCGACTGATAGTCGCCGTGCACCGGAATACATGTCGGGTGAATCTGCACCAGACAAGGATTGGCAAAGTAAGCTCCCTTCTTGTAGCACTGCCATGCGGCGGAACCGTTCGAAGCCATTGCGTTGGTCGAAAGGAAGAATGTATTTACATAACCACCCGTCGCAACAACAACGGCATGGGCTGCGTAACGCTCAATTTCGCCGGTAATCAGGTTACGAGCGATGATACCGCGGGCACGACCGTCCACCTTGACAACGTCCAGCATCTCGTGACGGGTATACATCTTTACCTTGCCCAAACCAATCTGACGGCTCAATGCGGAATAAGCACCCAAAAGCAGCTGCTGCCCCGTCTGACCGCGGGCATAGAATGTACGTGATACCTGAGCACCACCAAACGAACGGTTATCCAACAGACCTCCGTACTCACGGGCAAAAGGAACACCTTGAGCCACGCACTGGTCGATGATATTGTTTGACACCTCAGCCAAACGATATACATTGGCTTCACGGGCACGGTAGTCACCACCCTTGATTGTATCGTAGAACAGACGGTAAACGGAGTCGCCGTCGTTCTGATAGTTCTTTGCAGCATTGATACCTCCCTGTGCAGCGATGGAGTGCGCACGGCGGGGAGAATCCTGAATACAGAAATTCAACACATTGAATCCCATCTCAGCCAAAGAGGCGGCAGCAGAAGCACCTGCCAGACCTGTACCGACCACAATAATGTCGAGACGACGCTTGTTGGCGGGATTGACCAGTTTCTGATGATTTTTATAGTTTGTCCACTTCTCAGCCAACGGGCCTTGAGGTATTTTAGAATCTATTTGAGCCATAATATTATATTTTCAAATGTCATTTAATACTTGCTTTCCCCAAATCACGCAGCGCAGCAAGGGCATGAACCGCCCACTCCGCAGAAATAGAAGATAATCGTAATGATTGCGAACGCACCGCAGATGATGGAAGCAACCCACTTGGAGATACACTCCCAACGATTCATCCAAATCGTGTTGTTCCAACCGAGCGTCTGAATGGCACTCCAGAACCCGTGGGTCAGGTGGAACCACAGCGCGGCAAACCAAACCAGATACAACACCGTATTCACGATATTACCCTTGAAGAAGTAGTTGATAAACTCTGCGCCCTGCGTTGTGCCAATCGTAGCACCGCCACACAGCGTCACCTCGTGAAGCCCCTTCAGCTCGGCAAACATCATGTTATACCAAAAATGGGTGAAGTGCAAAATCAGGAACAGGATAACAATCACGCCCAAAACGAACATGTTTTGCGATGCCCATTCAACACCCTTCGGACGGGTATTGATGGCGTAACGGTCATTACCACGCGCCTTACGGTTCTGCAGGGTAAGCATGATTGCATACACAAAGTGCACCACCACACCGGCTGCCAACACCAACGTGCCGAGCAAAGCATACCAGTTCGAACCCAGCAAACCGCAAATCGTGTTATACGCCTCACCGGAGAATACTGCCGCAATGTTCATACATAGGTGGAACAAAAGGAACAGAATAAGGAAGAGGCCCGAAATACTCATTATCAGCTTCCTCCCGATAGAAGAACTAAGTAACCACATAAGATAGTAATTTAAGTTATTTAATTGTTTTAAGAATATGCGTCCATGCTCTTAACAGTCGCGCAAAGGTATGCCAAATACACATACCACGCAAACGATTAAAGAAACATTTCTGTAATGCAGGATTGCCCTGCGTAGGGGCGTTTAGGCAGCGAAAAAGCACACTCACATCAGATATTTGGTGTACTTTTGCCCGCAATCTTATAACATATATAAATGGATAACGAGACATTTGAAATGGTGGCGAAAACCCTTTACGGGTTAGAGGAGATATTGTCCGGAGAGTTACTGTCGATAGGTGCTAACAATATAGAGACCGGTCGGAGAATGGTGTCGTTCACGGGAGACAAGGAAGTCCTCTACAAGGCGAATTTCTGTTGCCGCACTGCCCTACGCATCTTGAAACCAATCTATCATTTCAAAGCTAAAGGTGCTGATACCGTATACGAAGAAGTCAAAAAGGTTGCGTGGGAAAACTACATGTCCGTAGACAAGACCTTCGCCATCGACTCCGTAATCTATTCGGAAGATTTCAACCATTCCAAGTTCGTGGCATACCGCACAAAGGACGCGATTGCGGACTACTTCATGGAGAAGCAAGGCAAACGCCCGTCGGTGCGTGTCAACAATCCCGATTTGTATATCAACATTCACATTTCGCACAACGACTGTACCCTTTCCATTGACAGCTCGGGCGAGAGCCTTCACAAACGCGGATACCGTGTGGAGCAGACAGAGGCACCGCTAAACGAAGTGCTGGCAGCAGGCATGATACTGAAGACGGGATGGAAGGGCGAGTCGAACTTCGTCGATCCGATGTGCGGCTCCGGCACGTTGCTGATTGAGGCGGCAATGATAGCCCTCAACATTGCTCCGGGTATCCACCGCAAGGAGTTTGCTTTCGAGAAATGGATCGATTTCGACCGTGAGCTGTTCGAGCGTATCTACAACGACGAGAGCGGCGAACGCGAGTTTGCCTTCAAATGCTACGGCTCTGATATCAATCCGGCAGCCATCGAGGTTGCCCGCAAGAATATCCGTAGTGCCGGACTGTCGAAATACATCGACCTGCAGGTATTGCCTTTCCAGCAATATACGGAAGCTCCGAAGCCAGGGATAATGGTCACCAACCCGCCATACGGCGAACGTATCTCCTCGCGCGACTTATTGGGACTGTATTCGATGATAGGCGAACGCCTGAAGCATGTGTTCATCGATTACGACGTATGGATAATCAGTTATAGAGACGAATGTTTCGACAAGATAGGTCTGCGCCCGAGCGAACGGATGAAGCTCGTCAACGGGTCGCTCGACTGCGAATACCGCCACTACGAGATCTTCGAGGGCAAAAACAAAGACTACAAGAAGGCTCTCGGCGAGAAGAAAGCTACCGAAGAGACCGAAGGAAAGCGTGACAAGCGGGCGGACGTCAAGGCTGGTCGCCCCGACCGTCCGGCACGCCGTTTCGCGGCAGCACACAGCGACGATGAAGAGGAACGTCTGGCAGCGATGCCAGGGAAACGCTTCTTCGGCGACGAACGCAGAGACGGACGCCCCGCGCTGAGGCGTTTCAGCGACAACCGTCGGGAGTTCGATAAGGCGGGCGACGGGAAACGCCCTGCCAGGATGCGATATCAAGACAATGACAACCGTCAACGCGGCAAGAAAGACCGCTTCGAAAACCGACCTTTCAAGAAACCGTTTAAAAGAGATGATGATGAATTCGACGATTAAGACTTTTCTTGCAGTGTGTGCATTCGCCTTATCCGCTCCTTCCACGATGACAGCGCAAGACCGACAGTTTACCTTACATGACCTTATCCCGGGAGGGAAGACGTACAACCGCTTTGTCCCCGAGAACCTGAAGGGGTTGCAGTGGGCAGGCGACACGTATATATATGTAGAGAAAAACAGCGTCATGGGTGCCCGCCCGAAGCACAAGGCAGAGATACTTGTCAGCCGCTTGGAGCTGAACACGGCACTAAGGGCTGCCGGGCTTGATTCGGTTGCCCATATGCCGGCGTTCTCGGTGCCTTACAAAGGGAAACAGATACTTGCCTTCACCAACAAGCAGCATCGCATACACTTCGACATGAAGGAGAAGAAGGTGATTGCCGATTACCGGATGGACGAGGCGGGCAACAACTACGAGTTCTGCCCCGAGAATGGCTACTTGGCATTCACCGACAAAAACAACGTCAAGATCCTTTCGCCGGACAACCGCACCAGCGCGGTCACGAACGAGACCGGAGAGGGCATTGTCTGCGGGCAGGCGGTGCATCAGCGTGAGTTCGGGATATACAAAGGGCTGTTCTGGTCGCCCAAAGGTTCTGCCCTCGCTTTCTACCGGATGGACGAGAGCATGGTCACCGACTATCCTATTGTGAACATCGACGCACGCTGCGCCAAGGTGGAGCCGCAAAAGTATCCCATGGCAGGGATGAAAAGCCATGAGGTGACCGTCGGTGTCTACAACCTCTTGAGCGGCACGACCGTATGGCTACAGACAGGCACGCCACGGGAGAAATACCTCACGAACATAGCCTGGAGCCCTGACGAAAAGAGCATATACATTGCCGAGCTTAACCGCGAGCAGAACGAGATGCACCTCGTGCGCTACTCTGCCCTTACCGGCGAGAAGGAAGCCGACCTGTTCACGGAAAAGAACAGCCGGTACGTCGAGCCGCAGCATCCGGTGCTCTTCCTCCCGAATGATCCTGAGAAGTTCGTCTGGCAGAGCCAGCGCGACGGATACAATCATCTGTATCTCTACGACACCTGCGGCAATATGCTGCGGCAGCTGACCAAGGGCGAATGGATAGTGACGGCAGTATGGGGCTTCGATGCCAAGGGCGAGAACCTGTTTATCACCTCCACTGAGCCGCGCAAGAAGAGATCCTGCGCCTCGCCTCTTTGTGTCAACGGATGGAGACTGAATATAAAGAAGGGCGAGACCACCCTCTTGTCTCCGGACTGCGGGGAGCAGGGAGTGCACTACACCATGCCTTCTCCCGACGGGAAATACGTTATCGACAGCTATTCCGCTCCAGGCATCCCGAGGAAGATAGACATCGTCGGGGCGAAAGACGGCAAGCCGGTGGAGACCCTTCTCGCGGCAAAGAACCCGTATGAAGGATACGCCATGCCGGAGATAGAAGTGGGCACCATAAAGGCTGCCGACGGGGTGACGGACCTTTACTACCGCCTCGTCAAGCCCGTGGGATTGGACGAGAGCAGGAAATACCCCGCCATCGTGTATGTGTACGGAGGACCGCACGCACAGCTTGTCACCGGCGACTTCATGAACGGCACGCGCGGTTGGGACATATATATGGCACAACGCGGATACGTCGTCCTGACGGTGGACGGGCGCGGGTCGGCTGGGCGCGGCTTCGAGTTCGAGAGCGTTATCCACCGCCGCCTCGGGGAATGCGAGATGGCAGACCAGATGAAGGGAGTGGATTTCCTTCGCTCGCTTCCTTATGTGGATATGAATCGCCTCGGAGTGCATGGATGGAGCTACGGCGGCTTTATGACAACAAACCTTATGCTCACCTATCCCGACGTGTTCAAGGTGGGCGTCGCGGGCGGACCGGTCATCGACTGGAGCAACTACGAAATAATGTATGGCGAGCGATATATGGACCGCCCGCAGGATAACCCCGAGGGATATAAGAATGCCAACATGAAGCTCAAGGCAGGCAACCTGAAGGGACATCTTCTGTTGATACACGGCGACATCGACCCCGTGGTGGTGTGGCAACACAGCCTCGGCTTCCTGAAAGCCTCGGTGGATGCCGGCACATACCCCGACTACTTCGTCTATCCGCGCCATCAGCATAATGTGATAGGCAAAGACCGCCCGCATCTTCACGAGAAGATCACGCGGTATTTCGACGACTATCTGAAATGAACCGATAATAATTGATTGAAAGATGAACATACTGCTATTAGGCTCGGGCGGCCGCGAACACGCAATAGCCTGGAAGATTGCACAAAGTCCGAAGACGGACAAGTTATTCATTGCCCCAGGCAACGCCGGCACAGCCTGCGTGGGGACGAACGTCGGCATCAAGGCGGACGACTTCGCCGCCATACGCGAGTTTGTCGTGGCAAACGGCGTGAACATGGTCGTTGTCGGTCCGGAAGCTCCGCTTGTGGAGGGCATCTACGACTTCTTCAAGGGCGATGCCGCGCTGAAGAACATTCCCGTGATAGGTCCGTCGAAGGAGGGCGCACGCCTGGAGGGCAGCAAGGACTTCGCCAAGGCATTCATGATGCGCCACGGCATACCGACGGCGCGCTACAAGAGCATATCCGCCGACACGATAGACGAGGGGTACGCCTTCCTCGAGACGCTTGAGGCTCCGTACGTGCTGAAGGCTGACGGCTTGGCAGCAGGCAAGGGCGTGCTCATCGTCGACACACTGGAAGAGGCGAAAAGGGAGCTCGGCGAGATGCTCGGCGGAATGTTCGGCGAGGCAAGCAAGACGGTGCTCATCGAAGAGTTTATGAAAGGCATAGAGTGTTCGGTGTTCGTCATGACCGACGGCACAAACTATAAAGTATTACCCGTTGCGAAGGACTACAAGCGCGTGGGCGAGGGCAACACGGGTCTCAACACCGGCGGCATGGGCGCAGTGTCGCCCGTGCCGTTTGCCGACGAAGCCTACATGAAGAAGGTGGACGAGCGCATCATCCGCCCGACCGTCGAAGGGCTGAAGGCCGAGGGCATCGACTACAAGGGATTCATCTTCTTCGGGCTTATCAACGAGAACGACCCGAAGGTGATTGAATACAACTGCCGCATGGGCGATCCCGAGACGGAGGTTGTCATGCTGCGCATAGAGAGCGACATCGTGGACCTTATGGAGGGCATTGCCAAGGGGGACCTCGGCAGCCGCACGCTGAAGGTCGACCCGCGTGCGGCGGTCACCGTCATGCTCGTGAGCGGCGGATACCCCGAGGCATACGAGAAGGGCAAGGTGATAAGCGGTCTCGACAGGGTTGCGCCCGAGAGCATCGTCTTCCATGCGGGGACAACGACGGATGCCGAGGGGCGGATACTCACAAGCGGCGGGCGCGTCATTGCCGTCAGCTCCTACGGCACGACGAAGGAAGAGGCTCTCGCACAGTCGTTCGCCGCAGCAAGGGTGATAGACTTCGAAGGGAAGTATTTCCGGAGCGACATAGGCTTCGACCTATGACATTCGATATAGACAATATGTATGTTTGACACGACCCACAGACACACAAACCGAGCGCAGGGCATTGCGGGCAAGGGGACGCTCGCCGTCGTGCTCGCGGTGTGTGCCCTGTGCTGGGGCGAGTGCTTCCGGCTCTCGGTGGGTTATCCCATCGCGGAAGATGCCGAGGCGGCACCGCTGTGGAACGCCATCTGCCGTCTGCTGCCCGACAAGGCGGCAGCCTACGCCATCGGCATGCTGCTGATGCTCGGTGGGGCGTACCTGCTCCACCGCGCCAGCTACGCGCTGGTGCTGATACGCGAAAAGACGATGCTCCCCTTTGCTTTCTACGTGCTGCTGGTGAGCACCAACCCGAGCTTCCTGCCGCTCAAGGCAACGTCGGTCGGCGCGTTCTGTCTCACACTGGCGTTCTACGAGCTGCTCTCCGCCTACCACGACCCCGAGGCACGGAGCAACGCCTTCAACGTGGGGCTGCTGCTCGGCGTGGGGAGTCTGCTGTGGATGCATATACTGCTGTTTCTGCCTGTCTTCTGGATAGGGATGTATATCTTCCTGTCGCTAAACGTGCGCACTGTTGCCGCGACGTTGGTGGGCGTGGCAACGGTGTATTGGCTGCTGCTCGGCTGGTGTTTCGCGACGGGCGATTACGCGCAGTTCGACTACGCGCTCTCCGGCTTCAGGTTTTCCCTCCTTACGGCGTCGGACGTGTCGTCTGCCACATGGATTGAGATAAGCGTGGCAGCGATGCTCACGCTCATTGCCATTGCCAATATCTTCATCCACGAGTACGACAACTCGCGCCGCACGCGCCACTATCTTTCCTTCACGACCACACTTGCCGTATGGTCTTTCTCGCTCTACTTCGTCTTCGACCACGAGGCGGAGGAGTTTCTTCTGGCGGCTTGCGGACCTGTGGCAGTGCTGACGGCGCATTTCTTCACCACCGTGCGCGGGTGGATCATCACCTGTCTGTTCTGGGCAATCGTCGTGCTCTACGTCGCGCTTCTCTTTCTTCGTCTATGGAGTTTCTTATAGCCTACGGATATATCGGCGTGTTCGTCGCCTCGTTCCTTGCTGCCACCGTCTTGCCGTTCAGCAGCGAGGTGGTGCTGACGGGCGTGCTGCTCTCGGGCGCATCCTATTGGCAGTGTATGGTGGCAGCCACCGTGGGCAACTTCCTCGGCGGCATGAGCTGCTACTGGCTCGGCATGATAGGCAAGGTGGAGTGGATAGAGAAATATCTCAGGCTCGATGCCGGGAAACTCAGCCGCGTGCAGCGTTGGATCGAGGGCAAGGGCTCGTGGATGGGCTTCTTCGTGTTCCTCCCGGGCGTGGGCGACTTCATCGCGGTGGCACTCGGCTTCCTGCGCGCCAACGTGTGGATTGTCGCCCTCTCCATGTTCCTCGGCAAAGCCATCCGCTATTGGGTGTGGATGGAGTTTGTCTACAAGGTGCAGGGCATGTTTTAGCTCCGCTTCTGCTTTTTCAAGAAAGGATAATTTTACACACTGACGATAATGAATATCAAAAACACACTTTGCTCGGTAGCGGCGTTTCTCATTGCTTATACAGGTGTCGATGCCAAGATAATAAACAGACAGCCGATCGGTGAAATCCCTTTCAGCCTTGCAGGAGACAGCAGAATCTATGTCTCCGTCACAGTGAACGGCTCCGACACGCTGAACTTTTTGGTGGACACCGGAGCGTCCTCGCTTGTGCTGAACACCAATTCCCCGAAGCTGCAGGGGCATATCCATAAAGGAGAGAAGGCAGACAATCTGGGGGCATCCGGAGTGAACACCGTCGAATACAGCGACGACAACACAGTGACCATCGGCTCCGTCAAATACGAGCATGCCGGATGCGCGCATATCCCTTACCCTGCCGACTACTGGGATGGTGTGGTCGGGCTCAATGCTCTCGGGGCTTTCAATATAGAAATCAATTACGATGACTTCAAGATATACTGCTACCCGAAGGGTGAAATGATGGAAGGTGCGGAGTCTCTCGTCGCCTTTCCGTTTGAATACAAGTACGACGTTCCTTTCATTACTGTGCCCGCCAAAATCAACGGCAACGTCTATGACCTGCTTCTTGAGGTTGATACCGGTTCCGACAGAGTTCTTGACCTGAACACTCCGTTTGTGAACAGCCATAATCTGTCGGAGACACAGAAGCCTTTCGCCATCTCGCGCATCGCGTCTTCCGACGGCAGCTCCGGCGAACTCAGGAATGTCTTCTTCGACGAGGTTAGGATTGGACAGTATGTCCTGCCTAAGGTTGCGGGAGCGTTCTCGACATTGACCGAAGGTATGCAGAGCAAGAGCGACATCGACGGCACGCTTGGCAACAACTTCCTCAAACGCTTCAATATGGTCGTCGACTTTGCAGGACAAACAATATATCTCCAGCCCAACAACTATCTCTACACCCCGTTCTACGACTTTCTTGTGAAATAATGGGGTTCTACGGTAGCACGAGTGAAGTTGTTTTAACGCCGCCCCGCTTTTTCCTTTTTCTTCTCGCGCCACTCGGTGGCAGGCATGCCGACGCGTTTGATGAATGCCCGGCTGAAACTTGCAACCGAACTGAAGCCCGTAGCTTTAGCAACCTTACCCAACGACAGGTCGGTTTCAAGCAATAGCTCCGATACCACGAGGTATACGTATTCGTCAATCCATTGTTTGACAAACAGTCCGCTCATCACCTTGATATATCCCGCCAGATCGCATGTCCTCACGCCGAATTTCTTCGCGTAGAACCCCGGGTAGTGATTCATGTGGGTTCTAATCATCTCCGTGAAAATATCGAACACTTCATTGCCGGTCTTCCTGTTGTAGACCTTTTGACCCGGTTTGTAGCCCGCAGCGATGTCTTCCTCTGTTGCTTCACGCCCGAGATAGGAAACAAATATGTCCTTCGGGGTGTACTTACGATAATCCTTACTCATGATAACATATTGTTAATGGTTTTACATCTGTTTTCTTCCGTCGATTATACCCCGCATCAGCGGAATGTATAAT
>CAVJTV010000025.1:12054-18926 GCA_963652435.1 Desulfovibrionaceae bacterium | reverse complement strand
AGATACGAAAGTAGGAGATAAATACCTATGATTAGTATTTACCTCCTACCCGATTTCTAATCTCTCAGAAAGGGTTAGTTCTGTTCCTTGAGGATTACGTCGTGCGCTCCACCTTCTACGATGCTGGTCGAAGACACCAATGTGATCTTAGCATTTTTCTGAAGGTCGGGAATCGTGATTGCACCGCAGCTACACATTGTTGCCTTTATCTTGCCCAATGTGAGATTGAGGTTGTCTTTCATCTTGCCGGCATAGGGAACGTAGCTGTCTACCCCTTCTTCAAACTTCAGAGATGCCGTTCCGCCCATATCGTAGCGTTGCCAGTTTTGGGCACGGTTAGATCCTTCGCCCCAATATTCTTTTACGAAATTGTTTCCGATACGCAGTTTCTTCGTTGGCGACTCGTCGAAGCGGGCAAAGTAGCGTCCCATCATTAGGAAGTCGGCACCCATTGCCAAAGCAAGCACCATGTGATAGTCGTGAACCAGTCCGCCGTCGCTACATACAGGGATATAAACCCCAGTCTTTTCCATAAATTCATCGCGGGCACGAGCAACATCGATAAGTGCTGTTGCCTGTCCGCGACCGATACCTTTCTGTTCGCGGGTTATACAGATAGATCCGCCGCCGATACCTACTTTCACGAAATCGGCACCGGCTTCTGCTAAATACAAAAAGCCCTCTCTGTCCACCACGTTACCGGCACCAACTTTTATGCTATCTCCATATCTCTCCTTGATCCACTTTAAGGTGTCGGATTGCCATTCGGAATAACCATCAGACGAGTCGATGCACAATACATCCACTCCGGCTTCGATCAATGCGGGGACGCGTTCTGCATAGTCGCGAGTATTGATACCTGCACCAACGAGCAACTTCTTGTCGGCTCCGGATATCTCGTTCGGGTTTTCTCGGTGGCTGTCATAGTCCTTGCGGAACACGAAATAAGCCAGACGTTGCTCTTTATCTATTATCGGAAGGGTATTTAGTTTATGATCCCAAATGATTTGGTTGGCTTCTTTCAGCGTGATGCCAAGCTCGCCGACAATCAGCTTCGAAAACGGAGTCATAAATTCCTTGATTTTCTTCGATGGGTCATCCTTCTCCACCCTATAGTCGCGACTGGTAACCATACCCAGCAGTTTACCGTTCGGCGTCCCATCGTCGGTTATACCAATCGTGGAATGTTCGGTGCGGCTCACAAGGTCGACAACATCGGCAAGCGTGTTTTCCGGTGTCAGGTTCGAGTCGCTGGTAACGAATCCCGCCTTGAACTTTTTTACTTTTCGAACCATCTCTGCCTGACTCTCAACAGACTGTGAGCCGAAGATGAAAGAGAGACCACCATTGCGGGCAAGCTCAATAGCCAGTTTCGGTCCGGACACAGACTGCATGATTGCCGAAACGAACGGGATATTCAATTCGATAGACGACTTTTCGCCCATACGATGTTTGACAAGCGAGGTCTTCAGCGTTACGTTTGTCGGTACGCATTGTTTGGTTGTCAGACCGGGAATAAGAAGGTATTCACCGAATGTTCGAGATACATCGTTCAAGTAAACTGCCATATTGATCTATATTTTACTGGATAAAATTTCGCGCAAAAGTATGCAATTCTACTTAACTATGAGACGCGGGTGTGCCGTTTTTTAATAATCCCTGTCGGTCAGATAATTGATCATGCGTAGGATGGCACGGCTGCATGCAGGACAGAACGGAGCATAATCGTGCATCATGCAGTGATCCATCGGTCGGTAGATTCCTTTTGCCATGTATCCGCCACCTTCGAACACGCCGATATTGTCCTTGTGGGCATCGTCAAGCGGGGTAGGGATGGGAGTGCCGGAGGGTAACAGGTCTTTCCACTTGCTGTCGAAATCAACCAGCGTGGTGATATTCGGTTCCCATGGTTCGTAACGCAGATTGTAGAAATCCTGATAAGCAACCTCTGAGGTATAATACTCGTCTGCCAGTCCGGCTAAGCTATGCCCGAGTTCGTGGACGAAGACTTCTTGTGTCTGTCGGTTGTCTGCCGTTCCCATGGCATAGAAGTTATATATGCCGCCACCGCCGTATGTGTCGGTGTTGACCAATATGAATATGGCATCGCAAGGCACGTTCCATACGGCATCGCGTATGGATTTTATATCACGCGTCGTCAGGTAACGGTCGACGCCGAACGTATAATAACCCGAGTTCAGTGCCGTGTTCCTGTAGATGCCTTTACCCGAAATGTCCATCCCGCTGTCTTCAGAAACGAGACCGACAGCCCACACGTTGAAGTCTTCCCGTCGCGTGGTGTAGGGAGGCGTTTGAAACAAGGCTTCGGTGAACCTCTTTGCGTCTGAAGCGAACTTGTCCTGCTCTTTGGCGGTATACCCTTCGGCAAGGAACACCAAGTCTATCTTCTCCTTCGGGTCACCTTTGTACTGGAGCTTTGTCACCTTGTTTTCTTTCAGGGGGCTGCGGTCGATGAAGATACTTGCCGGGTCAACATCGGTCTTCAGCAGTGAATGGAATTGCATATCCGCCTTGTCGCGTGCCGTAATCTCGACGGTGACTGCGCCTTTGGGATAAGGCACAGAGATGCTGTTTGTCCACGACTGCGTCTCGGTCTTGGCTTCTTCCGTTGTGCGCCATTCTTCGAAGAGTGTGTTGAGCCCGCGAGAATAGATAAGCTCGCCGCTCGGTTTGTCGTATATATTGACGTAATAACCTCCGTAACCGAACCCATCGATGAGGTTCTTCATCGGACCGCCCCACACCGGCTCTTCACGCAACGTTTCTATGGCTGCCGACTGAGTCTTGGCATTTCCGCTGAGGGCAAAGTCTATCCTGAGACTTTTGTGGGTGAAGTATTTGTCGAACCGGTCTTGTGCCGAGCCTGCAATGCTGCATAAACAGGCTGTTAGGAGAATGATAATCTGTGCTTTCATACCTTTTTTGTTTTTATTATATGCGGCAAAGGTAATCTTCTTACCTGAGGGATTGCACCAAAAAAGTATCTTTGTGCCCGAAACAATGTCATGAAAGACGTAATCAAATATTTTAAGAACATGAAAAAGACATTATTGGTGTGCTGTGCATTGGCACTTGCCGTGTGTGCGCAGGCTCAATGGAAGCCTGCCGGTGGCAAAATCAAGACAAAATGGGCGGAGCAGGTAAATCCCGAGAACGTGTTGCCCGAGTATCCGCGTCCGCAGTTGGAACGTGCAGACTGGGTCAACCTGAACGGAATGTGGGAGTATGCCATCAAGCCTAAGGGTGAAGTTGAGCCGGCGGCTTTCGACGGTAGCATCCTTGTGCCCTTTGCCATCGAGTCTTCGCTGTCAGGAGTGCAGAAGGAGGTCGGCGAAAAGAATGAACTGTGGTATAAGCGTACATTCTCTGTTCCGGCTGCGTGGAAGAACAAGGATGTTGTGCTCAACTTCGGCGCAGTGGACTGGAAGGCGGATGTGTTTGTGAACGATGTGTTGATAGGTTCCCATCAGGGAGGTTATACGCCGTTCTCTTTCAACATCACTCCGTATCTGACGGGGAAGAGCGGTCAGAAGTTGGTCGTTCGTGTGTACGATCCGAGCGACAAGGGCTATCAGCCGCGAGGAAAGCAGATTTCCCGTCCGGAAGGTATCTGGTACACGCCGGTTACAGGTATATGGCAGACAGTATGGCTCGAGCCGGTTTCCACAAACCATATCACCTCCGTGAAATCCATTCCTAATATTGACAACGGGACGATGCTCGTGACTGTCGGTACGTCTGTCCCCTGTTGCACCTCTGTCGTCGAGGTGAAGCTCATGGACAAGGGGCAGGTTGTGGCTTCTGCCAAGGGCGTACAGGGGAAAGAGCTTCGCCTCGCAGTGGAGAACCCGACGCTTTGGGATACCTCGAACCCTTACCTTTATGATATGATCGTTTCTCTCTCGAAAGACGGTAAGACGATAGACAACGTGAAGTCGTATGCCGCTTTCCGTAAGATCTCCGTGAAGCGGGATACCGACGGCATTATGCGTATGCAGCTCAATAACAAGAACCTCTTCCACTACGGTCCGCTCGACCAGGGCTGGTGGCCCGACGGTCTGTATACTGCACCTACCGACGAGGCTCTCCATTTCGATATTGCGAAGACGAAGGCATGGGGATTCAATATGATCCGCAAGCATGTGAAGGTTGAGCCTTCGCGCTGGTATTACCACTGCGACAAGGAGGGTATCCTCGTTTGGCAGGATATGCCAAGCGGCGATATGGGCAACAACTGGGCACCTCATACCTACAATGCCGGTACCGATAAAGACCGTTCTGCGGCTTCTTCTGCCAACTATTACCAGGAATGGAAAGAGATTATGGACCTCTGCGTTTCTCATCCTTCGGTGGTCGTATGGGTGCCTTTCAACGAGGCATGGGGGCAGTTCGACACGGAGAAGGTGGTTGAGTGGACAAAGAACTACGACCCTTCGCGCCTTGTCAACCCTGCCAGCGGCGGCAACCACCGTGCCTGCGGGGATATTCTCGATTTGCACAACTATCCTGCACCGTCGATGTATCTCTTCGACCCGACGCGCGTGAATGTGCTTGGCGAATATGGCGGCATCGGTTTGCCTTTGGAAGACCATCTGTGGTGGAACAAGCGCAACTGGGGATACGTACAGTTCAAGAACAGCGACGAGGTGACGGCTGAATATGTCAAGTATGCCAACCAGCTGAAGGACTTCGTGAAGCGAGGCTTCTCGGCTGCCGTATATACGCAGACCACCGATGTGGAAGGCGAGGTGAACGGTCTGATGACATACGACCGCAAGGTGATCAAGATCAACGAGGCTGCCGTCAGGAAAGCCAACCAGTCGGTAATCGACCTGCTCTCGAAGTGAGAGAGTAGATCTCAATAAATAATCTTTGAAGGATGTGTCCGCTCTTTTGGATGCATCCTTTTTTTCTCCCAATACTTTCTCAGCACTGAATATTCATTACAGAGCACTCCGTGATACTTTCCGTACATACGGAAACCGTTACAGAGCACTCCGCGATACTTTCCGTACATACGGAAACCGTTACAGAGCACTCCGCGAAACTTTCCGTACATACGGAAACCGTTACAGAGCACTCCGTGATACTTTCCGTACATACGGAAACCGTTACGGAGCACTCCGCGATACTTTCCGTACACCCGGAAACCGATACGGAGCACTCCGTGATACTTTCCGTACATACGGAAACCGTTACAAAGCACTCCGTGATACTTTCCGTACATACGGAAACCGTTACAGAGCACTCCGTGATACTTTCCGGGCATACGGAAATCATTACAAAGCACTCCGTGATGGTTTCTCAGTGCTGAGTAAGGACTGCGGGCGGTTTTGTGTGAACGGATAAAATAAGTACTTTTGCCGAGCAAAAGAGAAAGACAATGAGATACAACACAGAAGAAAAGAAGATGCCTCTGCCGGAGTACGGACGAAATATTCAAAACATGGTGGACCATTGCTTGACGATAACAGACAGGGAGGAACGCATGCACTGCGCCGATACCATTATCGACATTATGGGCAATATGTTCCCTCATCTGCGTGACGTGAACGATTTCAAGCATATCCTTTGGGACCATCTGGCAATAATGTCGAACTTCAAGTTAAACATCGACTATCCGTATGACATCGTAAAGAAGGAGGACCTGGATGCCCGCCCGCCGCACATCCCTTATCCACATAACCGCATCCACTACCGTCACTACGGTCACATCATCGAGCAGCTGATTGAAAAGGTTGTGGCGATGGAGTCGGGCGATGAGAAAGACGCTCTGATATTGATGTTGGCAATGCAGATGAAGAAGTCGCTTATGACATGGAACAAGGAGTCGGTGGACGACTATAAGGTGTTCAAAGACTTGTATGAGCTGTCGGACGGCGCAATCTGTATATACGAAGACGATCTGGAGCTGCCCGATTTCCCCGAAATAGAGCAGCAGGTGCGGAGCAATACCACAGCGAAGAGCACGAACAAGAAGAATAATCCCCGTAAGAAGAAATGAGTTCGTTCGTTATAGAAGGCGGATACAAGCTCTCGGGCGAGATTACGCCGCAGGGAGCCAAGAATGAGGCGTTGGAAGTGCTGTGCGCCGTTCTGTTGACGCAAGAGAAGGTGACCATACATAACGTGCCCGACATCCTCGACGTGAACAACCTTATCCAGCTCCTTCGCGACATGAATGTGAAGGTGGAGCGCACAGCCGAGGCGACCTACACCTTCCAGGCTGACGACATTGATATAGACTATCTGGGCACCGACGATTTCATGCGTAAGTGCAGCTCGCTTCGTGGCTCGATCATGATTGTCGGTCCGCTGTTGGCGCGCTTCGGCAAGGCTTTGATCCCGAAGCCCGGGGGCGACAAGATTGGTCGCCGCCGCCTCGACACGCACTTTGTCGGCATACAAAAGCTCGGTGCGAGCTTCAGATACGACGCCGGACGTCAGATATACGAGATTGAGGCGAAACGTCTCAAGGGAACATATATGCTGCTCGACGAAGCCTCGGTGACGGGTACGGCAAACATCCTTATGGCAGCAGTGCTGGCTGAGGGCAAGACAACCATCTACAACGCCGCTTGCGAGCCTTACTTGCAGCAGCTCTCTTCGATGCTCAACCGCATGGGAGCGAAGATCTCCGGCGTAGGCTCCAACCTTCTCACCGTCGAAGGGGTAAGCTCCCTTGGCGGAACGACGCATACCATCCAGCCGGACATGATCGAGGTGGGCAGCTTTATAGGTATGGCTGCCATGACGGGGTCCGACATCACGATAAAGAACACGGGATACGATATGCTCGGGATTATCCCCGATGCCTTCCGCCGTCTCGGAATTACGGTGGAGAAGGTAGG
>CAVJTV010000025.1:0-12044 GCA_963652435.1 Desulfovibrionaceae bacterium | reverse complement strand
GAAGGTAGGCGACGACATACATATCCCCACTCACGACAAGTATGAGATAGAGACATTCATCGACGGGTCTATCATGGTCATTGCCGATGCACCGTGGCCCGGACTGACGCCGGACCTCTTGAGCGTGCTTCTGGTTGTTGCGACGCAGTCCGTCGGCAGTGTGCTTATCCATCAGAAGATGTTCGAGAGCCGCCTCTTCTTTGTAGACAAGCTGATCGACATGGGTGCACAGATTATCCTCTGCGACCCGCACCGTGCGACGGTGATAGGCTTGGGCAACCGCTTCAAACTGCGCGGTGCCAATATGGTCTCGCCGGATATACGTGCAGGTATTGCCCTGCTGATTGCCGCCATGAGTGCCGAAGGTACCAGCCACATACACAACATAGACCAGATAGACCGCGGTTACCAGAATATCGACAAACGCTTGAACAGTATAGGAGCACGCATCACCCGGCTCTGAAGCACCATATGATAAGGAAAGAAGAAGTTTTCAAGATCGGGCAGTTCGCCAAGCCTCACGGGGTGAAGGGTGAGATCTCGCTGGTGACCGGCTGCGACTTGTTCGACACGGTGGACGACCCGTATGTCGTTTGCGAAATAGACGGCATACTTGTTCCTTTCTTTATCGAAGAATACAGATACAAAAGCGACACCGTCATGCTGGTGAAACTTGAGGGGGTGGACAACGAGAAGTCTGCCCGCGAGTTCAGCGGCAGGGAGGTGTTCTTTCCGCTGAAATATGTGGAGGATGAAGACTGTTTGGTGGGTGATATGTCGTGGGATGGTTTCGTGGGCTACACCGTCGTTGACGAGCGTCACGGCACACTTGGCAGGATAACCGATGTGGACGATACGACCCTCAATGTGCTCTTTCAGATCGACCATGGCGGTAGCGAGCTTCTTCTTCCGGCAGCAGAGGAACTGATTGTCTCAGTCAGTCACGACGACAAGACGCTGCGGGTCTCCGTTCCCGAAGGGCTGCTCAACTTATAAGGTGAAGAGATTTATGGCAGAGAATCAAAAACATAAAGGGAAGACATTCTGGCACCGCATCCGGTTCAAATACAAGCTGTCTTTTATCAACGAGTCGACGCTTGAGGAAGTGTGGTCGTTGCGCTTGTCGAAACTGTCGGCATTTCTTACGCTTTTGTTCTTCGCCTTCTCGCTGGTATGTGCCACCGCGCTGATAGTCATAAAAACGCCGATACGCAACTACCTCCCGGGTTATTTGGACGTGGAGGTGCGCAAGGAGATAATAGATAATGCGCTGCGTGCCGACTCCTTGGAGAGGATGATGGCGATACAGTCGCTCTATCTGAATAATGTCGCCGGTATCCTGTCCGGCACAATCGAGTTGGATTCCATCCGCAGTATCGATTCTTTGGCACGTGTGGACGCAAGCTACGATATTCCTCGCAGCAAGGCGGAAGAGACATTTGTCAAGACGTTTGAGGAAGAAGAGAAATACAACCTTACGGTGCTGAGCCCCAACCGTGCTCCTGCCGACGGGATGTTTTTCTACAAGCCTGTGGGCGGGGTGGTGTCGTCGCACTACGAGGCGGAAATCGGTCACTATGGTGTGGACATCGTGGCAGTTCCGAAAGAGAGTGTGCTCGCGACATTGGAGGGTACGGTGGTGTTTGCCGGCTTCGATCCTAATGTGGGGAATGTGATACAGCTGCAACACAAGAACGGTTTCCTTTCCGTCTACAAACATAACGAGCTTCTCTTGAAAGATGTTGGCGACCGCGTGAAGGCCGGCGAGGCTATTGCTTTGGTCGGGAACACAGGGAAGCTCTCCACCGGTCCGCATCTCCATTTCGAGTTGTGGTATAAGGGTACGCCGGTCAACCCCGAAGAATACATAGCATTCTAAACAGATGAAAAGGACTTTAGCCATATTAGGTTCGACAGGTTCGATAGGGACACAGGCATTGGAGGTGGTCAGCGAGCACAGCGACCTCTTTGAGGTGTATGCCCTCACAGCCAATAATAATGTGGATCTGCTGATAGACCAGGCACGCAAATACATGCCCGAGGTGGTTGTCGTTGCCAACGAACAGAAGTATCCCGAGCTGAAGGAGGCTCTCGAGGATCTTCCGATAAAGGTGTGGGCAGGCTCGGAAGCCATCGCGCAGGTGGTGCAGTCGGAGCCTATCGACATGGTGCTGACTGCCATGGTGGGGTATGCAGGGCTGAAGCCGACGATTGCTGCCATCCGTGCAGGGAAGGCGATAGCTCTGGCAAACAAAGAGACGTTGGTGGTAGCCGGCGAGCTTATCACCTCGCTGGCAGCGGAGCACAAGACGGCAATCTTGCCCGTCGATTCGGAGCATTCCGCCATCTTCCAGTGTCTGGCGGGAGAGTGGGAGAACCCCGTAGACAAGATCCTTCTGACGGCTTCGGGCGGTCCGTTCCGCACGAAGACAATGGAAGAACTGGCGGTGGTGACCAAGGCGCAGGCACTAAAGCACCCGAACTGGAGTATGGGGGCGAAGATTACGATAGACTCGGCTTCGATGATGAACAAGGGCTTCGAGATGATTGAGGCGAAGTGGTTGTTCGGCGTTACGCCGGAGCAGATACAGATTGTGGTTCATCCGCAGTCGGTGATACATTCCATGGTGCAGTTTGAAGACGGCGCCGTGATTGCCCAGTTGGGCATTCCCGACATGAAGCTGCCCATCAGCTATGCCTTCTCCTATCCGAAACGTCTTGCAAGCAAGGCTTCGAAGCTCGATTTCATGCAATACTCCGCACTGACGTTCGAAGAGCCCGACATGAAGCGTTTCCGTAATCTGGCGTTCGCCTTCGATGCCGTTCGTGTGGGAGGAAACATGCCGTGTATACTCAATGCCGCCAACGAAGTGGTGGTGGCTGCTTTCCTGCGGGATGAGATAGGCTTCCTCGCGATGAGCGACGTGATTGAAAAGACAATGGGGGCGGTGCCTTTTGTTGCGACACCTACCTACGAAGATTATGTGGCTACCGATGCCGAGGCGCGTCGCGTGGCAGGTCGACTTATAACAGGCAATAAATAAAGAAACGATAGAAACAAACGATGGACACATTTTTAATCAGAGCACTGCAGCTCATACTGAGCTTGTCGATATTGGTCATTGTGCACGAGTTCGGGCATTTCATCTTCGCCCGCATTTTCAAGGTGAGGGTAGAGAAGTTCTACCTCTTCTTCGACCCGTGGTTTGCCCTGTTCAGGTTCAAGCCGAAGAATAGCGACACGGAATACGGCATCGGCTGGCTGCCGCTCGGAGGCTATTGCAAGATTTCGGGAATGATAGACGAGAGCATGGACAAGGATGCGATGGCGCAACCCGCCAAGCCCTATGAGTTTCGCTCCAAACCTGCAGGTCAGCGTCTGATGATTATGATTGGAGGGGTGCTGTTCAACTTCCTGCTGGCACTGTTCATATATTCGATGGTGCTCTACACCTGGGGCGAGACCTACCTGCCGCTGAAGAACATGAAACATGGCATGTATTACAGCGAGGCGTTCCATGAGATAGGTTTTAAGGATGGCGACATACTGCTGAAGGCAGACGGCACGGAGCTCGACAGGCTGAGCCAGGCTACGTTCCGCAAGGTGGTGGAAGCCGGCAGCGTGACGGTGTTGCGCGACGGCGCGGAGACGGTCATCACCGTACCTGAAGACATGATGCAGCGTTTCATGCGTGAAGGGAAGGGCTTTGCCAATCCCAACCGCATACCGATGGTGGTAAAAGAGCTTTCGGGAAGCGACGCCCCCGCTGCTGCGGCAGGTCTCGAGGCCGGCGACAGCGTGGTGTCTGTCAACGGACAGCCCACTCCGCTGTTCGAGCAGGTCGCTCCGCTGTTGGCACATAACAAGGGGCGGGATATTACGATCGGCTTCTATCGCGACGGAGCGGAACGCACTGCGGTTGTCCGTCCGGACAGTGCCGGCATGATCGGGGTTGCACTGAAGAGTGCCGAAGAGCTCTATCCGACAGTTACCCGCACATATGGTTTCTTCGAATCGTTCCCCGCAGGGATACGTCTTGGCGTGAATACTCTGAAAGGGTATGTCAGCGATATGAAATATGTCTTCACGAAAGAGGGCGCGTCGAGCCTCGGTGGCTTCGGCACGATAGGGAAAATCTTCCCCGCCGTATGGAACTGGCAGATGTTCTGGATGCAGACCGCCTTCCTGTCCATTATCCTTGCCTTTATGAACATATTGCCCATACCTGCGCTCGACGGCGGGCACGTGATGTTCCTGTTCTACGAGGTGATTACCCGTCGCAAGCCGAGCGACAAATTCCTCGAATACGCGCAGCTCACCGGCATGTTCATCCTCTTCGCCCTGCTTATCTACGCGAACGGCAACGACGTGTTCCGCTTCCTTTTGGGTCACTAAGGGGGGGATAATGGTTTCCGGGCATCCGGAAACCGTTACAAAGCACTCCGTGAAGGTTTCTCAGTGCTGAATTTCCATTGCGGAGCACTCCGTGATAGTTTCTCAGTGCTGAATTTCCATTGCGGAGCACTCCGTGAAGGTTTCTCAGTACTGAATTTTCATTGCGGAGCACTCCGTGATAGTTTCTCAGTGCTGAATTTTTATTGCGGAGCACTCCGTGAAGGTTTCTCAGTACTGAATTTTCATTACGGAGCATTCCGCGATACCTTCCGGGCATCCGGAAATGATGCCGACGGCTAAAAAAGCACGATGCCCGAAGCGTATAGCCTCGAGCACCGTATTTCTCGCCATCGACCCCAAGAAGAGGTCGCCTGCGTATCCTTATTTTGCCAATGTCTCGTTGATGGAATCCAAAATTTTCTTTGCGTTGGCGTTCGCAGCGTTGAGAGCCACAGCCTGTTCCATGTATTCCTTCGCCTTCTTCATCTGAGCGTCTGCCTTGGTTTTCTCGGCTTCATACTTGGCAGGGTCGGTTGCCGCAGCTAAGATCTTCGCGCCTTCGTTGTAGTACATCGCGCCCAAGCTGTACAGGGCGTTCTCCTTATATTTCGCGTTGCCCACAATCAACACGTCCTTAAACAGTTCCTCAGCCTTCGCCACGTTGCCGCTCTTTTGCGCAGCCTGACCCTGCTTGATGCAGTAGACATAAAGCAGCTTCTCCAAATCGGCATCGCCCGGTTTCATTTTCAGCCCCTCTTCCACTGTTGCGGCAAACTCGGCTGCCTTGTTGAGGTTGCGCAGCGACATAGCCTTGCCCGCATAGGCGTCTTCGACGTTCTTTTTCTTCTGAATAGCCAGATCGTAGTATTTCACAGCCTCTTCGTATTTCTTGGCTTGAAAGGCTGCGAACGCGCAGTTGAACACGCGGTCGGCATCTTCGTTGTTGGTCTGCTTCAAGAACCCGTCGTATTTCGTGTATGCCTCCGCATAGTTCTTCGCTTTCAATGCAGCATCTCCCTCATCTCTCAGTTTGTCAGCATCCTGTGCAAACACATTTCCAATACTTAGGCTCATCGCCAGTAACAAAACAATTCTCTTCATGGTTGTTAAATGATTAAATTTTTATTTTCGTCGCGCTAAGGTAGACAGAGTTGTAAAAACATCAAAACTATTTCTCCGGATACTTTCTCTTCGGGTTCTTGGGAAACCATCCTTTCCGCACACGCTCCTCCTGCTCGAACACCTCTTTCACCGTCCAGAACGACGAGAAAGCAAACACCCCGCATATTGCCGACATGAAAACGCTCTCGATAAGCAGCGACGCCACCGTCCCGACTATCCCTAAAAGCAGGAACACCCACCAGCACTTCGTGCCCCAATAATACTCCGCCTTCACAACCACCGGATGAAAGAATCCGATGATAAGGAATGTTGCGATCCCAATGATCAGTCCGTCGAAATGAAGTGTATCCATATAAAACGATGAAGCACCACCGACAACCCCGCCAGTGGTGCTCCGATTCTTTTGTTTTTTATCTTATTATTCCGCCTTTTCAGCCGTATTGTCTTCCGTCTGTTCTGCCGACGGCTGAGCGGTACCGAAGTTAGGAGCCACCGTGCTCGGGTCGATTACCACAGCATCGTTCACTTGCTGCTTGATTTCAGATTCCACAGTCGTTGTTGCTCTCGGGATGAAAGCGGTGATGATGATGCTGCATACGATAACGAAACCAGCCAATCCCCAAGTTGCTTTCTCAAGGAAGTCTGTTGTCTTACGTACACCCATGATCTGGTTGGAAGAAGAGAACCCTGAAGCCAAACCTCCTCCCTTTGAATTCTGGATCAACACGATCAGGATCAAAAGTATCGAAGCGATCAGAATCAGAATAGAAATAAATACGTACATCTTTGTCTTATTTTTTAGTGTTAATAATCAGCTTTTCCAAAAACCTAATTTGGTCCGCAAAGTAAGCGTTTTTTTCCGGATAATTCAAATATAGGTTTTTAATAATAAGCAGAGCTTTCTCGTACCGCTTTTGCTTGATATAGATATGCGCCAACGTCTCGGTGAAATAAGAGCTGTCGTCTGATGGCTCGTTTTCCGTCTCTTCCAATGGCGGTGGGAGTGGCGTCTCTTCTTGAGACAGGGTTGCAGACAGCCTGTCGCCCGCAGCGCGTTCTTCGTCGTTCTTGATAAACTCGTCGATCAGATCCTGATGTTGCAGCCTTGGCGAAGGTTCTTCCTCCTCCGCTTCGTTTTCTTTCGGGAGCGACCAATGGATGTAGTCGCTCGACACTGACGGATGAATCTGTTGGCTTTCGTCGTCTGCCGATGGCGTGCTTTCTTTGCTCTCTCTGTCGGCAAGGAACGCATCTATCAGCGAGAAAGAATCGTCTGCCGAAACATCTTCCGCGTCCGCAGCTAAAGGAAACGTTATGTTGTAGCGTTCTCCTTCAATCAGCGCAAACAGTTTCTTCCTGTCGGGGATATAGACCGCCGTCTTCCTTAGCTCTTCGGCAAACTGCGCATCGCCGGTCACCGCCAGATTCTTCAGATAAAGCATCCTCGCGACATGGAAATAGGGATATTCCTCCACAATCTTCCGTAGCGGGGCGAGAGTCTCCCCATTCAACAGTGAGGGGTCATCCATGAATGTATACAAATCTTCGGCTTCCATGAGAGGGGGTTACCAGTTGGCTACGGTGGCGTTGTAAATCTGATCGGTTAGCTCCTCAATGATCTCGGCGCATAGTTCTGCCTGCACATCCTGCAACATCTGGGTGGCATCAAACTCGCGGTAAGCCGAGAAATTCTGTTCGAAATCTTCATCCGGATTTGCCTGGTTGGAATAACGGACGCGGATGGTTATTGTCAGTTTCGTCTGCGACGACCAGGCATCTTCCTTGACAGCCATAGGCGTCAGCTCGTAGCCCGTAATCTCGCCCTCCAAGTCCAAGTCTCCACTGTCGCTGACCATCTGAAGGCGTGTCTGACGGATATAGATGTCTTTCAACGCCTCGGTGAATTCCTGCGACAGCGGAGGGTAGACCAGCGGAGCCTGGTTGGGGAAGTCCTTGATGGTAATCGTCTTTATCTTGGTATAGTCGATTGAAGCCCCGTTGAACTTATATGAAATGGAACAGGCGGCGAGCACCACACCCATCATCAAGCATAGACATGTTATATGCTTCTTCAACATACCTCTATTCCAGATTATATTCCTTGATTTTTCTGTAAAGCGTACGTTCCGATATCTTCAAGTCGGCAGCCGCACCTTTCCGTCGTCCGTTGTGCCGCTCCAATGCCTTACGGATCATTTCCTTCTCGACCTCTTCCAATGAAAGCGCCTCGGTATCTTCCACAGCTTCCGCTTCCTGGATGGGTGAGGACTGCACCTGCTGGATAGGATGAGTGTAAGCGGCATCACCGGCAATGGTGATGTTTCCACCCATGATATCATGCACCAGCTTCTTCAGGTCGTTCACGTCTTTCTTCATATCGAAGAGCACCTGATAGAGTATCTCACGCTCGCTGCCAAAAAACTTCCGGTCGTTTTCCTCATGTTTGACAAGAACGGGATATTTCTCCACGTCCAAATCAGGGAGATACAGCTTCAGTCTCTCAGCCGTGATATCCCTGTCGCTTTCGATTATAGAGATACGTTCTGTGATATTCTTCAGCTCGCGGACGTTGCCCGGCCAACGGTAGGAGGTGAGCAGCTGCTTTGCCTCTTCATTCAAACGGATCGGCGGCATACGATACTTGTCTGCACAGTCGGCGGCAAACTTACGGAACAACAATACTATGTCGTCTGCGCGTTCGCGCAACGGCGGCACCTTGATGGGAATTGTGCTAAGACGGTAGAACAAGTCTTCACGGAATTTTCCTTCCGCCACTGCCTGCACAAGGTTTACATTCGTTGCTGCAACGATTCTCACGTTTGTCTTTAGCACCTTGGATGAACCGACCTTGATGAATTCTCCTGTTTCAAGCACACGCAGCAAACGCGCCTGTGTCGGGATGGGCAGTTCTCCCACTTCATCGAGAAAGATTGTCCCCCCGTCAGCCACCTCGAAGTAACCCTTACGGTCTGCCAACGCACCGGTGAAAGATCCTTTCTCGTGACCGAAAAGCTCCGAGTCGATGGTTCCTTCAGGGATGGCACCGCAGTTCACGGCTATATACTGACCGTGCTTGCGTGGACTGTTTTGATGTATAATCTGAGGAAATGTTTCTTTCCCGACGCCGCTCTCTCCTGTGATAAGCACCGACAAATCAGTCGGTGCCACTTGAAGAGCCACGTCGATAGCCCTATCCAAATCAGGGCTGTTTCCTATAATTCCGAAGCGTTGTTTTACTTGCCGAACGTCAATCATAATATCTGTAATTATCAGTTTGCCTGCCAAAATTATAAATCTTCATCGTAACCTCGGCTATTTTTTCGCCCCATACGTGCGATCGTACAGGAATTTAGCCAGCGACGCGTCGTCTGCGAAGTCTTTCAGCTCGTCGGGTTGGATAGGCTCGCCTATGTACACATCCACCGTCTTTCCCCGTTTGTTGAATGCCTCGGCAGGGATACGCAGTGTGCGTATCTTCCAGCTGATGCGCCCCAGATTGTAGAAGAAACGGGAGTTCAGGAAATCGAAATAGACGGGATAGACAGGGACACTGGCTTTGCGGATCAGCCGGATCACACTATGTGTCCACGGCAGGTCGCGCACAGCCTTTTCCTTTTTATTATAGAACGAGATTGCTCCTGCCGGAAAGAAACCCATAGGATGACCTTCCTTCAGGCGTTGCAGTGAATAGCGCACGCCGTTTATGTTCGCAGGGTTCGGACCGTTACCAGAGGAGTCGGGGAGGACAGACACGAAATTGTCTTTCATCGCACCAATCTTCACCAATATCTCGTTTACCATCACCTTGAAGTCCGGTCGGCGTGCTGCCATGATGTCTATCAGCATGATGCCGTCTATCGAGCCGATGGGATGGTTGGAGACGGTGATGAACGCCCCTTCTGGCAGACCGTCGAGCACCTCCGCATTGTGCAGTCGATACTTTATGTCGATCAGAGGATCGCGCAGTATGGCGGAGGTGAACTCAGCCCCGTGCAGATGGCAACTGGCGGCATGCACCCTGTTTACTTTGTCTACGCTCAGCCATCGGATTAACCTTTTCCCCAAGAAAGTGCCCAAGCGGCTTCTGAAAAACGGGTAGTCCTTCTGTAAATCGTTGATGTCTATTACGCTCTTTTTCATAGATTATTTCCCGATAAACGATTCGCACATCTTTTCGTGTTTGTGCATCGATACCATCAGCACGACGTTCAAGACGATTATCTCATAGAGAAAATATATCCACACTTCGCCTATCAACACGACGATGAACATTATTATCGTGCGGCCGTTGAACGTCAACAGGTCTATGTATCGCATCAGTGCGCGGCTCTGCCGGCGGAATTCCGTCCGCACGCTCTCCGGAATGTCGTCTCCGTATCTGCCGTGAAGGCTTTGCAGCATACGTTGCAGCGACGGGGTTGCTTTCACCTGAAGCAGCGTGTATCCTTTATACAGAAAGTAGAACGTCTTGTTGATGCCGAGCTTCATCTCCTTATGACGCGATCGTACCTGTTCCAGCGACTGAAACTCCGCGCCCTTGTCCTTACTGATGAAATAAAGATGCAGCGTCTTGTAGTAGTCGGTGATGTTTGCCTGCACCAAGTGGGACAGTCCGGAGGCGACAGCCAAGGCAAAGAACCAATATGTGCCATACTCGTGCGACAGTCTGAGGGCAAAGCCGACATATATCGAGGCAAACCAGATGTCGCCGGCAAAGCCGTCGAGTATGCGCCCTATTGCAGACTTGATACCCGTCAGACGAGCCAGCTGACCGTCCACACAATCGAGTATGTTCGCAAGAACCAATACCAAAATGCCGCAGAGGGTATACACCAAATCATCGTGGTAAAACATATAACCTGCGGCAGCTCCCACGAAGATGGAGATAATCGTCACCATGTTCGGGGTTACTCCCGTGCCCCGCAGCGCGCGGGCAATGCGGAAACCTATCGGGCGATAGAACGCTCTATCCACGATGTTCTCCGTCTCTATCGATTTCAGTGATGCTTCGTATTCTTTATCCAAATTGCTCATCCGTCTCTCTACTTATACGAATACCCGCCGTCTGCAACGACCACTTCGCCATTCAAATAACTGTTCTCAATCAACATCCGGTACACTTCCGCCAGCTCCTCCGGTTCGCAAAAGCGACCTAAGGCAACCTTCCCCTCGATGTTTCTGCGTATCTCCGCCGGCTTGGTCTTCTGCCACTCGGTGTCGACAAAGCCAGGGGCGACTGCGTTCACGCGCACTTTGTAGGGCGCAAGAAACTTGACCAAGTTTTTCACCAATGCATGCACGGCACTCTTCGTCACGCCGTATGCCAAGGAGACGGAGTGCGGCTGTATACCCATAAGCGAGCCTGTGAAGACGACGCTGCCACCCGCGGCAATCCTCCCCACGATGCGTTGCAGCAGGAACACGGGGAAATGCACGTTTGCAAAGAACACCCGCTCCCAAGCCTCGAGCGTCATATCCTCGAACCTGTCGCGACACGTCAGCCCCGCATTGAGCACAACGGTATCTGGATGTATCCCCCTTTCCTCCAAGTAAGCCTCTATCTTGTCTATCGATTCCGCCTTTGTGGCGTCTGCCTGCAACGCGTCCGCGCTAATCCCGAACTCCAGCTGTAGGCTCTCGCAGGTCTCCACTGCCTTCTCCGTGTCGGAAGCGTAGGTGAGCACGAGGTTGTATCCCGCCTTCCCGAGGCAAGCAGCCACAGCCCTGCCGATACCTTTCGTGCCTCCGGTAATCAAAGCATATTTTCCCATCGTTTGCGTGCTTATTTTTCCCCCGTTTCCTTTACGATGTCGGGCTTTGCGTGCCGCTGATGCCTCAGGTTCTCTTCGTAGGAGTCGTGAATGGTTTTCTTCAGGTTCGACGAAGACACCCCCGTTCCGTACGGGAAGTAGAACACCTGCACACCCAGGTCTTTCAGGTAATCGTATTTGCCGTACCAGTCGTCGCCGACCACGAAGGCATCGATGTTCAGCTTCTTCACAATCTCCGTATGATCCAGCGTGTGTTGCGGTATGACGATGTCCGGTGTCTTCAGTGCTTCGATAATCTGAAGACGCTCGTGAAACGGTATGATAGGCTTAGCCTTGTAAGAGGAAACCAGCTCGTCGGTGCTTACGCCGACGATAAGGATGTCTGCCAAACTGCGGGCATAGTTAATCATCCGAAGATGATTGTAGTGAAACATATCGAATGTTCCGGAAGTGTATACGATTGTTTTATCTTTAAACATAAATCCTTTTGCTTTTTCGAACCACAAATGTACGTAAACTTTTTACAACGGGAATATAGGCATCCCAAAACGCACTCTCGCCCCTATGTTGTCACTGCCGCACCCCGACGGTGGAAATTCATACTCCACGATGCTGTTGTTTTGAAATCTCATGCAGCATGCAGTTTGCGTAACGGCAAGATTGCAGACGCAATTCCTTCTTGCAAATTGCATGGACGAATTTTGCAGACGCAATTCCTTCTTGCAAATTGCATGGACGAATTTTGCAGACGCAAT
>CAVJTV010000024.1:0-19109 GCA_963652435.1 Desulfovibrionaceae bacterium | reverse complement strand
TTTTTTCATCTGCCGAACGATATTCCCATTCTTCTTCCTTGAACAATCAGGTCGTTGTCCGGAGAGACCAGTTTCAGTTTGCCGGCAACCTCCGACAGGGCGACGGACTCCACTTTGTCGCCCCGCATGCAGACCATACGCCCGAACTGACGACTGGCAATCAGCTCCGTGGCATGCCCGCCAAGACGGGTTGCAAGGTTGCGGTCGAAAGGCGAAGGGTTGCCGCCACGCTGGATATAGCCCAACACCGTGTCGCGCGACTCGATGCCCGTGGCAGCCTCTATCGTGTGTGTGATATAGGCAGACGGACGTTTCTTTTCCGGCGTTTCCAATCCTTCGGCAACAACAACGATGGAGTATGGCTTGCCGCGATGAGCGCGGTCGAGGATGGTTTGGTTCACCTTCTCCATGTCGTATCCCAATTCCGGCAGCAGGATTACATCCGCCCCGCCGGCCATTCCGGCGTACAGGGCAATCCACCCCGCATGATGCCCCATTACTTCCACCACCATCACCCTCTTGTGTGAGCTTGCTGTCGAGTGTAGGCGGTCGATTGCCTCGGTTGCGATGTTGACTGCCGTGTCGAAGCCGAAAGTTATGTCCGTTCCCCAAATGTCGTTGTCGATGGTCTTGGGGACGCCGATGATGTTCAGACCCAATGCCGAGAGCAGCCCTGCGGTCTTCTGCGTGCCGTTCCCTCCGATACAGACAAGGCAGTCCAAGCCCAGCTCTTCGTAGTTCTGCATGATGATTTGCGGCTTGTCGCCTTCTCCGGATGCGAGGAGCTTGCGAAACGGTTTCTCGCGCGAGGTACCCAAAATCGTTCCTCCAAGGTTAAGGATGCCGGACAGGCTGCGCTCGTCGAACGGCTGGATGTCTTTGTTGAGCAGTCCGACAAAACCGCTGTGTATACCTATCACTTCCATGCCGTAGTGCATGATGGCTGTTTTCCCCACCCCGCGAATCGTTGCGTTTATGCCGGGGCAATCGCCTCCGGAAGAAAGGATACCTATTCTCATCGTTTTGTCTGTTTTTGTTTTGAATATGTGGCAAATGTATATATAAAACGCCGTTTTTCACATAATTCCACCAAGGAAACACTACCTTTGCGAGCAATCGGACACGTAAGGAAATGGAAGAAATAGAGGGGAGAATAAGGATAGCCGTTGTAGGTCTCGGGTATGTCGGGCTGCCGTTGGCGCGTCTGTTTGCAACAAAATATCCGGTGGTCGGTTTCGATGTGAAGAAAGAGCGCGTTGCCGCTTTGCGCTCGGGGGAAGATGCTACGAAAGAGGTTTCGGGCGAAGCCTTGAGGCAGGTGCTCTTGTCTCATCTGCCGAAAGAGAACGAGGCGGGGCTTTATTTCACTTCCGACGCAGAAGACCTGATTTCGTGCAATTATTATATCGTGGCAGTCCCTACTCCGGTTGACGTGCACCATAGTCCGGACCTGACACCCCTGTACCGTGCAAGCGAAACGGTGGGCAAGGCACTGAAGAAAGGCGACATCGTCATATACGAATCGACGGTCTGCCCGGGTATCACGGAAGAGGAATGTGTGCCTATCCTTGCAAAGACATCGGGGCTGACGTATAACGAGGATTTCTTTGCCGGCTATTCTCCCGAACGTATCAATCCGGGTGACAAGGAGCATACGGTCGAGAAGATTATGAAGGTGACATCCGGCTCCACCCCCATGGCGGCGGCGAAGGTGGATGCCCTCTACCGTTCCGTGATTGTTGCCGGGACATTCCCCGTCTCGAGCATTCGCGTGGCAGAAGCTTCCAAGGTTATCGAGAACACACAAAGGGATGTCAACATTGCTTTTGTAAACGAGCTGTCGAAGATATTTCACCTGCTGGGCATAGACACCGGCGAGGTGCTGGCTGCTGCTGGAACAAAGTGGAACTTCCTTCCGTTCAAGCCGGGGCTGGTCGGCGGGCATTGCATCGGTGTCGACCCGTATTATCTCATCCGCGAGGCGGAGGACTACGGCTACCACCCGGGGTTGATACTGTACAGTCGCCGCATCAACGACACGATGGGTGAATACATTGCCGGCAGGGTGGTGAAGTGTATGATAAAGAAAGATGTCAGAGTGAAGGATGCGGAAGTCTTGGTACTTGGCTTTACTTTCAAGGAGAACTGCCCCGATGTGCGCAACACGAAGGTGGTGGATGTTGTCCGTGTGTTGAAAGACTATGGAATGAATGTCACCGTTTACGACCCTTGGGCAAAAGCGGAGGATGTCCGGCGGGAATATGGTATAGAGGTAATGAACACTCTACCCGATGGGAAGTTTGATGCGGTTGTCCTTGCAGTGGCGCATAAGGCGTTTATGGATTTGGACATTCGCAGTCTGACTCGCAGTGGCGGTGTGGTGTATGATGTAAAGGGTTGTATCGACCCTCGGTTGGTGGACGACCGTTTGTAAAGAAATAGGATGAGAGTAAAGGTTTCTTTAGTGGTTCTTCTTTTGGGCTTATGCCTGTCGGCTCAAGCTGACGACTGGCGGGATAAAACAGCCTTTCTGAAGTATACGCCCCGATATTTCGGACCGAACGCCTTTCCTCTTCCCGAGCTGACGGGCGGAAAGCTATCTGCGCGATGGGAGGCGGAGGTAAGAGGCGAATACCATAAGATGAGCGGCGACAAGACAAAGGATGTGTTTGCCCGTTTGTATATCCCGATAGCTAAGGGGCGTGCCGGCGTGTCGCTCTACGGAGTGTTTCAAGAATGGTACGAGACATCCCCCGAGGTACGCGACGAGCGCAGTGCCGTCGAAGTCAAGTCTCCGATTCCCTGTCATGGCGATTTTATCCTGACGTGCCATTATCAGGTGCTGACTAATGAGAAATGGGTGGACATTGTAGCCAACGCGAGTTTGAAGACAGCAAGCGGAGGTCGCCTGTGCGATGCTCGTTATACGGATGCGGCGGCTTATTGGTTCGATTGCAACATAGGGCGCACACTGTGGCAGAATACGCAGAAGACAGCTTCGTTTCGTCTGCACGGAATGGCAGGCTTCTATTGTTGGATGACAAACGATGCCGTTCATCGCCAGAACGACGCACTGACGTATGCTCTCGGTGCGCAGGCGACATTTCGCGGTTTCTCTCTCAGTTGCGACTACACCGGCATTAAGGGTTACCGTGGGGAAGGCGACAAACCGATGGTGCTCCGCACAAAACTGAACTATGAACTGAAGAAGAATATACTGTCGTTCGGCTACAAGCACGGCATACAGGATTATCTGTACGACAGCTTTTCAATAGCCTACATTCGTTGCTTCTGAGAGGGTTTGCCCATTGAGTAAAAATGAATACTTTTGCGGGGCGAATCGGGGCGCACAGCATTAAGAAAAGATGAAAGTACACAGAGAAGGAACAGGTTTGCTGCTTACGTTGTTCACGATATTGTTTGTCGTGAATGTCGTGTTATACCATACGGTGGATGGCGGTGTGTTGTTCTATGTCGTCGGTGTGCTCTCTGTCGCTCTCTTTCTGTTGGTCCTTAATTTCTTTCGCAGTCCGTTCCGCCGTTTCCCATACGACTCCGAGGGGTTGGCGATCGCTCCGGCAGACGGCACTGTCGTTGCGATTGAAGAGGTGATGGAAAACGAGATCCTTCATCGGCGTTGTCTGCAGATTTCCATCTTTATGTCCGTTTTCAATGTGCATGCCAACTGGTTTCCGGTGAACGGGACGGTGAAATATGTTTCTCACAACGACGGACGGTTTATGGCAGCTTATCTGCCTAAGAGCAGTGTCGAGAACGAGCGGTCGGCTATCGTTATCACCACCAAAAACGGCGTGGATGTGTTGGCGCGTCAGATTGCCGGAGCTCTTGCCCGTCGCATTGTTACCTATGCCAAGGTCGGGGACAAGTGTCATGTGGACGACCAGATGGGGTTTATCAAGTTCGGTTCGCGTGTGGATGTCTTTTTGCCGGTAGGGTCGGAAGTCCTGGTCGAGATGGATCAGAAGGTGACAGGTAACCAAACGCCTATTGCTCGTCTCTGAGCAAAGAAACAGTAAGAGAAGATGAATATCAGAAAACATATTCCCAATACTGTAACCTGCATGAGCCTGGTGTCGGGTTGCGTCGCTACGGTGATGGCTTTGCATGGCGATTTGTGGTGGGCTGCAGTGTGGATCATCGTGGCTGCCGTGTTTGATTTTATGGACGGCTTTGCAGCACGTCTGTTGAAAGCCTATTCTCCGATGGGGAAGGAGCTCGACTCGTTGTCCGACGTGGTCAGCTTCGGAGTTGCTCCGGGTATGATTGTGTTTTGGATGCTCAGCAAGGCATGCCTTTCGCTTGGAGATGCCGCCCGCTACGTTCCTTATCTGGCGTTCGTGATTCCGGCTTTCTCCGCTTTGCGTTTGGCGAAGTTCAATATTGATGAGCGGCAGACGACCTCGTTTATCGGAATGCCCGTTCCCGCACACGCTTTGTTTTGGGCTTCTGCGGGATATTCTCTTGCCCCGTTGGCAGAGGCGCAGCCTGTGTTGTTTGTTGTGGCGACACTCCTCATGGCATTTACGACTTCCCTGCTGCTTGTCTCCGAGATACCGATGTTTTCGCTGAAGGTCAAGTCGCTTGCTTGGAAAGGCAACGAGAGACGTTATATCTTGGTGGGCTGTGCCGTATTGTTCGTTGCCTTCTTTGGCATGCTCGGCATTGCCGGAACAATCCTTCTCTACATTCTCCTGTCTCTTTCCATAGGGAGAAAGCAAATGTGATTATAGACCCAACCCAGTAACGAAATACAATTATGTTCAAGTTCTTGTTTATAATGTTTCTCTTCTTCCTCCTGTTGGTTTTTCTGGCGGGGTTCACCATTCTGCGGGCATTCAAGAACATGTTGTTCGGCGGCGGAGAGAGCAGCCATACGAAGAGTAGCAGGAAACGTCGCGACGACGGCAGCCGCCGTCGTCAGAATACATCACAGGGCAATAACGGCTCGCCCACACGGGGGAAGATTTTCCCTAAAGACGAAGGCGAGTACGTGGACTTCGAGGAGATCAAACAATAAAGCCTTCCGAGCTCGGAAGGCTTTATTGTTGTGCGGCTGAAGGGACTCGAACCCCCACGCTGTGAAGCATCAGATCCTAAGTCTGACGTGGCTACCAATTACACCACAGCCGCTTCTCATTTTTTGCGGCGTAAAAGTACGTACTTTTTGTAAACCCGCAAGCATCCCCGTTACTTATTCATCGAAAAGCGGCATCTGCTCCGCATCCTCGTTTTTCTGTTTGGAAAGGTCTTCGCCGCCACCGTCCGAGAGCTGTGCAGCCGGCACGACGCGCGCTGACTCCAGTTCGTTGACGGTCTCCACTTCGAAGGTGGAGATACGTTTGCCTTTTGCCTTGAATCCTTTCACACCGATAAAGTCTTCGGCATCCAGCACCAAAGGCTCGCGGAACGCATCGTGTCCGCCAAACACCACCTCAATGCGCGGATACGCCTCATCGGTGAGCAGCAGTAGCCGGCTCTTCGGATTGTCGCCAAGGAAATTCTGCTTCTTGCTTCCCGCTTCCAGCACGAAACGTTTCAGGTAGGGATATTTCTGGTCGGCATCATACAGTGCCGCCGTCCACACCTTGTTCGAATCGAACTTCTCGATGATATGAATGTTGTCGTCGTAGTGATTGCTGAGGTCGAAGTTCGTCGTATAGAACTCGCCGCTCTGCAGGATGACAAGAATAAGGTCGTCGCTTTGGAACTCTCCTAATTCTTCTCCTCTGCCGTCGTAGTTGAGGCGCAGCACATCGCGGTCGAACCACACCTGCCGTCCGCCGAGGGTGGAGCTACCCCGTTGTTTGAGGCTGATCTTATGCACGTCTGCCTTGGTCAGGATATTCCCCATCGAGCCGCGCCCTTTGATGGCGATTTCGCTGAAATCTTTTTCGAAGACAAGCAGCTTTTGGCGGGGCTTCGGCTTCAGGACGACCTTGACTGTCTCGGCTTCTCCGTTGGGGTTTGCGCTGAAATAGAGCACACGCGAGCCTTCCGTCCCTTTCGTCACGTCGTATTCCTTGTCGCGCGTCACCCCGGTAACGGCAAAACGCTTGATGTAGCTGCTGCCGACTTTCCCGTCGCGATAGATAACGTTGTATATCGTGCGTGTGTCGTTGCGTTTGAAGACATTCACGTATATGACATCTTTCCCGACGAACATCTTGTCGCACACCTTCACTATCTTGTACGTCCCGTTCCGGTAGAACAGGATAATGTCGTCGATGTCCGAGCAGTTGCACACAAACTCATCCTTTTTGAGGCTCATGCCAAGGAAGCCTTCCGCGCGGTTGATGTATAGCTTCTCGTTTGCTTCCACCACCTTCGTTGCCTCGATAGTATCGAAGTTGCGCACCTCGGTCATGCGCGGATAGTTCTTGCCGTACTTCTCTTTCAGCATGGCGAACCAGCTGACGGTGTAGTCCACGATATTGTCGAGGTGATGGTTTATGCGTTCGATCTCCTCGCGTATCTGGGCAATCGTCGCGTTGCATTTGTCGGAGTTGAACTTCAGTATGCGTCCCATCTTTATCTCCATCAGCTTGAGAATATCCTCGCGGGTCACCTCGCGGATGAAGCTCGGCTTGAACGGAGCGAGACGCTTGTCGATATGCGCCACTGCCTCGTCCATATTCTTTGCGTTCTCGAACTCGGCATCCTTGTATATGCGTTCTTCGATGAATATCTTCTCGAGCGAGGCGAAGAACAGGGCTTCTTCCTGCTCGGCTTTCTCGATCTGAAGCTCCGTGCGCAGAAGGTGCAGCGTGTTGTCTGTGGAGTGTCGCAACACATCGCTGACCTTCATAAAGCAGGGCTTGTTGTCCATAATCACGCAGCAGTTGGGCGAGATGCTTATCTCGCAATCCGTGAAGGCATACAGTGCGTCGATGGTCTTGTCCGACGACACGCCGGGAGCCAGGTGCACGAGTATCTCCACGCTCTTGGCGGTGTTGTCGTCCACCTTGCGGATTTTTATCTTGCCCTTGTCGTTGGCTTTCAGGATTGATTCTATCAGCGACGAGGTTGTTTTCCCGTAGGGGATTTCGCTAATGACCAAAGTCTTGTTGTCCGCCTTGGTTATCTTCGCCCGCACCTTCACCGATCCGCCGCGCTCGCCGTCGTTGTATTTCGAGACATCGATGAAGCCGCCCGTTTGGAAGTCCGGATACAGGACAAACTCCTCGCCTTTGAGGTAAGCAACGGAAGCATCCAGAAGTTCGTTGAAATTGTGCGGAAGAATCTTCGAGGAAAGTCCGACGGCAATGCCCTCCACGCCTTGCGCAAGCAGAAGGGGGAACTTCACCGGCAGGGTGACAGGCTCGCGGTTTCGCCCGTCGTAGGAGAGCTGCCACACCGTTGTCTTGGGGTTGAACACCGTCTCGAGGGCGAACTTCGAGAGGCGCGCCTCGATGTAACGCGGAGCAGCCGCGCTGTCGCCGGTGAGGATATTACCCCAGTTCCCTTGGCAGTCTATCAGAAGGTCTTTCTGACCCAGCTGCACGAGAGCATCGCCGATGGAGGCATCTCCGTGGGGATGAAACTGCATGGTGTGCCCCACGATATTCGCCACTTTGTTGTATCTGCCGTCGTCGAGGCGGCGCATGGAATGGAGAATGCGTCGTTGCACGGGCTTCAGCCCGTCGCCGATATGCGGCACGGCACGTTCCAAAATCACATAGGAAGCATAATCGAGAAACCAGTTTTGATACATTCCCGACAGATGGAATGCCGTGCGGCCCTCGCCCTTGTCCGGCACCTTGTATTCCGAATGTGTAGACACATCCGGTGCGGGGTCTTGTGTAGACTCCGCACCGTCATGTTCCATATCTTCGTTTTCTTCCGTGAATTTGTCTTTGTCTTCGGGTTTCATACGCTTACTCGCTTCTTTTTCTTCTTTCGGCGGGCAAAAGTACGAAAAAATCGCACGCGTCTTTTACACCGTGTAGTACTCCTCCCAGCCCTTGCGCGGCGGCTCGCCGGTGAGCATCCGGTTGGCAAGCGGGTCGTTCACGATCTCTTTCGTCTCGCGGTCGATCACCAGCTTGCGGTTCAGCCGCTGTGCCAATACGCCGAGGCAGAACACCTGGCTGAGCGGACCGGCAACGGAGAACGGCGAGCGTGTCTTTTCCTTTCCCTGGCAGGCAAGGAGGAAGTTGGCATAGTGGTTCGACGGGCTGTTCTCGTATTCGGGAAGGACGGGGTTCATCTCTTTTGCCACCTTGTCGGGGATGACGGAGAGCGTGCTGCCGTGCGAGCCGCCCTTAAACGTCAGTGTCTTCGTATATATCTCTTTCCCCGGGTTGAGCTTCACGAGCTGCAGCTTACCTCCTGCCACGGCGGGGATATTCGGGTCGACATCCGAAGAGCCGTAGTTTTCGGGCACGGCAGGGATATTGTCGAGCCCGTCGTACCACGTCACGTCCACCTTCGGCATATCGCCTCTTTCGGGGAAGCGGAACAGGATGGTCGACGACATCGGGAAGAAGAACGGGTTATGATCCTTCAAGTATAGCGGATTGACTTCCGAGGGAAGCCCGAGGCTGAGGAACTCGTGCGCCGTGTCGAGGATATGTGCGCCCCAGTCGCCCAGCGCACCCATACCGAAGTCGTACCAGCAGCGCCACTGCCCGAGGTGATAGTCGTGATTGTAGTCATGATGCTGCACAACGCCCAGCCACGTGTCCCAGTCCATTGTCTCGGGAACGGGCTCTCCCGTCGGCATGTGCTTGATGTTCGGGTTCCATCCGTGCCAGCGGCGCGACGAGTTCATGTGAGCCGTGATGGCTGTCACGTCCTTGATAAGTCCGGCTTCTTTCCACGCCTTGAATTGGAAGTAGTTTGCCTCGGAATGCCCCTGGTTACCCATCTGCGTAACCACGCCGTATTTCTTTTCGCCCCGCATCATCAGTTCTATCTCATGGAACGTGCGCGCCATGGGCTTCTCCACGTAGACGTGTTTGCCGAGAGCCATAGCCTCCATCGTTATGGGGAAATGCGAGTGGTCCGGCACGCCGACGGTCACGGCGTCTATCTTCCCTGCCATCTTGTCGAACATCTTGCGGAAATCCTGGAAACGCTCGGCTTTCGGGAACATCGAGATGATCTCCTGCGTATGCGCAGCCCCCATGTCCACGTCGCAGAGGGCAACAACGTTGCACAGCCCTGTCTTGTAAAGCTCCTTGGCAATGTCTGCCCCACGGTTTCCTATGCCGATAAAGGCGATGTTCACTTTTTCGTTTGCGCCGACGAACGGAGCTCCGGGCACTGCGCCCGCCTTCGAAGGAATCCAAAACGAAGGAACTACGGTCCCCGCCGAGAGGACCAACGCCCGTTTCAGGAACGAGCGACGAGAAATGTCTTCTGATTTCATGATAATTTATTTTAGCAACCGCGCAAAAATAGAAATTTTCCCTCGAACCCGCCCTGCCGCCCTTGCTTTTGGGAAAACTTGCTTACCTTTACAGCCGAAGAAATCGTTGAAGCACTTCACTACCTACGCGAAAGTTTCGCACATCTGTTGAAGCACTTCACGACATACGCGAGAGTTTCGCACGGCTGTTGAAGCACTTCACGACATACACGAAAGTTTCGCACATCTGTTGAAGCACTTCGCGACATACGCGAGAGTTTCGCACATCTGTTGAAGCACTTCACTACCTACGCGAAAGTTTCGCATATCTGTTGAAGCACTTCAACGATTTCTTCAAGAAGAGGTTTATATTGAACATCAAATTTTTCGGGCTTATGGTAAAAGAGATTGGTGGAATTTCGGTGTCGAGAATGTCAAACGGTGCTCATTACACATTTATTTTTAACGTGCTGGAACGGGCGGACGCGAGCGAGGCTGTAAAGGAGAAAGTTTCGGCAGACATCTGTGCGCTGAGGGATGCCCTCGAGGCAGAAGGGGATAAGATGGGGGTTATGACGAAGAGTGCGCTGACGCGCCTCATAAAAGAGAACGACACGCTGCGCGACGAGAGCTATATCGGCTACAAGAGCGTGGTGCGGGGCTTCCTGGCGCATCCGGAGGGCAGTGTGCTGACGGCAGCAGAGAAGCTGTGGACACATATCGAAAGCCGCGACATCCGGACGAACATCCAGCTCGACAAGCAGACGGGACTGATGAAGAGCTTCCTCGACGAGCTCGAAGGGAAGTACCCCGCAGAGGTGGCAACGCTTGGCTTGACCACTTTGGTCGCCACCATGAAGGAGGCAAACGAGAAGGTGTTTGATTTGATGATGGCGCGCGACACGGAGAGCAGCACGAAGACCGTCGGGGCTGTGAAGATCGCCCGCGCCGCAACCGACGAGGCTTACCGTATGCTGGTGAAGAAGGTGAATGCCCACGCGCTGCTTGAGGGCGACGCCGCGTATGCGTCGTTTATCGACGAGATGAATGCCCAGATAACGCACTTCAAGCGCGATGCCCTCGGCGAAACGCGCTCCACCCCCGCCGCTGCGGAAGCCGCCAAGGGGGAAACCCGAGGGGCGTAAGGCTCTTTTGTCGTGGTAAAAACACCAAGAACCGTAACTACTGGAAGTATCTCAAGAACAAATTGCGGACGGAACACCCCGAACTGGTTAGTGCCACTAACCAGTTGAAGATAATTGCTCCCGACGGCAAACGCCGTCTTACCGACACCCTCGACAACGACGGCGTCCTGGCTCTTGCCGGCTGTTTCCCCGGCAACAAGGCTACGCGCTTCGTACAGTGGTTTACCAACAGCGACGAGAGCATCGACGGCAAGAGCCGCTCGAAAGCATACGCCCTTTTCGAGAGCAGCCTGATTGAAAACATAGAGGTGGGGACGGTGAAGGGCTTGCAGCAGATCCATGCCTACCTTTTCGGCGGGCTGTACGACTTCGCAGGGCAGATACGCCGCGTGAACATAGCAAAGGGCGGCTTCCGGTTTGCCATGGCGCAGTATCTTTCCGAGACGCTGGCTGGCATCGAGCGAATGCCGGAAGGTTCGTTCGAAGAGATCGTAGACAAATACGTGGAGATGAACGTTGCCCATCCTTTCCGCGAGGGTAACGGTCGTGCCGCGCGGATATGGCTCGATATGATGCTGCGGCGCAGTCTGCGGCAGTGTGTGGACTGGAGCCAGGTGGACAAACGCACCTACCTCGACGCGATGACGCAGAGCGTGGCAACGAGCGGGCCCGTCAAGGCATTGCTGCGCCCCGCCCTTACCGACAAGATAAACGACCGCGAGACTTTTATGAAAGGAATCGACTATTCGTACTACTACGAACAAGAAGACACCGAGGAAGCTCCCGCGACGGGGGATGGAAAGAAATGACTACCTTCGCGCTCTCAAAAAGAAATTGAAAGCATTATGAAATACGATGTTGCAATAGTCGGCGGAGGTCCTGCCGGTTACACGGCTGCCGAACGGGCAGCGGAGGGAGGACTGAAGGTTGTGTTGTTCGAGAAAAACGCGCTTGGCGGCGTCTGCCTCAACGAGGGCTGCGTCCCGACGAAGACCCTCCTCTATTCTGCCAAGGTGTACGACACCATAAGGCACGCCTCGCGCTATGCCGTCAGTGCAGAGGCTGCGGCGTTCGATTTCCCGCGTATCATTGCAAGGAAAAACAAGGTCGTGAAGAAGCTGACTGCCGGCATACGTATGCGGCTTGCGGATCAGGGCGTCGCGATGGTCGCGGGCGAGGCGGAGATAAAAGGACGCTCCGAAGACGGCACCGCCGTCATCCTTTGCGGCACGGAGACCTACGAGGCTGCCAACCTCCTTCTGTGCACAGGCTCTGAGACGGTCGTCCCCCCTATCTCGGGTCTTGCCGAGAGCGGCTTCTGGACAAGCCGCGAAGCTCTTCAGACGAAAGAGCTGCCCGCCTCGATTGTCATCATCGGCGGCGGCGTGGTGGGCATGGAGTTCGCCTCCTTCTTCAACAGCATGGGCGCGGAAGTTCACGTGGTGGAGATGCAGGACAAGATTCTTGGGGCAATGGACCGCGAGCTTTCCGAAATGCTTCAAGCGGAATACACGAAACGTGGCGTGAAGTTTTATCTCGGTCACCGCGTGACAGCCATTCGCGGCAGCGAGGTGGTCATGGAGAAAGACGGCACGGAAACGGTGATAAGTGGCGAGAAGCTGTTGCTGAGCGTCGGGCGCAGGGCTGTGACGAAAGGTTTCGGACTGGAGACCTTGGGTGTCGAGATGCTGCGCGGCGGCGTGAAGGTGAACGAACATATGCAGACCTCCATACCCAATGTATATGCCGCAGGCGACATCACCGCGTTCTCCATGCTGGCACATACTGCCGTGAGCGAAGCAGAAGTGGCAGTAAGGCATATCCTCGGGGATGCCGACGCACGCATGAGTTACAAATCCATCCCGGGCGTGGTCTATACCAATCCGGAAATAGCCGGAGTGGGCAAGACGGAAGACGAGCTGCGCGAGGAAGGCGCGTCATACTCGGTGAAGAAACTGCCGATGACTTATTCGGGACGTTTTGTTGCAGAAAACGAGCAGGGCTGCGGCGTATGCAAACTAATCCTTTCCGACGACGGGAAGATTGTAGGTGCGCATCTCCTCGGCAACCCCGCTTCGGAGCTGATTGTCGTTGCCGGCATAGCCATTGAGAAAGGCATGACTGCCCGCGAGCTGAAAGCCGTCACTTTCCCGCACCCTACCGTCGGCGAAATCATAAAAGAGACATTGTAAAGGCTCGCGACATAGCAGAGACGGAAGATGAGTGCGTTCGAAGGATATCAGGGGCTTCGCGTAGGGATAGACCAGCCGATGGACGATGCCGTGTTCGTGATGATGCTGTCGGTCGTGGTGATCTTCGCCGTCGTGTTCCGCGCCAACTTCATTCACTTTCTGAGGATGCTGAAAGATGTCCGGTATGTGCGCGAGCGGCACAACTTGTTCGACCCGATACCCGGCAAGCACGCCTTCTTCTATCGTGGCTATATGCTCTTCCAGGTATTCCTGCTCTGCGGCATTGGTGTGTTTGCCTTCACCCGTGCAGAAGAATTGGTTACATACCGAGACTGGAGGGATCTCCTCCTTGTGGTAAGTGCTTTTACGGGGGTGTTTCTCGTCTTCTATGTGGCGAAACGGCTGATTTATGCCTTGCTGGCTTCCGTCTTTACGACTGAGGAGAAATTCCGGTTTTGGATGATAAACTACAACGCGGTGATGGGGCTGTGGGGGCTGACGCTCTATCTTCCCGTCTATTGGATGGTCATTGTCGGAGGAAATATATGGGTTCCTGTTATTATGTTCTGTTTATCCTATGTCTTGTGTCGTTTAGTCATAGTTTACAAGACAATGAGTATATTTTGGCATCACAGAAACGGTTTTTTATACATTAGTTTATACCTTTGCGCCCTCGAAATATTACCGCCCATCTGCTTATATGAGGGTACGGTTCTTTTGTGCAATTTTATTGAGACAAGCATTCTATGGCATTGAACATCAAAAAGGTGTTGGTATCGCAACCGAAGCCGGCATCTGAGAGGTCTCCGTATTTCGACATTGCCGAGAAATACGGGGTGAGTATCGACTTTCACCCTTTTATTAAGGTTGAAGCACTTTCTTCCAAAGAATTCAGGCAACAGAGAATATCCATTCCGGACTATTCGGCAATTATCCTTACTGCACGTACGGCGATAGACCATTTCTTCCATCTCTGCGAGGAGTTGCGCGTCGCCATTCCGGATACAATGAAATATTTCTGCATGACGGAAGCCATTGCGGTTTACCTTCAGAAATATATAACGTACAGAAAGCGTAAGGTGTTCTACGGCACGGGCAAGCCGGACGACTTGGTGACAGTCATCGCAAAACATTCCAAAGAGAAATATCTTATGCCCGTTTCCGATGTGCATAAGGAAGATCTGATGGGTCTGCTCGATGCCAAAAAGATAAACTATACGAAGGCGATAATGTATCGGACCGTCAGCAACGAGTTCGACGAAGGCGAGAAGCTCGACTACGACATGCTGGTGTTTTTCAGTCCTGCCGGCATCGCTTCTCTCGTGAAGAACTTCCCTGACTTCAAGCAGGGCGACACGCGGATAGGATGTTTCGGACCTACCACGGCAAAAGCTGTGCGCGACGCAGGTTTCAGGCTCGATCTTGAAGCTCCTACCCCCGAAGCCCCCTCGATGACTGCCGCTCTGGATCTGTATCTGAAAGAAGAGTCGGACAGAAACAAGAGAAATGGAAAATAGGAGATACTCCTTTACGAAAGAAGAACGCCTGTCGCTAAAACGAAGCATCGACCTGCTGTTTGAGAAAGGACGCTCGTTCGTGGCTTTCCCTCTTCGGGTTGTCTATCTGCCGTTGGAGGAAACTGCCTCCGTTCCCGTGTCCATTCTGATCAGTGTTTCCAAGAAACGTATTCGGCATGCCGTAGGGCGCAACAGGGTCAAACGCCTGATGCGCGAAGCCTATCGGGTGCATAAATACGACCTTGTCGACTCTCTTTCCGAAGAAAAGCGGCGTATGCTGGTTGCCTTCCTGTATATGGATGGAGAGATACATCCTTTCTCCGGCGTGGAGAAAGCTATGGTTAAAGCAATCCGTATCCTGCGCGAGAAGGTATGATACGACGTTTCTTCACCGTGCTGCTCCTGCTGCCGATCTATTTCTATAAGAGTTGTATCTCGCCCCTGACGCCGGCATCGTGCAGGTTTACGCCCTCCTGCTCGGAGTATGCCGTCCAGGCATTGAAGAAACATGGTCCCGTGAAGGGGCTTTATCTTGCCATAAGACGTATTCTCCGTTGTCACCCGTGGGGCGGAAGCGGATACGACCCCGTCCCGTGAGGTTATGACTTACTATAATATACATACGCATCATCCCGCTTTAGACAAGACAGAGAGTGTGGAGATTGTGAGCCGTATCATCGGAAAAGATGTGGGCGGGGCTGACTTTTCCGAAGGCTGGTATTCCGTCGGCATCCATCCGTGGTATATCCCAGATGGCAATGCGCTGAGTGAGCAGTTTGTCCGTTTGGAGTCGGCTGCCGCGCACCCTCGGGTGGTAGCTATCGGCGAAGCAGGGATAGATAGTATGAAAGGGGCGCCAACCGCCATTCAGTCGGAGGTCTTTGCGCGGCAGGCAGCTTTGGCAGAGAAAGTAGGCAAACCGCTCGTCATCCATTGCGTGAAAGCCTGGGAAGAGTTGCTTCGGCAGAAGAAGGCGGCTCGTCCTGATGTGCCTTGGGTTGTCCACGGCTTCCGTGGAGGCGGGCAGTTGGCAGAGCAGCTGCTTCGCCAGGGCTTTTATCTTTCTTTCGGCGTGCACTTCAACGGGCAGGCATTGCAGGCAGCGTGGCAGGGGCGAATGTTTGTTGAAACCGACGATGCCGAAGTCTCCGTTCGCACGGTCTACGAGAGTGTGGCAACAGCCCTTGGAATATCTCTCGAGGCGTTTGCTACCGCTTTGGAAAAGAATGTACGGGATGTATTTGTTTTGAATAATGTCGTACCTTTGTCCGCGCTCAAATAAATCTATAAAATAAGACGATGAATTTTGTTGAAGAACTAAGATGGAGGGGCATGATCCATGATATGATGCCCGGGACAGAAGAACAGTTGCAGAAAGAGATGACTTCCGCGTATGTGGGTATCGACCCGACTGCCGACTCATTGCATATCGGGCATCTTGTAGGTGTCATGATGCTGAAACATTTGCAGCGGGCAGGGCATCGCCCCATCGCTCTTATCGGCGGTGCTACCGGAATGATCGGAGACCCTTCAATGAAATCGGCTGAACGTAATCTCTTGGACGAGGCGACGCTCCGTCACAATCAGGAATGTATAAAGAAACAGCTTGCGAAGTTTCTGGATTTCGATTCGGACGCTCCCAACGCAGCCAAGTTGGTGAACAACTACGACTGGATGAAAGACTATTCGTTCTTGAACTTTATCCGCGACATCGGCAAGCATATAACCGTCAATTATATGATGGCGAAAGACTCCGTTAAGAAACGTCTCAGTTCCGAATCGAACGTGGGCATGTCTTTCACCGAGTTTTCCTACCAGCTGTTGCAGGGCTACGACTTCCTGTTCTTGTATCAGAACGAAGGTTGCCGTTTGCAGATGGGCGGTTCCGATCAGTGGGGAAACATCACGACGGGCACGGAGCTTATCCGCCGCAAGACAGGCGGCGAGGCGTTTGCCCTTACCTGTCCGCTCATCACGAAAGCCGACGGCGGCAAGTTTGGCAAGACAGAGTCGGGCAACGTGTGGCTGGACCGTCGTTACACTTCTCCTTACAAGTTCTATCAGTTTTGGCTTAACGTGAGCGATGCCGATGCAGCGCGATACATCAAGATATTCACCGCTCTCGACAAGGAAGAGATCGCTGCCTTGGAAGAAGAGCAGGCTGCCGCAGCCCATCTGCGTCCTTTGCAGAAACGTTTGGCAAAAGAGATTACCGTGATGGTTCATAGCCATGAGGACTACGAGGCTGCGGTCGAAGCGTCGGGTATCCTGTTTGGCAGCGCAACGTCCGAGGCTCTGAAGAAGCTCGACGAAGAGACGCTGTTGGCAGTGTTCGACGGTGTGCCGCAGTTCGAGATAAGCCGCGACGCGCTTGGCGCAGGTGTGAAGGCGATAGACCTGCTGACGGAAAAGGCTGCCGTGTTTGCCTCCAAAGGCGAGATGCGTAAGCTGGTGCAGAGCGGTGGCGTAAGCGTCAACAAAGAGAAGCTGACCGATGCAGAAACGCTCATCAGCTGTTCTTCTCTGTTGGACGATAAGTATCTGTTGGTGCAGAGAGGCAAGAAGAACTATTATCTCCTGATTGCAAAATAAGAAAACAAAGGGTGCGTTTGCATGGAAAGAATTTCTTCATACCTTTGCGGCGCTTTGGATTAAGCATTCCGGATTGTCTCATGGTGTAATGGTAGCACTACAGTTTTTGGTTCTGTCTGTCGAGGTTCGAATCCCCGTGAGACAACAGTGAAGGAAGAAAAAGTCGTCTGATATCTGTATGATAGCGGATGACTTTTTTTATTTATGGTACAAACAAAAAAGTATAGCAGATATGGAACACCCGTTAAGTATTTACAACACGCTCACAAGAAGGAAAGAGACATTTATCCCGCTGCATGAACCCTTCGTTGGTATGTATGTATGCGGACCGACGGTCTACGGAGATGCGCACCTGGGGCATGCACGTCCGGCTATCACGTTCGATTTGCTGTTCCGCTATCTCACACACCTGGGGTATAAGGTGCGCTACGTGCGCAACATCACCGACGTAGGTCATTTGGAGCATGATGCCGACGAGGGGGAAGACAAGATTGCCAAGAAAGCCCGCCTTGAGCAGTTGGAGCCGATGGAGGTGGTGCAGTATTACCTCAACCGTTACCACAAGGCTATGGACGCGCTCAACGTGCTTCCGCCAAGCATCGAGCCGCATGCCTCGGGGCATATCATGGAGCAGATAGAGCTGGTGAAGGACATCCTCGACAACGGGTATGCCTACGAGAGCAAAGGCTCCGTCTATTTCGACGTGGAGAAATACAACAAAGACCATAACTACGGCGTTCTTTCCGGCCGTAACATCGAAGACATGCTGAACGCGACCCGCGCACTTGACGGACAGGACGAGAAGCGCAACCCGATAGATTTCGCACTCTGGAAATGTGCGCAGCCGGAGCATATCATGCGTTGGCACTCCCCGTGGAGCGACGGCTTCCCGGGATGGCATTGCGAATGCACGGCTATGGGAAAGAAATATCTCGGAGCGCATTTCGACATTCACGGGGGCGGCATGGACCTTATCTTCCCGCACCACGAATGCGAGATTGCGCAGGCGGTTGCCTCCCAGGGCGACGAGATGGTGCGCTACTGGATGCACAACAACATGATCACCATCAACGGACAGAAGATGGGCAAGTCGCTCGGTAACTTCATCACGTTGGACGAGTTCTTCACCGGCAACCACCGGATGCTGAGCCAGGCTTATTCGGCAATGACGATACGCTTCTTCATCCTCCAGGCGCACTATCGCAGCACCGTCGATTTCAGCAACGAGGCGTTGCAGGCGGCGGAGAAAGGGCTGAGCCGCTTGATGGATGCCTACGGACATTTGCAGAAGATTGCAGCCTCGGAGGCTTCGACCGTGGATGTCGGCGGGCTTCGCAAGAAATGCTACGAGGCATTGAACGACGACTTGAACTCTCCTATTGTCATCTCCCACCTGTTCGACGCCGCCCGTGCCATCAACTCGGTGAAAGACGGCAAAGCCACAATCTCCGCCGACGATCTGAAAGAGCTGAAAGACGTGTTCCATACCTTCTTGTTCGACATATTGGGCATGAAGGACGAGGCATCTGCCGGAGGCGACAGCTACGAGGCTTTCAGCGGGGCGGTAGACCTGCTTCTGTCCATCCGCCAGAGCGCGAAGGCAAACAAGGACTGGGCAACCTCCGACAAGATACGCGACGAGCTCACCGCCCTCGGGTTTGAGATAAAGGACACCAAGGACGGGGCGGAATGGAAGCTAAACAAATAATAAAAGGATGACGATAGACGAGTTTCTTCAGGGCGACAAGTTCGCCCTGTTTGCCGGAGTGGAGCTGATGGAGACGGGGTGCGGCTACGCCAAGGCGCGTATGGAGATAAAGCCCATGCACCTTAACGGCGGCGGGGTGTGTCAGGGCGGGGCAATCTTCACCCTTGCCGACCTGGCTTTCGCGGCGGCAACCAACAGTCACGCACGGCTCACGCTGTCCGTCACTTCCGGCATCAACTTCTTCAAGGCAGAGAGCCGAGGCTTCCTTTATGCCGAGGCGCGCGAGGTGTTCAGCCACAAAAGGCTGGCAAGTTGCGAGGTGCGCGTCACCAACGATGCCGGCGAGCTTGTTGCCACGTTCAGCGGCACGGGATACCGCAAAGACACTCCCCTCCCCTTCGCCCCGATAGAATAAGAAAACGCCCCGCTGCCGACTGCAAGAAGGTCTTGTAAGCCGTACTTGCCATTACGCAATTTGCATGGGCTTAGAAACAGTGTATTTTTCCTTCCCGCAATTTGCATGGGCTTAGAAACAGTGTGTTTTTCCTTCCTGCAATTTGCATGGGCTTAGAAACAGTGTGTTTT
>CAVJTV010000023.1:0-19693 GCA_963652435.1 Desulfovibrionaceae bacterium | reverse complement strand
AATAATCATTACGGAGCACTCCGCGATGGTTTCTCAGTGCTGAATTTTCATTACGAAGCCCTCCGCGATGGTTTCTCAGTGCTGAATTTTCACTGCGGAGCCCTCCGCGATACTTTCGTCCGTGGACGAAACCATCTCCGTTGTGTTATGGCTGACTTGCCATGCCTTCTCTACGGGCAAAAACGTCGGTTGCACGATTGCGGAAAAAAAAGTTACTTTGCCCGCCGATTGGTTATAAGAAGAAGAAAATGAATTATATCGAAACGGAGATTCCGGGAGTGTGGATTGTCGAGCCGAAGGTCTTTGCCGATGCGCGGGGCTATTTCATGGAGGCTTGGAAGAAGGAAGAATTCGAACAGAAGGTTGGTAAGGTGGGTTTTGTGCAGGACAACGAGTCGTGCTCCTCGCGGGGCGTGCTTCGCGGGCTGCACTATCAGCTGGCACCCTATTCGCAGTCGAAGCTGGTGAGGGTGATAACGGGGCGCGTACTGGATGTGGCAGTGGACATACGTCGAGGCTCACCGACGTTCGGGCAGTATGTGGCTGTGGAGCTTTCGGCGGAAAACAAACGCCAGCTTTTCATCCCCCGGGGCTTTGCCCACGGCTTCCACGTCTTGAGCGACGAGGCTGTGTTTACATACAAGGTGGACAATCCCTATATGCCGAGCCACGAGAGAGGGCTGCGCTTCGACGATCCGTCGATAGGGGTGGACTGGAAGATTGCGGAGACGGAGGTGCTGAACCTCTCAGAGAAAGACCGGCGGTCGCCGCTGCTCAGTGATGCGGAAATAAACTATACATACAAATAGGAAGGAGAAAGACATGAAGACTTATCTGGTGACGGGTGCCGCAGGTTTCATCGGTGCCAATTTTGTGAAGTATATGCTGGCGAAATATGACGACGTGAAGATTGTCGTGCTCGACTTGCTGACGTACGCCGGCAATTTGGGTACGATAGCCGAGGATATCGACGGTGTGCGCTGCGAGTTTGTGAAGGGCGATATATGTGACCGTAAGCTGGCGGACGAGCTTTTCGGAAAATATGGCTTCGACTGCGTGGTGAACTTTGCCGCCGAAAGCCATGTCGACCGCAGCATAGAGAACCCGCAGCTTTTTCTCGTTACCAACATCCTCGGGACGCAGAACCTGCTCGACGCTGCCCGCCGTGCGTGGGTGACAGGGAAAGCCGAGACGGGCTATCCCACGTGGCGCGAGGGTGTGCGCTTCCATCAGGTGTCGACCGACGAGGTCTACGGCAGCTTAGGCGCCGAGGGCTACTTCCGTGAGACGACACCCCTCGACCCGCGCAGTCCGTACAGTGCCTCCAAGACCAGCGCAGACCTGTTCGTGAAGGCTTATGCCGACACCTACAAGATGCCGGTAAGCATCACGCGCTGCTCGAACAACTACGGTCCGTATCATTTCCCCGAGAAGCTGATACCGCTTATCATCAAGAATATCCTTGAGGGCAAGCCGCTCCCCGTATATGGCGACGGAAGCAACGTGCGCGACTGGCTGTATGTGGAGGACCACTGCAAGGCAATAGATGCCGTCATCCATCGCGGCAGAGCCGGCGAGGTCTACAACGTCGGTGGACATAACGAGAAACAGAACATCGAGATCGTGAAGCTGGTCATCCGTACCATCCGCCGCCTTATGACCGAGCAGCCCGAATACCGCGAGGTGTTGAAGAAGAAAGAAATTGGTCCCGACGGGGAGATACGTATCGACTGGATCGACGACAGCCTTATCACCTTCGTGAAAGACCGCCTTGGGCACGACCGTCGGTATGCCATCGACCCGACAAAAATATCCGAAGAGCTTGGCTGGACGCCGGAAACCACCTTCGAGGTGGGTATCGTGAAGACCATCCGTTGGTACCTTGAGAACCAACAGTGGGTGGAAGACATCACCGGCGGCGACTACATGAAATACTACGAACGGATGTACACCAACCGCTAACCCTCACCCTCCGGATTCTCTGCCGGCGGAATACTAATAGGGAGACTGCTCACCAATTCGGGGGCGGTCTCTTTTATCTTGCGGCGTATCGACTCGCGTATCTCCTTGCGTATGCTGGTGCGCGTGCTGTCGAGCTCGGCTTCCTTGGCTGGCTTGAAAAGGTCTTTGTAGCGACACTTCACAATCTTGTACTTGAACTTGTCGATGTTTCCGGTGATGTCTATCCCCAACTTGAACGGGACGGGCGACTTCAAAACCGACAAATGATAGTTGAACGTCATGTCGAGGTTGTGTGTCCCGCCGACAGCCACCTTGTAGCGGTCCATCTCGATGAGGAAGGGGAACACTTCTATCTTGTTGTCGCGTATGGCAAGGTCGACGGAGATACTGTCGATCATGTTCCGTTTCTTGTTCTTGAACATAAGAGTCTTGGATATCTCGGTGAACGTCTCGCCGTCGAGCAGCACCATGTTCTCGCCGTGCAGATAGCAGGCGGAGTTGAGCGAAGAGAGGTCGAGCGACATGGCAGAGTCGATCCGGCAGGTTGCGGTTATCTGACAGTCCACCACACCCTCGAACGAGCGCAACATGGGGACAAGCGTGTCGATGGCAGGGTATAGCCCGATGAGTTTCTCCACGCGCACATCCTCCATATCGAGGTCGAAGCCGGCGTCGGCTCCGCTCTCGTCTTTTGCGGTGTAGAACATCGTCATGTTTCCTCTGCCTATGTTCGATTCTGCCTTGAGGTTGCTGAGGTTTATGCTCTGGTCGCGGATGATCACCTCTCCGAGCACGTTCTCCAACTCGGCATCCTTGAAGTCAATCTTCTTTGCATTGGTGTGGAGCGTCATGTCGAGAACGGCGGGGACGACGAACACGCGGTCTGTCGTGTCCGCTACGACGACTGTGGAGTCGTGCATTGCCTGCACTTCCATTGCCACGGCAAGGTCGTCGCCACCTGCCTTCGACGAGTCTGCGCGAGCTCCCCACTGCTCCCAGTACTGCATGCCTGAGTTCATGGCGTTCATCAGCTGGTTGCAGTCGATATAGTCCGAGGTCAGGGAGAAGCTGCCCTGAAGTTTCCCGCCCCGCAGGAGAGCCTGGCGTATACGTTTCACCTCTCCGCTGAGCGTCAGATTGCTTTTCCCCACGTGAAGGCGGGCATCGGAGAGCGTGACATTGTTGGTGTTGAACTGCATCGTCGTCCTGTCCATCCTCACCGGAAGGGGCAGAAGTCGGCTGAAGCCGCGCATCTCATTGAAAGAGACACTGCCGCGGGCTTCCCATCGGCTCAGCAGTTGTGTTGCCTGATGTGTGCTGTCTCTCGGTGTCTGCACGGCAGCTTTCTTGCGGTGCGTGCGTACTGCGGAAGAGTCTGTCCGAGACTGTCTGCGCTGACGCACGACATCGCGGTAGGGTAGGGCTTCTATATCGAACGTGTTACCCGAGAGAATCATTCCCGTGCGCAGTGAAGGGATAAAGTAACGCAGTGTGTCGACGGATATGGATACGTCGGCTATCGGCAGGAGCTTGTTCGAGGCAGACGGCTTCATGCTGCCGTTCACGGTGGTCTGTCCGGAGATAATCCAAGTGGAGTCGGTGAGGCGGGTACGCAGGTAATCGAACTTCATCTCTGCCGAGAGAGGGATGACGGCTGTCGTGTCTATCGTCGGCGATGTTTTGGCATGGAGCTTCAGGCGGCTGATGTTCGTGTTGATGGCATCCTGGTATTTGATGTTGAGGCTGTCGAGTGACAGTGTTGCGCCAATATGCTCTTTCCCTTTTCCTGCGGAAGCCGTGCGACGCATGGCGGAGTCGACCGCAAGCACGGCGTTGGTGATAAACACATCCATGCCGAGCGGTTTGCTGAAGGCTTTAAGCGTGTCGATGTTCAGACTTCCTGAGGCACGTACTTTCCCGTACTTCCCGCTCAGCACATCGTCTATGCAGAACGTGGCGGAAAGGTCGGCATCCATAGTCCCTTGAAGAAACAGCGTGTCGGGGTTCAGGAACTCTTCTGCCATGCGGGTAAAGTCCATCTTCCCTTTAATTGTTGTGCTCACTGTCGGCGAGCTTTGCAGATTGGTGATCTTCCCGCTCATGTCGAGCTGCGTGGTCAGCCCTTTCAGCGTCAGCTGTTCGAGCGCGACGAAGGAAGAGTCGGGATGTATGCCGCTGAGATGAAGGTCCACGTCCATCTGCAGCGTGTCGATACCCTGCTTCATCCCTTCGACATGATATGCTCCGTCTTCTATCCGGCAGCAGAGATTGACGGACGGGACAACGCTGTCGCCGGCGAAGCCGTGTATGTCGCCTTCCACAGTGACGCTGCCTTTTGCTTGTATGCGTTCCTTGTTGCGGAGATAGGCATCGGGGACAAACTTCATCAGGTCGCCGAGGTCCGACACCTTCAGCCCGACTTCCATATCTATCCTTGTGCGGTCCTGCTGTCGGCTTATGGAGCCGTCGGCGGTGAAGGGGAAGTTGTTCACAAGCAGCTCGGCGTTGCTTAGCGCGACGGTGTTGTAACTATCGGAGAGCAGGAGCCGGCTCTTTAGTCTTAGCTTCAGATTGTTTTCCAGCGTGTATGTCGGGCTGCTGAAGAGGATGGAGCTCGAGCCGGTCTCTATATCCAGCGTGTTCCGCCCGTCTGCCAGCGAACCGTCTATGTTGAGGAAGAAGCCTTCCACTTCGGTGAATATGTCTGCCTCGCGGTTGTCGTAGCTGAGGTGACCACCAAAGATGCGCACGCTCCTTAGGTCTATGGCGGGCAGTGCCTGCCCGTCGTCGTCCGGCGAAGAGCTTTCGCTCGTGTAGATATCCCAGTTGGCTACGCCCTCGGCATTGACATACCCGTGGAAGTGCGGCTCTTCAAGGCGAAACTCTCCTATTGTTATCTTCCCGCCGAAGAGATAGTCCATCGGACGGAGCGTGGCAACGGCACTCTTGAAGGCAAGCAGCGAGTCGGAGTGGATGGGTTGTTCCTCTTCGTGTGCCGTGCTGTCTTCTGCCACGTGCGAGATCAATCGTCCGTCGGTTATCCTTAAACCGAGATGCGGGTAGGTCTCGAGGAAGGTGAACTCGATACGTTCGCACTCGAGGCGTGCATCGAGGAGTTTGTTTGCCTCTCCGACGACAAGCGGCGTCAGTTTATCGGGAGGGAGAATGGCGTAGTTCAAAACCAGAAAGCCGATGCCGGGCAGGATAAAGAACAGTGTTGCGGCAATGATGACGGTGGCGGTAGCCACTTTTCTGCGGGTCTTCATGATGTCTTTTTGTTTTTACAACGTCGCAAATGTATGTAATTAACCCTTTCTCCATATTCCGGCATAAAGAATTATATTTGCGCGCTTTCAACGGGATATTTACTAAACAACATACATATATGAAGAGAAAATGGATTATCGCAGCCTTCTGCGCTGCCGTGCTTTCGGTGACGGACGCGGCGGCATGCACGGGTTTGCTTGTCGGGAAAAAGGCCTCGGTCGACGGCTCGGTCATGATCAGCTACGCCGCAGATTCACATTCGCTGTACGGCGAGCTGTATCGTTATCCGGCAGCCACATGGCAGAAGGGCACCATGCGTGAAGTGAGGGAGTGGGACACGAACAAGCCGCTCGGATTTATCCCCGAGGCGGAACAGACCTATTCCGTTGTCGGGAACATGAACGAACATCAGGTGGCAATCACGGAGAGCACCTGGGGCGGCAGGGCGGAGCTGGTGGATACCGCCGGCATCATCGACTACGGAAGCCTTATCTACATCGCGCTGCAACGCTCACGTTCGGCTCGCGAAGCCATTCAGATAATGACAGGTCTCGTGGCAGAATACGGCTATCACAGCAGTGGCGAGACCTTCTCCATAGCAGACAAAAACGAGGCTTGGGTGATGGAGCTTATAGGCAAGGGCGCGGGGCGCAAAGGTGCCGTTTGGGTGGCTATACGTATCCCCGACGACTGCATATCCGCTCATGCCAACCAGGCGCGCATCCAGCAGATACCTTTCGACGACAAGGAGAACTGCATGTATTCGCCCGACGTTGTCTCGTTTGCCCGCGAGAAAGGATACTTCAAGGGGAAAGACAAGGACTTCAGTTTCCAAAAGGCTTATTGCCCTTACGACTTCGGCGCGTTGAGGGGATGCGAGTCACGCGTGTGGGCTTTCTTCCGCAAGTTCGACGACACGATGGACCGCTATGCGGACTTCATCAAGGGCGACGTGACCAAAGAGCCTATGCCGCTCTACATAAAGCCGAACCGTCTGCTCTCTGTGCAGGATGTGCAGAGCTGCATGCGCGACCATTTTGAAGGGACGGATCTCGACATGACGAAGGATGCCGGTGCAGGTCCCTTCAAGGTGCCCTATCGTTGGCGTCCGATGTCTTTCAAGGTAGACGGCGAGGAGTATGTCAACGAGCGTGCCATCGCAACGCAGCAGACGGGCTTCGTCATCGTCCCGCAGATGCGCAGCTGGCTGCCCGATGCTGTGGGCGGTATCCTCTGGTTTGGCGTGGACGATGCCGACATGGCGGTGTTCACCCCGATGTATTGCTCCATAACGGAGGCGCCGGAGTGTTATCGCGTGGGCAACGGTGACATGATGACCTTCTCGTGGACATCGGCTTTCTGGATTCACAACTGGGTGGCAAACCAGGCGTACGGCAAATACAGCTTTATGATAAAAGACATCCGCAAGGTGCAGCAGGAGCTGGAAAACAGTTTCAAGGAAGCTATCCCTGCCATCGACAAGGCGGCGTCTGAGCTATACGCCCAAGACCCGGCGGAAGCCGTCCGTTTCCTTACGTGGTTCAGCACGACGACGGCAGACAACGCCACTGCCCGCTGGAAGAAGCTCGGCGAATATCTCCTTGTGAAATACATGGACGGTAACGTGAAGAAAGAGGAAAACGGCAGTTTCAAGCAAAACGGCTACGGCCTTTCGGCTTATCCCGACTTCCCCGGTTACGACGAAGAATACTATCGCAGCATCGTCCGTAGTGCCGGCGACAGGCTCAAAGTGAAATAACTAAACTATAAAAGGCATGAAACGTATGAGGAAGTTTATTGTGATGTGTGTGCTGGCAGTCGTCGGCATAACCGCTTCGGCTCAGAACAGTCTGGGGCAGTCGTCTTTCGGCTTTAATGTTGGCTATGGGTTTGGCGACAACAGCAGTATGCTGTTCGCGTTCGACTATCGCTACAGCCTGACCGACGAGGTTCGTTTCGCTCCGTCGCTCACCTATTTCGTGAAAGACGACGGTCTTAGTGCATGGGCTTTTGATGTTAACGCCCACTATATTTTCCAGGTAGACGAGATGTTCGGGTTTTATCCGCTGGCAGGTCTCGACCTTTCGTTCTGGAGGTTCGATGGCTTTGACGGGTTTCACAAGACTTTGACCCGCTTCGGGGCAAACTTCGGGGTAGGTGGCGAAGTTTATGCCACGGACCAGTTGACCGTCGGCATGGAGTTTAAGTATAATCTCATAAAAGACTTCAGCCAGCCCATTTTGGCTGTCCGCATAGGATATTGCTTCTAAGGAGCTGAGGAGAATAACATAGAAAAAGGGGTAGGGGCTATGCTCGTGACAACGGTTCACGGGCATAGCCCCGTTTCTTTCTCCGCCGTATCTCGGCAGTGCCGTCGTAGTAGTACGACGGTATGTCTGAAATTCAGCGACGCTGTTGTATTAGTACAACGGTATGTCTGAAATCCGGCGACGCTGTCGTATTAGTACGACGGTATGTCTGAAATCCGGCGACGCTGTTGTATTAGTACGACGACATGTCTGAAATTTTGCGAGACTGTTGAAGTAGTTCAACGACATGTCTGAAATCCAGCGACGCTGTCGTATTAGTACAACGGTATTGCAGACCTTGCTGCGAGGGTGCTTTTTGTCTAACACAGTCTGCCCTGGCAGGGCTATGCCTCATGTTGTCCAATAAGAATAAAACAGTAATTTTGCGGCGTTTTTAGAAGAAGAAAAATATCGCGATATGAGTAAGAAATTCACCGAATACTCTAAGTTGGACTTGTCGGAAGTCAACAAAGAGGTGTTGAAGAAATGGCAGGACGGGAACGTCTTCCGCAAAAGTTTGGAAATCCGTGAGGGGCATCCCTCGTTTGTGTTCTACGAAGGTCCGCCTTCGGCAAACGGTATGCCGGGTATCCATCACGTGATTGCCCGTTCGATTAAGGATATATTCTGTCGCTACAAGACCATGAAAGGATACCGCGTGAACCGCAAGGCGGGGTGGGACACACACGGTCTGCCGGTGGAGCTTGGCGTGGAGAAGTCGCTCGGGATAACAAAGGAGGACATCGGCAAGAAAATCTCCGTTGCGGACTACAACGCCGCCTGCCGTCGCGATGTGATGAAGTTTACAAAGGAATGGGAAGACCTCACGAACAAGATGGGCTATTGGGTGGATATGGAAAACCCGTATATCACCTACGACAACCGCTACATCGAGACGCTGTGGTATCTCCTGAAAGAGCTTTACAAGAAAGGCCTGCTCTATAAGGGCTACACCATCCAGCCCTACTCGCCGGCAGCGGGAACGGGGCTCAGCTCTCACGAGCTCAACCAGCCGGGCTGCTATCGCGACGTGAAAGACACGACCTGCACGGCGCAGTTCCGCATCCTCGACCCCAAACCCGAGATGGCTGCGTTCGGAGAGCCGTTCTTCCTCGCTTGGACAACAACGCCGTGGACACTGCCTTCCAACACCGCGCTTTGCGTCGGTCCGAACTTCACCTACGTGGCTGTTCAGACCTATAACCCCTATACCGGCAAGCCGATGACGGCTGTCTTGGCAAAAGACCTTGTCAGCGTCTACTTCAGCCCGAAGGCTGAGGGTCTTGAGCTGTCGGACTATAAGGCGGGCGACAAGCTGATACCGTTTAAGATTGTGGGCGAATGGAAAGGTCCGGAGCTGGCAGGTATGCACTACGAGCAGCTCATCCCGTGGGTGAACCCTGGCGAAGGAGCCTTCCGCGTTATCACGGGCGACTATGTGACGGTGGAAGACGGAACGGGTATCGTTCATATCGCGCCGACGTTCGGTGCCGACGACGACCGCGTGGCAAAGGCTGCCGGTGTGCCTCCGCTTATGATGGTGGACAAGGACGGGAACAACCGCCCGATGGTGGATATGACGGGCAAGTTCTATCTGATGGACGACTTGGACCCGGCGTTCGTTTCCTCGCGTATGGATGCCGCTGCCTATGCTCCCTACGAGGGCAAGTTCGTGAAGAACGCCTACGACCCGACGAAGACCGACAAAGACGAGACACTGGATATTGAGATGTGTATGATGCTGAAGGCAGAGAACCGCGTGTTCCGCATCGAAAAGCATGTGCACAACTATCCGCACTGCTGGCGCACCGACAAGCCGGTGCTCTACTATCCGCTGGACAGCTGGTTTATCCGCACGACAGCCTGCCGCGACCGTATGATTGAGCTCAACAACACAATCAACTGGAAGCCTCAGAGCACAGGGACAGGGCGTTTCGGCAAGTGGCTCGAAAACCTTCAGGACTGGAACCTCAGCCGCAGCCGCTACTGGGGCACGCCGCTGCCTATATGGCGCACGGAAGACGGCGCGGAAGAGATATGCGTAGGCTCGGTGGAAGAGCTCTACAACGAGATAGAGAAGTCCGTTGCCAAAGGATACATGACCTCGAACCCGTATAAGGACAAAGGTTTCGTCCCCGGCAAGTACGACAAGGCAAACTACGACAAGATTGACCTCCACCGCCCGTATGTGGACGATGTGGTGCTTGTCTCCGCGAGCGGCAAGCCGATGAAGCGCGAGGCAGACCTGATAGATGTGTGGTTCGACTCCGGCTCGATGCCTTATGCCCAGATCCATTACCCGTTCGAGAACAAGGCGGCTCTCGATGGCCGCACGGTCTATCCGGCAGACTTCATTGCCGAGGGCGTGGACCAGACGCGCGGATGGTTCTTCACACTTCATGCGATAGCAACGATGGTGTTCGACAGCGTGGCATACAAGGCTGTTGTCTCCAACGGGCTGGTTTTGGACAAGAACGGCAACAAGATGTCGAAGAGACTGGGCAATGCCGTCGATCCGTTCTCGACAATCGAAGAATACGGCTCCGACCCGTTGCGCTGGTATATGATCACCAATGCGTCGCCGTGGGACAATATCAAGTTCGACATCGACGGTATGGATGAGGTGCGCCGCAAGTTCTTCGGCACGCTGTACAATACGTATTCGTTCTTTGCCCTGTATGCCAATGTCGACGGCTTCGACTATTCGCAGCCCGACATCCCGTCGTGCGAACGTCCGGAGATCGACCGTTGGATACTCTCTCTGCTGAACACATTGGTGAAGGAAGTGGACGGATATTTCGACAGCTACGAGCCGACGCGTGCAGGGCGTGCCATCTCGGAGTTTGTCAGCGACAACCTGAGCAACTGGTACGTGCGCCTGAACCGTCGCCGTTTCTGGGGCGGAGGCATGACTGAGGACAAGCTGTCTGCCTACCAGACGCTCTACACCTGTTTGGAGACCGTTGCCAAACTGATGGCTCCGATTGCTCCGTTCTATGCCGACCGGCTGTTCTGCGACCTGGTTGCCGTGACCGGACGCGAGAAGGTAGAGTCTGTTCACCTTGCCGACTTCCCGAAATGTTGCGAGGCTGCAATCGACAAGGACTTGGAAGAACGTATGAAGATGGCGCAGGATGTGTCCTCCATGGTGCTTGCCCTGCGTCGTAAGGTGAATATAAAAGTGCGTCAGCCGCTACAGACCATTATGGTGCCCGTCGTCGATGCGCATCAGAAGGAAAGCCTCGAGGCAGTGAGAGATCTTATCTTGGGCGAGGTGAACGTGAAAGAGATGAAGTTTGTCGACAATGCTGCCGGCATATTGGTGAAACGTATCAAGCCGGACTTCAAGAAGCTCGGTCCGCGCTACGGAAAGATAATGAAGAGCCTGGCTGCGGCTATTCAGAAGATGAGCCAAGACGATATTATTGCTTTCGAAACTGCCGGAGAATTTACTCTGCAGGTGGAAGGTGTGGCAGCAAGGCTCGAGCTCTCGGATGTGGAGATTATCTCGGAAGACATACCGGGTTGGCTGGTTGCCAACGAAGGTCGCCTGACCGTTGCCCTCGACATTACCGTGACGGAGGGTCTGCGCAAGGAAGGGCTGGCACGCGAGTTTGTGAACCGTATTCAGAACCTGCGCAAGAGCAGCGGCTACGATATAACCGACAAGATCCGTATATGGGTTCTTTCGTCCGACGAGATGGATGGCGCGATTGGGGAATACGGTGAATATATAGCGAAACAGGTGTTGGCTGTGTCGGTCGACATCGTGGACAATCAGAAGATAGGCGAGGCGACAGTGCTCGACTTCGAAGACTTCAGCCTGTCGGTACGTATCGAGAAAGCGTGATAGTTTGTAATATAAATATATGTAGGATCTAAAATTAAATGGAGTATGGCAGAAAAGACGAGATACTCGGATGCTGAGCTCGAGGAGTTCCGCGCCATTATTTTAGAAAAGTTGGAGAGAGCCAAGAAGGATTACGAATTGTTGAGATCGGGTGTAACCAATTCCGATGGAAACGATGTGGCAGATACGTCTCCCACATTCAAGGTGTTGGAAGAAGGTGCTTCCACTCTCTCGAAAGAAGAATCGGGCCGTTTGGCGCAGCGTCAGATGAAGTTCATACAGAACCTTCAGGCAGCTTTGATACGTATAGAAAACAAGACGTACGGCATTTGTCGTGAAACGGGTAAGCTTATCCCGAAAGAGAGACTGCGTGCCGTGCCTCATGCAACATTGAGTATCGAAGCAAAACAGGGGGGTAGAAGGTAAATGAAGATTTCGAAAGGTTGGGGAGCAGTGTTTATCGTGATGCTGCTCCTTATTCTTGACCAAGCACTCAAGATCTGGATCAAGACACATCTTCAGCTACACGAAAGCATAGAGATAACCCCGTGGTTCTATCTCTACTTTACCGAGAACCCCGGGATGGCTTTCGGCATTGAGGTGATAGGAAAGTTGTTCTTGTCCATATTCCGTATTGTGGCAGTCGGCTTTATTGGCTACTACCTGTACAAGATAGTGAAGGAAAACTACCCGCTCGGCTTCATTGCGTGTATCTCGCTGATCTTGGCGGGTGCTGTCGGTAATATCATCGACTCGGTGTTCTACGGAGTGATATTCGACCATAGCTTCGGTCAGGTTGCCTCGTTTATGCCCACCGGTGGCGGATATGCCACTTGGTTGCATGGGAAGGTTGTGGATATGTTCTACTTCCCGTTGATTCAGACCGACCTGCCTGAATGGATTCCCATTTGGGGTGGGAGGGAGTTTGTTTTCTTCCGTCCGATTTTCAATTTGGCAGACTCGGCTATCTGCGTAGGCGTGTTTCTGTTGTTGATATTCTACAGGCGCACGCTGTCGGAAAGCCTTTCGAAAGAAAAAGAAAATAACGGTAAATAGATGCGGAGTAGATTGCGCATATACGGTGTTGTGCTTCTTGCGGTTTTGGCGGCATCTTGCAGCAAGACGCCCGGTGGTGTCCTTTCTGAAAAGAAGATGAAGGATGTCTTGGTCGATATGCAGATAGCGGAAGCCATGATAGGAACCGATGCCAAGGCGTACGAGAGCGATGCCGAGAAGGATGCGCTCTATCAGTCTGTGTTCCGTAAGCATAAGATCACTCAGGCAGACTACGACAGTTCGCTCATATGGTACGGGCGCAATCTGGATGTGTATATGCAGGTCTACGATCTGGTTCTTGCAGAGATGAACGACCGTCAGAAAGCTCTCGGAGATGTACAGGCAACTGCCGCTCCCGTATCCAAGCGCGACTCGGTGGATATATGGCCGCGCCTTACTTACCTTACCTTATCCCCGAAGGCGGTGTTCAATGGGGTGACAGTCGACATCAAGCCCGACAAGAATTATCCCTCGGGCAGTACCTTCGTCCTTGGGTTGCGCGTTTGGGGACTGAATGACGCGATGAAAAGTCGCCCGACGGTTAAGCTCAGTGCCAACCAAGGCGATACAACCATCATTGTGAACGAGAAGATAATGCACGACGGGTATCATGAAACGGTGCTCCGCACGGTGCCCACCAAGCAGATCAGAAGTGTGTTCGGTTCAATTCGCATGGAGGAAAGAGGCAATAATAAGGATGCTTACTTCAAGATATATGTGGATAGTCTCAACCTTATGCGATACAACTACGGGCATTACAATAATGTAGAGACCGACCTTAAGAAGATTTCCCGAGAGTAAAATTTCCTTTTCCCCTATGCGTCGGATTGCTTCTCATTATGTGTATTGGCAGAGGTGGTATAAGTTGCACTACATAGAGCTTGATGCTGCGGGCTGCTTGGTCGGTGTGTTTCCTTTGGTGCAGGAGATAGCCGGTACGGAGTTCTACGACGGCACGTTGACGATTGTTCCTCTCGGGATGGATTATCCGCCTTCCAAAGATTTTTCTATGGAGTGGCTTGAGGTTTCCTGCTTGGTGAAAGTCTCTTCTCCTGTGCAGGTCTACCGGCTAATGGGAGTTTCCCCGACGGCGGAACTCGGCGCAGATCACAGCCGTTGCAATTGCCACGTTGAGCGACTCTGACGTTTCTCTCTCCCTCGGGTAGCTGGGTACATAAAGCCTTTTCGTCACAAATCTCTCCGTTTCCTTACGGATGCCGTTTCCTTCATTTCCCATGATGATTACGCCTGTTTCCGACAGCTCTTTGGTGTAGATATCCTCTCCGTCAAGGAAGGTACCATAGATTGGCACTTGCTGCATGGCTTGCTTCTGAAGATAGGCGCAAAGATCGGTGGTGTGGACTTTGACGCGGGCAAGCGCACCCATCGTTGCCTGCACTGCTTTTGGACCGAACGCATCTGCCGTGTTAGGGCTGCAGACGATATGATCAATGCCGAACCAGTCGGCAAGCCTTATGATTGTCCCCATGTTACCAGGGTCTTGTATGCCGTCGAGCGCAAGGATGAGACTGTGTCGTGGGTCGGCTTCTTCTATCGTGTAGTTAGGGCGACGGAAGACAGCAAGTACATCCTGCGGGGTTTTGAGGAAGCTGGCTTTGCGAATATCATTGTCGTCTGCCACGAGTAGCTCCTTGGCGGGGATATCTCCCTGCGTTGCCATCCACGACGGCTTGGCAACGAGCATCTCACATTCGAACGCCGGAAGCATATCCGTCACTAATTTATTCCCTTCGGCAACGAACAGACCTGTCTCGTCGCGAAACTTCTTCAGCTCTAATGAATGTATCTGTTTTATCTTCGGTTTGCTCAGCATCGGTCTCTCTTTTGCCGCGCAAAAGTAGACGAATTAATCTGAATTCATCTATTTTTGCCCGCTAGTAAAGGCTCAGGTAGATGAAGGTATCCCTCCGTATAATATATTTCATATTCCTTGTTTGTGCATTGGTTGCCTGTAGTACGACGAAGTATGTTGCGGACGGCGAGTATCTGCTTGATAAGGTGGAGATAGCCTCGGACAACAAAGCCTACAAAGCTAGTGATCTCAAACCGTACCTTCGGCAGCAACCCAACTTCAAGGTGTTCGGACTGATGAAGTGGCGGCTCTTCGTCTACGACTGCTCGGGGCGCAATGAGAAACGTTGGCTTAGTAAGCAACTTCGCCGTATCGGTGAACCTCCCGTCATTATGGATACGGCACTGATTTCTCAATCGACAGATGAGTTGAAGCGTTTCTTTATCAATAAAGGATATGTCAATACCGTGGTGGAAGCAGAGCTGGATACTTCGCGAGCGAAGAAAGCTGTTGTTACATACAGGATTCAATCGAACACCCCTTATCGGATATATGATTATACAATGGATCTGTACGATCCGAAGATCGACAGCATTGCCCACCTGGAAGCACCCAAGCGTTCTGCTATCTCGTCGGCGTTCCGTATGTATGTTGATGATTATACACCATTGGTGAAAGACAGTGCCTTGTTCGACAGGGATGTCCTCGACAAGGAACGGCAGCGTATCACCTCTTTACTCCGCCATAGAGGGTATTATGCTTTCAACAGAGACTATCTTGTGTACACGGCAGACAGCTCATACAACAGGAATATCGTTGACTTGGATATGGTGTTGAAACCATACCGTTTGCAGAAGCCTGACGGCTCGGTGGTCGACACTGTTCACCGGCAGTACTATATAAAGGATGTTACGATTGTGACGGACTATGATCCGCTGAACCAGACGGGGGGGGGCTGGCTCAACACGGCTGCAGACACAGTGCGGGTTGGTGGTTTGCAAATACTGTATGGCAACAACCGCAGGAGTATCCGCACTGGAGTGCTTTGCCGGAGTACGTATATCACGCCTGGAGCGTTGTTTAGCGAACGGTCGGTTGAGCAGACCTATTCAGCCTTTGCTGCTCTGCGTGCTCTCAGAAATGTGAATGTCCGTTTTACGGAGATTGAGGAAAGGGATACGATGAAGCTGAATTGTACAATTCTGACCCTGCCGGCAAAGACGCAAGGTTTTGGTATCGACTTTGAAGGGACGAACTCGGCAGGCGACTTTGGCTTTGCTTCCAGCGTGAATTACCAGCACAGAAACATCTTCCGAGGTTCGGAGGTGTTTTCTGCCAAGGTGCGTGGCGCATACGAGGCACTTACGAAAAGCTCTACGGGTGGTAACTATTGGGAGTTTGGTGCAGAAACCTCCGTGTTGTTTCCCCACTTCCTGTTTCCTTTTGTCAGCGAGGACTTCAAACGCAGGGTGCGTGCTTCTACGGAACTGAAGCTTAGCTACGGACTTCAGACACGTCCGGAATACCGGCGGGCAATCCTTTCCGGTGGATGGAGCTATATATGGCAGGAACAGTCGAATACGCAGGTTAGGCACGTGTTCAAATTGTTGGATGTCGACTATGTACATCTCCCGAAGATAGACTCGGCGTTCAATGCTAGCCTTCCTCAGTCGACGCGGATATACAACTTCACAGACCAGTTTGTTGTTGGTTCGGGATATACCTACTCGTTTACCAACTATAATCCGCAGAGCCGTCTTCGCAACACCCATTCGCTGCGTGTTTCTTTTGAGATGGCGGGTAACCTGCTGTATGCGTTCTCCAAGATAACGCAGGCAAAACGAGATCGAAACGGGGTGTACGATCTGTTCGGTATCAATTATTCGCAGTTTGTGAAGGGTGATGTCGACTTCAGCCGGAGCATGATTATCGACGAGAGGAATAAGGTTGCCTTCAGGGTGGGAGTGGGCGTTGGTTATCCTTACGGTAACTCCAAGATACTGCCTTTTGAGCGGACTTATTTCTCGGGAGGTGCCAACAGTGTGCGCGGATGGTCGGTGCGCACACTGGGACCGGGAAGCATGTCGGCAGACTCAGTGAAATCGTTTGCCGACCAGGTGGGCGACATACGCCTAGACCTAAGTGTGGAATACCGTACCAAGCTGTTTTGGAAGTTTGAGTTGGCAGCATACGTTGATGCCGGTAATATATGGACCATGCGGGAAGACGATGAACGGAAAAACGGCAACTTCGACTTCTCGCGTTTCTACAAAGAGATTGCCGTGTCTTACGGGCTCGGGCTTCGTCTCGACTTCGATTTCTTCCTTGTTCGTTTCGATACGGGTATGAAGGCATACAACCCGATGGAGCGTGGAAGTGATCGTTGGGCAATCCTCCGCCCGAACCTGAAAGACAACTTCGCCTGGCATTTCGCCGTAGGCTATCCTTTCTGATGTCGTACCAATCATCACGACACCACATCATCAACGACAAATACCGTTGACGCATGAATCTTGCGTTTTTCCTTTTGTCATTGTATACTTGATTCCCTTCATTCGTTTAAATATGCTTCAAAAACTATGCTGTAGAACATGTTTCGGTTAAACCGTGTTAAGTGTGCGCGAAAAATAGACGGCGAATTATGTTGTATAACATAAACCGCATACATTTGCACCGTGTTTTTCATGGTATTAGATTTAAGGTTAACAATGAAGATTGGCTGTCCGTGATGGATAGCCTTTTTTCGTTTATGTATACCTGCAAATGGAAACATCTCCCGAGGATGTTCGGTCTTTCAGACTTTCGGACAATCTGCGCGGCTATGGTATTTCTTCGGATAGCCTGTGAGGATTGCAACGAGCGCACCAAATCCCAAGAAATAAGGATAGTATAGGTATTGCATAACTTCGATGGGGGAGATGCCTCCCAAGCCAGAAGCCATAAGCAGTTGTGCCCCGTATGGAATGATTCCTTGCACGAAGCAAGAGAATATGTCCAGTATGCTTGCGCTGCGACGTGGGTCGACATTGAAACGCGTGGCTATGTCTTTAGCTATCGGACCAGACATAACCAGAGCGATGGTATTGTTTGCCGTGCATAGGTTGGCAAAACTGACCAGGGCGGCGATGCTCAGTTCCGCACCTTTCGATGAACGGATATGAGAAGTGAGCTTAAGTATAAGCCAGTCGATGCCGCCATTGTGGCGTATCATTTCCAGCATACCACCGGCGAGTAGCGTTACGATGATAAGTTCGCCCATGCCGTTGATGCCAAGCCCCATTGCTCCGGTCCAACCCCACACGCTGAAACCTCCGCTTAGGAGTCCTACAACGCCTGAGAACAAGATGCCGACAAACAATACCAGCATGACATTTATTCCGCAAAGAGCCGTCACAAGGACGACCAAGTAGGGGACGACCTTTATCCATTCGATGCTTTCTGTCGTATAACTGCCGCCGGAACTACTTCCCATCAAAACGTAAATGATGCACGTTAGAACTGCTATGGGTAGGGCGATGCGGCTATTCACCTTGAACTTGTCGTTCATGTTGCATCCTTGTGTGCGTGTTGCCACGATGGTTGTGTCGGAGATAAAAGATAGATTGTCGCCAAACATGGCACCGCTGACGACTACACCCAGCATTAAAGCCTCTGGCATTCCTGTCCGTTCGGCAATACCTACTGCTACCGGAGCCAAAGCTACGATTGTCCCAACTGACGTTCCGACAGAGATGGAGATGAAACAGGCGGCAATGAAGATTCCGGCAGCCAAAAGATTGCCAGGGAGGACCGACATTGCCAGGTTCACCGTAGCATCCACAGCCCCCATCTCTTTGGCAGTTTGCGCGAAGGCTCCTGCCAGGATGAAGATAAGGACCATGAGCATTATGTTGCCGTTCGCTGCTCCGAGGCAGAACTGCTCAATACGGCGGGATAGTGTTTCGCCTTTGGAAATGCCTATTGCCACGACCGAAGAGATGACAAAAGCCACCGTTATGGGCATCTTGTAGAAGTCGCCAGCCAAGATAGAGACGACAAGGTATGTAAAAAGAAACACCACGAGGGGCGTGAGTGCCCATGCGTTTGGCGATGAGCCTTGCCGCGAATCTGTGTCAACTGTTTGTTTTCTCATGAGGCTGGTAGTCGTTTAACTCTTGCATAACTGCATAGGCTGCTTCCACGGAGGAGATGTTTTTGATCACGATGCTACGTTTTCCACTCTGTTCGCGCAGGTTACACTCTTTGGGGTGTTTCTGTATGAAGGCTATCAGTTTGTCGAACGCCTCGCTTTGGTAGTACGGGCTGTCGGGGTTGCAGACAAGGAAAATAATCATCTGTCCTTTCTTCAACACGATCTTCTCTATCCCCAGATTCTTTGCCATACGGCGAAGACGGACGATGCGTATCAACTCTTGTCCCTCCTTTGGTATCTTGCCGAAACGGTCTTCCAGCCTGTCCGAGAAAGCCTGTATATCCCTTTCCTCTTCCATGTTGTCAAGTTCGCGATAGAGCGAGACGCGTTCCGAATCGTTCGGGATGTATGTGGGAGGAAACATCAGTTCAAGGTCGCTTTCTATATATGTCTCGTGCACATAGTCACTGCCCGAGCCGCGTTTCCCTTCATCGGTGTCGGCATAAAGACCGGCAAATTCTTCTGTCTTCAGCTCATCGACGGCTTCTTCGAGTATCTTTTGGTATGTCTCATATCCGAGGTCGGCAATGAAACCGCTTTGCTCTGCTCCCAACATATTGCCTGCTCCGCGAATATCGAGGTCTTGCATGGCGATATGGATGCCGCTTCCCAGCTCGGAGAAGTTTTCTATTGCCTGCAAGCGGCGGCGAGCTTCCTGCGTGAGAGAAGACAGGGGCGGAGAGAGCAGGTAACAGAATGCCTTACGGTTGCTACGCCCCACACGCCCACGTAGCTGGTGAAGGTCAGACAGCCCGAACTGTTGCGCATTGTTGATGATAATGGTGTTGGCGTTAGGCACGTCGATGCCGCTCTCCACAATACTGGTGGCAATGAGAACGTCGTATTCATAGTTGGCAAAGTCGAGGACGATCTTCTCCAGGCTTTCCGGATTCATCTGTCCGTGTCCGACTGCCACACGGGCATCAGGCACTTCCCTGCGCACCAATGTCTCTATCTCGTAGATGTTCTGGATGCGGTTGTTTATGAAGAATACCTGTCCGTTGCGGCTCATCTCGAAGTTTATTGCTTCGCGTATGATATCTGGGTTGAAACGTTCCACTTCGGTCTGCACCGGATAACGGTTGGGCGGTGGAGTGGTGATGCTACTCAAGTCGCGTGCTCCCATAAGCGAGAACTGCAATGTGCGGGGGATAGGTGTTGCAGTCATGGTCAGTGTGTCGACATTCACCTTCATCTGGCGGAGCTTCTCTTTTGTGGATACGCCGAACTTCTGCTCCTCGTCG
>CAVJTV010000022.1:0-20122 GCA_963652435.1 Desulfovibrionaceae bacterium | reverse complement strand
CGACTTCCGGAAATGAGTTTGCAAGGGTGCAAAGGGGTTTCCCGACTTCCGGAAACGAGTTTGCATGGGTGTAAAACGGTTTCCCGACTTCCGGAAATGGAAGAAAGCGGACTTTCTTCTATTTTATCGGGTAAGAAAAGAACTCCAAGACGAAAAGCAAGCCCGGAAGATAGTCTTTCAGCTCCCGACGCAACACTTGCAGGCTTTTGCTGATGTGAAACTCGATGCTCTTCACCGACAGGTTTGTTTCCCTCGCTATCGTCTGGTAGTTTTTCCCCTCATAACGGCTCATGAGGAAGATGCGCCGCGATTTCTCGGGCAGCTTCTCCAATGCACTGTCGACAAGTTGCCGGATCTCGTTGCCGAGCAACACCTCCGGCTCGCAAGCCTCAAGGTTGGAGATACGCATCTGAAGCTCCCACTGACTGTTCGACATAAGGTTTTCAGCAATGTCGCCCCACGTCTTCTCGCGCTGAAGGTGATCAAGGCATTTGTTTTTAAGCGTGACGAGAATGTACATGGGAACGTCTCTGACCTCTTCAAGCCTCCGGCGGTTTTCCCAATAATACATCAGACTCTCCGTCACAAGGTCTTCCGCCACCTCGTTGTTGTGGGTATACGAGAAAGCAAACCGGATGAACCGTTCGCGATAGGTCGCGAATATCTCGTTAAACCTTCTTATGTCTGCCTTCTCGTCCATGATACGTGTCAAAAGCGGTTAGCCGAGCACCTTGTTTTTGGCAATCGTGGCTTGAAACTCTTTAAGATAGAACGGCTCGAAGTAGGCAACGTCTTCAAACCTTCCCTCGGCAAAAGCCTTTTCTGCCAAAGGAATCATATTAACAGCCAGCGGATGGATGTCCGGAAGGAAAACGGCATTCGGCGATGCTATCGCGTCGCGGCATTTCGCCGCACCACCACCGAAGAAGCAGACTTTCCCCTTTTCGAGGTAAGAAGCGTAGGTCGCGGCATCCACTATGTCTGCCGCCGCGCCGCGCACCTCCCGCAGCTCACCGTCGTAGATGGCGGCATACACCTCCATCCGCCGCGCGTCGATCATGGGGCAATAGAGCATGTCCTTTTCTTCCATCCCCTGTTTTATGGCTGCGACGGCAAGCGTCTCCAACGTATGCACACCGATAAGCGGAATGTCGGAACCGAAACACAGTCCCTTGGCAACAGACGCGCCTATGCGCAACCCCGTGTACGACCCCGGACCGCTGCTCACAGCCACGGCATCCGGCTTCACACCCTTTGCCCTCGCCACCGACAAAGCCTCTTCCACGTAAACGCCCAACAACACGGCATGCGACGGCCCCTCAAACGAACTCTTCTCCATCAACACCTCGCCGCCTGCGGACAAGGCAACGGAACATACCGAAGTCGATGTTTCTATGTTTAATATGCACGACATAACTCTACACTCGTTAACGCCGGCAAAAATATAAAACATTCTTATCTTTGCCGGAAATTTTTAGCATAATGATACAATCGATGACCGGTTTCGGCAAGGTTACTGCCGAGTTTACTACCAAAAAGGTAACCGTAGAAATAAAGGCTCTCAACAGCAAACAGCTCGACCTGCAGATGCGCGTCCCTTCGCCCTATCGCGACAAAGAGATGCAGATGCGCACCCTTTTGCTTCAGACGCTCGAACGGGGCAAGGTGGATCTCACCATTCAGGTGGAATATCTCGGCGGTGACACGCCGTCGCAGATCAACCCTGCCGTCTTCGAAAGCTATTACCGTCAGGTCAAAAGCATTGCCGAGAAGCTGGACATTGCCCTTCCGGCGGATTGGTTTCAGACGCTGCTGAGAATGCCCGACGTTATCAAGTCGGACACTTCGGATGTCGACGAAAGCGAATGGACAGTTGTCTTGGACACGATAAACGAGGCTATCAAACAGCTGTGCGACTTCCGCACGCAGGAAGGCACCATGCTCGAGCGTCTGTTTAGGGAAAAGATCCAAAATATCGCAGAGCTTCTGAAAGAGGTGGAGAAATATGAAGGCGAACGTATCGAAAAAATCAAGGCGCGTATCATGGACAACCTCGAGAAGGTGGCAAACAAGGACTACGACAAGAACCGCTTCGAGCAGGAGATGATCTTCTACATCGAGAAACTGGATGTCAACGAAGAGAAAAACCGCCTCGACAATCATCTGAAGTATTTCATCACCACGATGGAAGAAGGACGCGGACAAGGAAAGAAGCTCGGCTTCATTGCCCAGGAGATGGGGCGCGAGATAAACACTCTCGGCTCGAAGAGCAACCATGCGGAGATGCAGAAGATTGTGGTCAAGATGAAAGACGAGCTGGAACAAATCAAGGAACAGGTGCTAAACGTTTTGTAAGCTATGGCAGGCAAACTGATAATCTTCTCAGCCCCGTCAGGCTCGGGCAAGTCGACCATCATAAACTATCTTCTCGCCCAAGGGCTGGATCTCCACTTCTCCATCTCTGCGACAAGCCGCGCGCCGCGCGGTGCGGAGCGCGACGGCGTGGAGTATTACTTCCTCTCGCCCGACGAGTTTCGCCGGCGCGTCGCGCATGGCGACTTCCTGGAGTATGAGGAAGTGTATAAAGACAAGTTCTACGGGACGCTGAAAAGCGAGGTGGACCGTCAGCTGAGTGAGGGGCACAACGTGGTATGCGACGTGGACGTTGTCGGCGGATGTAACATAAAGAAGATCTACGGCAGCCGTGCTCTCTCTGTCTTTATCCAGCCGCCAAGCATCGAAGCCCTGCGCCGTCGCCTTGAAGGTCGCGGCACGGATGCCCCCGAGGTGATCGAAAGCCGCATTGCCAAAGCTGAGTTCGAGATAGGCTTCAAGCCGCGCTTCGATATATGTATAGTAAACGATGTTCTCGAGACGGCACAAGCCGAGACGCTCGAGGCAGTAAAGAAATTCCTTTCAGAAAAAAAATGATGGATACTAACAGACAACTACCCCGCAAATGGGGATTTATCTTTGCCGCCATCGGCATCGCTGCACTCGCAGTAAGTGTCTTTGCCCTCGTCAAAGAAGAATACGTCATTGCCATTGCCACAGGGATAGTGTTCTGCCTGCAGGCATTCAACTTCGTAAAATGGATGCGCCAACGCTGAATGGAAGCACTCGGATAAGGACGGGCATCTTCTCCGGCTCGTTCAACCCGATACACATCGGTCATCTGGCTCTTGCCAACTGGCTGTGCGAGTTTGCCGCGCTCGACGAGCTGTGGTTTGTCGTCTCCCCTCTCAATCCGCTGAAAAGCCGTGGCGAGCTGATGGACGACGACACGCGGCTGCGATTGGTGAAGGCTGCTATTGCCGGCTATCCCAAGTTCAAGGCAAGCGACATAGAGTTCACTCTCCCCCGCCCCTCCTATTCCATCGACACCCTTCGCATATTGGAGAAGACGTATCCCGACAGGCAGTTCCATTTTATCATGGGTGCAGACAACTGGGCTACCGTCCACCGCTGGAAAGAGGGCGGAGAGCTTGTCCGCCGCTATCCCATCATTGTCTATCCGCGCAAAGGTTACGACGTACATATCCCGTCAGACATCCCTACGGCACGCAGCGTCGACGCGCCTCTTATGGAAATATCCTCCACCTTCATCCGCGAATCCATAAAGGCAGGCAAGGATGTGCGGTTCTTCCTCCCCGAAGCCATACGCAGCTTCTTCTACGGGCAGTAACCCTTTTCAGAAAGTTTTCAGAAGGAACGACGGATTGATGCGGAGGTAGACACCGGCGGAGAAGCTGGTAGCCCCCTTAGTCGCGGAGACTTCGCCGGAACTCGCAAACCTGTCCACCGAGAGATGATGATACACGTCAACGTCTGCCCCGATAGCAAAGCCGCGATGGAAGCTGCGCGAATATTCCAGCCCGAGATACACCATGTTCTGTCCGCTGAACGTAACCCCGTCGTCGCACGTCGACACAGCTCCGTAGAACGGACTGCCGAACATGGAGATGAACTTACGGCTTTTCCAGTAAGACGTTTTCACCCTGAAATCACGAATGTCTGCCGAGGCGCGGGCATAAAAGCCCGCCCCACTGTCGTAGTGCCACAGCTTGCCTGCCTGCTGATAATATCCCGCAGCGCAAAACTCCACGTTTATGTTCCTAAGCGTGCGGCAGCCGGTGTTCCAAACGGCACCAACGCCCACAGCCCCGTTCATCAGTGTCTGCACGGAGTTGACGAGGATGGTATCTATCTCTCCGCCGCGATGCTGAGCCACTCCCTGTATCGGGGCATATACGTGGAAACGTGCCTCGGGGTCGTTCATCTTGTATCGCCATGCAACGCCGACAGTAAAAGCCTCCTGATGAGTGTCGTCGCGGAAGATGAAGCTCTCCCAGTTTACCCACGCGTCGAGGTCGAACCTCCGCGAGTCGTAAATCACCTGAAGTCCTGCCTCGGGGTCGGCTGTCAGGTTTAGCTCCGGATTGTACAGAGGCTCTATCAGACGGTGACCAGCTCCGCCATAGATGTCGCCAAGCACGATGTTGACGTGGTCCGAGAGAGCCATCTGTGCGCGAAAGTAAGGAAGCGCATGGAAACCGTGTTGAAACTGCGTACCCTTCCACCTTGCTATGTCGCTGTAAGCAAATGCAGGATATTTCTTCGCCCCCCAATAGCGCAACATGTGTGCGCCCAGCTCGAGTTTGATGTTTCCAAGCGGATAGAACACCGCCTTGGGCTGCAGCCAAAAGCCCGGCAGGGAATAACCCTTCATGATGCCGCCCGTATATTCGTTGTCCTTGAAAAAACTGATGTTGTCGAGTTCGATGAGCAGCTGCCCTTTCTTTTCCGGGTCAATATGGTGGTCCGTCGTATAAACCCGCTCGGCAATCTGCCCCGCCGCCGGCGTGACGGCAGATATTTCGGCAAAGAAGATGCAGACAACCGAGAAGAGAAGGCGTGTCGGTCTCGCGAAAAGCATTTCCATTCGATCTTTCAATTTGCCGCAAACGTAAGAATTTATTCGTGAACGGCACCACACTCTTTCCTCCGAAACCGTACCCGCGACCATGCCCTTCAGAGGGGGTTCGTAGGGGGTTATTTATGCCGAGGGATGACGGTTTATTGATTTTGTAGTACTTTTGGCACAATTCTGTTGCGCATTTCCCCTTTCCCCCACATCGGGAAGGGTTAATTTTGCGCCGTTATTTTGATAAAAGTTATGGATTATGCAATCATTGCAGCCGGTGAGGGTTCCCGATTAGTTCAGGAGGGGGTGAAATGCCCCAAACCACTGGTAAGATTAAATGGTGAAGCGTTGGTAGACCGTCTGATCGGTGTCTTTCTGAAAAACGACGCCACGTCTGTCAGCATCATCGTCAACGAGGAGATGACAGAGGTGCAGGAGCATCTTCGCGGGATGCGGCTGCCGGTCCCTTTCCATCTGATAGTGAAATCTACCCCCAGTTCGATGCACAGTTTCTATGAGCTGAGCCGCCTTATCGAGGGCGACAGCGTCTGCCTCACGACCGTGGACACCATCTTCCGCGAGGAAGAGTTCGGCGGATACATCAAGGCATTTCTGCGAGACGACGGTCTTGACGGGCTGATGGCGGTGACGGACTTCGTCGACGACGAGAAGCCGCTGTATGTCGCCACCGACGAAAACTTGATGATACACGGCTTCCTCGACGATGCCGGCAGCCGATACGTGTCCGGCGGGATCTATTGCCTCCGTCGGCGGGGGATCGGCGTGCTGGAAAAGGCTATCGGAAAAGGTATGTCGCGGATGCGCAACTATCAGCGCGAGCTGGTAAGGGAAGGGCTTAGGCTCAAGGCTTATCCGTTCAGCAAGATTGTGGACGTGGACCACGCCGAGGATATCCGCAAGGCAGAAGAGTTTCTAAACAACAGATGATAAAACGACAGATGATGAGCAAACTTAGAGTAGCAGGCGTTCGCCGAGAGAACCAGTTCTCCCCTAACCATATCGGCAACGATGCCGCAATCTTTTCCCTCACCGTGCAGCATTTGCGGAGTTTGGGATGCGAGGTAAACGAATACGTGGAGTCGGACCTGGTTGTCCGCGACTTCACGGAAAAGGCAATCTTCAACATGGTACGGAGCTGGACATCCATCCACAAGCTACAGGAGATGGAAGACAGGGGGTATACCGTGATCAACTCGGGCTACGGCATCGAAAACTGCACGCGCGAGAAGATGACCCGCCTTCTGACGGACAACGGCATCTCGCATCCGAAGAGCCTTATCCTCCCGACCGACAAAGACCCTTCCGAGGCTATCGAAGAGGCGGGGTTCTACGACTGCTGGATCAAGCGGGGCGACTTCCATGCCATCCACCGCGAAGACGTTACCTACGTCCGCAACCCTGAAGAGGCAGGGTCTATACTGAAGGAATATGCCATCCGAGGCATCCATACGGCGGTTATCAACGAGCACCTCGTGGGCGACCTTGTGAAGTTCTACGGCGTGACGGGGACGGACTTCTTCTATTGGTTCTACCCCTCGAACCAGCATCACAGCAAGTTCGGGCTGGAGCAGATAAACGGCACAGCCAAGGGCATCCCGTTCGACAGCACCTCTCTGCAGCAACTTTGCAGCCGGGCGGCGGAGGTGCTGAACGTTCACATCTACGGAGGCGACTGCATCATATCCGACGACGGTACCATCCGCCTCATCGACTTCAACGACTGGCCCAGCTTTGCTCCATGCCGCGACGATGCTGCGCCTTTCATTGCCCGCCGCATATACAACCTAATCGATAAATGATGAAAGAGACAACAGAGAAGCACGGCATAGAGTCCACACTCAAATCGCTCGACACGGAAGAGTTCATCGACATCCATTTCTATCGCCCGATAGGCTATCGTTGGGCATTGCTCTTCGACCGCCTTGGCGTGTCGCCCAACGCAGTCACCATAGCAAGCATCTTCATCGGCATAGCTGCCGGCGTATGCTTCGGTTTCCACAGCATTACGGTCAACGTTGTCGGTATGCTGCTGCTTGTGTGGGCAAACTCCTACGACAGTGCCGACGGACAGCTGGCACGCATGACGGGCAAGAAGACACCCCTCGGGCGCATCCTCGACGGGGCGGCGGGCGACTGCTGGTTCATTGCCATCTACGCAGCCATCTGTATCCGGCTGACGCCGGAATGGGGCATATGGATATGGATACTGGCGGCAGCGACAGGGTTCTGCCACAGCAAGCAGGCGGCTATGGCGGACTACTACCGCAACATCCATCTCCTCTTCCTCAAGGGGAAGGCGGGAAGCGAGCTGTCCTACTCACCCGTGCTGAAAGAGAAATACCGTGCCATGAGCTGGAAGAGAGACTTCGTCTACAAGCTCTTCGAAGCGCTGTATATCAACTACACCGTGGGGCAGGAGTTTCTCTCGCCACGGTTCCAGAAGATGATGGACATCATCCGCACGAAGTATCGCGACGAGGCTCCCGCATGGTTCCGCACCGCCTTCCGCGAGAAGAGCCTCCCGCTGATGAAATACACCAACATGCTTTCGTTCAACACGCGTGTCATAGCACTGTTCGTTAGCCTCTTCATCGACATGCCGTGGCTCTATTTCGTGTTCGAGATAACCGTCTTGAACGTCATGCTGGCATATATGATACTCACCCACGAGCGCATCTGCGCGAAGTTCACCACGGAGCTTACGTCAAAACAATAACGCGATATGATTGAACCCGACAGGATAAAAGGGATAATATTCGACTACGGCGGCACCATCGACAGCAACGGTGTGCACTGGGCTGAAGTCATCTGGGAGGCATACACGAAAGAGGAAGTGCCCGTCAGCAAGGAGACGTTCCGCAAGGCGTACGTACACGGCGAGCGCACATTGGGCAAGAACCCCATCGTGAAACCTCACCATACGTTCCTCGACATGCTCCGAATGAAGACGGACCTTCAGATCGAGTGGCTGAAGGCGGAGGACCTCATCGCGGATGCTTTTGCCACCGAGGGACTGAAGCGGCGGATTGCCGACCGGTGTTATGCCTATGCGCGCAAGTCCATCGACGCGGCGCGCCCCGTCATCGACGCCCTCGCACAGAGGTACCCCCTGGTGCTGGTCTCCAATTTCTACGGCAACATAAAGACGGTGCTCGAGGACTTCCATCTCGACAGGTATTTCGGGGATATCGTAGAGTCTGCCGTGGTCGGCATACGCAAGCCCGACCCTGCCATTTTCTCCTTGGGGGTAAAAGCCCTCTCGCTCGAGGCTGGCGAGGTGGCTGTCGTCGGCGACTCGTACGACAAAGACATCATCCCTGCCACTGCGCTCGGCTGCCGGACCGTCTGGCTGAAAAACGTCGGCTGGAGCGACTATTCCGGAGACGAAAAAGCCGATGCCGTCATCTCCGACTTCAGCGACCTGGAGGGTTTGTTCCGCCTCAAAAAGTAATTCCACCCTTTCCGTACACCCTGAAATCGTTACGGAGCCCTCCGCGATACTTTCCGTACACCCTGAAATCGTTACGGAGCTCTCCGCGATACTTTCCGGGCACCCTGAAACCATTACAAAGCTCTCCGCGATACTTTCCGTACACCCTGAAATCATTACGGAGCTCTCCGCGATACTTTCCGTACACCCTGAAACCATTACAAAGCCCTCCGCGATACTTTCCGGGCACCCTGAAATCGTTACGAAGCTCTCCGCGATACTTTCCGGGCACCCTGAAATCGATACGGAGCTCTCCGCGATGGTTTCTCAGTGCTGAATTTTCATTACGGAGCTCTCCGCGATGGTTTCTCAGTGCTGAATAATCGATACGGAGCACTCCGCGGTGGTTTCTCAGCGGTCGAAACCTCCGCCTGCCGGATTTGTATGGTTTGAAAACTTGGGGGGAGGATGTCTTTCTACTTCAGCGTCCCCTCCTGCGCTGCCCGGAGCATTCCCTCGCCGGCAAAGAGCAGTATCTCCACTCGGCGGTTCTGCATTCTGCCCTCCGGCGTACCGTTGTCGGCTATCGGGTCGGCATCACCTTTGCCTTCGCATGCCATCCGATGCCCTTCCACACCGCAACCAATCATGCGGTCGTATATGCTCTTTGCTCGTTTGGTGGATAAAATGAGGTTATACTCCGCCTTGCCCGTGTTGTCGGTGTAGCAAAAGATCTTTATGTCCATGTCCGCCCTCTCGTTAAGCACGGCAGACAGCTCGGCGAGAGCACCGCGCGAGGCGGTTTTGAGTGTGCTCGAGTTGGCAGCGAAAAAAACATCGGTGTCGAGGGTCACTTTCAGAGCCTCGCCCCCGCCGACAGCCTCCACACGAACCCCCGGGGGCGCGGCTTCCTCTATCTCTTTCCTCTGACGCTCCATCACCTTGACAATGGAAGCTCCGGCATTGCCGCCCACGGTTGCGCCCGTCACGGCATCCACCCCTTCGCCTTTACGAGAGGCGTGGGCTGCAGCTTCCTTTCCTGCCGCAGCCTCCCCTCCTATGCCACTGCGCGTCTTACATCCTGCCATCAGCACCACGACACACACCAGCAATGTAAATATCCTATAACACTTCATCTTTCCTATTCTTTCCACCCTCTGCATCGTCGCAGCCTTAGTCGAACATATTGATGGAGTCGCAGTATTCCAGCTCACCCTGCACGATGAAGCTGATATCTTCCGGAGAAAACTTCCCGACGCCGTCTCTCATGGCATTCTTCACCACGTATTCGATCAGCTCGTCCTCGTCGATCTCCACGTCGCCCTCGTCGTCGCCCTCGTCGCTCATGTAGCCGCGCGACTCGTAGAAGTCGTATATAAGATCCACTATGTAGTTGATGTCGTCGTCACTGAACTTGCCCTTCAGCTCCCGGGGGAGATAGTTCTGTATGTACTTCACAGACTCGTCTTCGTCGTAAATCAAATCGTCTTTTTCACTCATAACCCTTGTCTTTTATATTGTTTCCTGTTTGTGCGTATCCAAAGCAAACGCGTCGGCATCCTTCCACGCGGGAAACTTGGCACGCAGCTCGTCGAGGTCTGCACGGCTCAACGTGCAGGTACGGGTAATCTCTTCCCGCTTGCCGGCATCCGCCAGCTTCTTTCCTTTGGGAGAAAAGACCATCGAATCGCCGCGGTAGACAAATCCCTTCCCGTCGATGCCCACGCGGTTGACCCCGCAGACATACGCCATGTTCTCGATAGCCCGTGCAGAGAGCAGTGTCTTCCACACCCGCTTGCGCGTCTCGGGCCAGTTGGCAACATATATCAGGAGGTCGTACTCGTTCCCTCGGTTACGGCTCCACACGGGAAACCGCAGGTCGTAGCACACCTGTAGACAGATGTTCCAACCTTTATAAGAGACAACCGTCCTTTTGTCGCCGGCAGCGAAACGGCTGTCTTCCCCTGCCATGCGGAAGAGGTGACGCTTGTCGTAGTAATGCTCCTCCCCCTCGGGAGTGATAAATAAAGCACGGTTGAAATACTTCCCGCCGTCTTTCACGATGAAGCTGCCGGCAACAGCCATGCGATACTTGCTTGCCCAGCCTTTCACGGCACCCACCGTCGGTCCGTCCATCGTGTCGGCAAGCCTCTCCACGTCCATGGAGAAACCCGTCGTAAATGTCTCGGGCAACACGGCAATGTCCGTCCTGCCACTCACCCTCCGGAGCAACTCTCCGTAGTAGCCAAGATTCTCGTCCCTGTCCTCCCATGTGATGTGGGACTGGATCATACTGATACGTAAACTGTCTGTCATAATAAGTGATTAAATCTGTACGAAATTCTCGGGATGACATGCCGTCACCCCCCTGTATTGTTCGCGGATGGAGCGTATGTCTTTCTCCACGTCTCCTGTCGGATGGAATAACCCCTTTATGCCGGCTTCCTTCTTCGCGTAGTCGAAATAGGCAATCATGATGGGAACCTGCGCGCCCAGTGCGATATAATAGAAACCCCGCTTCCACGTCTCGGCTCTCTTCCGCGTGCCCTCGGGCGTTATGGCTATCTGAAACCTTTCCCGCGAGTTGAACATGTCAATTATCTGGTCGGTCACCGACGTGTGCTTCCTCCTGTCGACAGGCACGCCTCCAATCCACGAAAAGAACAGATTGAAAGGGAAAACAAACCACTCCTTCTTTATCAGGAAACCGGCGTTGCGTCCCATCGCCGTGTAGAGCAACTTGCCCACGACGAAATCCCAGTTACTGGTGTGCGGGGCAACACATATCACACATTTGGGTGCGTCCTCGCATACCGGACCGATTTTCCATCCCGCCATGCGGAGAAGCACCCTGCTGATAGCTTTCTTCATTACTTCCCGTTCTCTTTGCTCAGCTTGCCTATCTCGGAAACGATAGCGTCTTCTTCTGCCTGCAAATCCGCACGCAGCTTGCTATAATATCCCTTCACCATCTTCTTGTTGTCTTTGGCATCCGGAGAGCCGGCACGGCGCACAAACTCGTCCTGCATATCCAATATCCTCGCGAACAGCGCGTCTGCCTTCTCGCCTTCCACGCCAGGAACAAACAATTTGCACACCAACACTTCCGAGAATAGGTCACCCGCTACGTAACCGATCTCCTTCTTCAAGATTCTTCTTTTTGCCATGATTGTTTATGAATTAAAATGCTCGCAAAGCTACGAAACCTTTATTAAATCGCCCCAAGCCACGAGGGAAAAGATAAAATAGCGTATCTTCGCAACTTCAAAATTCTTTGGTTACAAACAGAAATCGTATATGGAAACAGAAACAGTGACGCCGGACTACCTTTTCGAGAGCAGCTGGGAAGTCTGCAACAAGGTTGGCGGCATCTACACCGTGCTGTCGACAAAAGCACGCACTCTGCATGAGATGTTTGGCGACAATCTAATCTTTATCGGACCGAACGTATGGGGCGAAGGCAGCCATGCGCCCGACTTTATCGCAGACGACACATTGTTTGCCGACTGGAGACAGTGTGCCGTGGCGAATGACAATCTCAGAATAAAGGTCGGACGTTGGGATGTGCCCGGCACGCCGCCGGTGGTGCTCGTCGACTTCAAACCGTTCTTCGGCGAGAAGGATACGCTCTACTATGAGATGTGGGACAGCTTCCGTGTGGATTCTATGCATGCTTACGGCGACTACGACGACTCTTGCATGTTTGCCTACGCCGTAGGGAAAGTGATCGAGAGCTTCTACTGTTTCCATCATCTCTCCGACAAGAAGGTAGCCGCCCTGTTCAACGAATGGATGCTTGGTATGGGTGCACTCTACATACAAAAACATCTACCGGCAATCGCCACCCTGTTTACCACACACGCCACCTCCATAGGCCGTTCCATCGCCGGCAACGACAAGGCTCTGTATGCCTACATGGACGGATACAACGGCGACCAGATGGCAAGGGAGCTGAACATGGAAGCCAAGCACTCCATAGAGAAGCAGACAGCACATCATGTGGACTGCTTCACGACGGTCAGCGACATCACTGCCCGCGAATGCAGTCAGTTGCTCGACAAAGCTCCCGACGTCGTCACGCCCAACGGCTTCGAGCCGAACTTTGTCCCCATCGGCAAAGAATATACCCGAAAGCGTACCGAAGCCCGCAAGACACTCATCAACGTAGCCGAGAAACTACTTGGATGCACCGTCTCGCCGGATGCCTTGTTGGTGTCGACCAGCGGACGTTACGAATACCGAAACAAGGGAATCGATGTGTTTATCGAGACAATGAACCGCATACGTTGCAGCAAGGATCTGAAACGCGAAGTCATTGCCTTCCTTATGGTGCCCGCCTGGGTGCGCGATGCACGTGCCGACCTGAAGGAAGTTGTCGAAAAAGACCTCCCGTCCACCTCTCCCATGCAGATGCCATTCATCACCCATTGGCTTAACCAAATGGAGCAGGACAAGGTCTTGAATTATATCTCATACGCGGGCTTCACGAACCTCCCTGCGGAAAAGCTCAAAATCATCTTCGTGCCATGTTACCTCAACGGGTACGACGGCATCTTCAACAAACCGTATTACGACCTGCTGATAGGTATGGATGCCACCGTCTATCCGTCGTACTACGAGCCTTGGGGTTACACTCCTTTAGAGAGCATTGCCTTCGGCATTCCGACAGTGACGACCGACCTCGCAGGGTTTGGTCTGTGGGCAGAGAAAAGCTTGTCGGGTAACGGCATCAGTGAAGGCGTTGCCGTTGTCAACAGGACAGACTTCAACTACTTCGACGTTGCCGATGCCATCACCACATCCATCCTTTCTCTCGCAGAGAAAGACGAAAAGGAGATGAAAGAGATACGCAGACGTTGTTTTGCCTTGGCAAAACAGGCGGAATGGAGCAAATTCATCGTTTTCTACCGGCAAGCATTCAGCCACGCATTGACTACCGTTGCCAAAAGAAATAGTTAAAGGCAATTCACGATTAGCGGGATAATCATACCTTTGCCGCAGTTTTTTCCGCATCTTATATGCTTAATGTCAAATCATTTTAAATCTCACAATAATGAAAATCAAGGCTAATAACGCAAATAGTCCGGTTTGGAAGGACGTTTATTCTCATTCGATGCTCCCCGAAGCATTACAACCCTTACATGAAATGGCAACGAACCTGTGGTGGGTATGGAACCATGAAGGTGCCAAGTTGTTTGGGAAAATCGACAAGGATCTGTGGGTCTCCACCGAAGGAAACCCTGTGCTTCTGCTTCAGAGTTTGTCATACAAACGCATCGAAGAGATCATGGCTGACGATGTGTTGATGGCAGAGATACGGGAGGTTTACTCCTTCTTCCGTCGGTACATCGATGCGAAGCCCGACACCACGAAACCTTCCGTTGCTTATTTCAGCATGGAATACGGACTCACCAACGTGCTGAAGATATACTCCGGCGGCTTGGGTATCCTGGCTGGTGACTATCTGAAAGAAGCGAGCGACAGCAATATCGATCTGACGGCGGTGGGTTTCCTCTATCGTTACGGATATTTTACCCAGACACTGTCCATGGATGGGCAACAGATAGCCAATTACGAGCCGCAGAACTTCAACACCCTGCCCATCACGCAGGTTATGGAAGCCGGTGGTGAACCGATGGTGTTGGAAGTACCCTACCCTGGAAGAACTGTATACGCACATATATGGAAAGTGAACGTCGGTCGCGTGTCGTTGTATCTGATGGATACGGATATTCCCCAGAACAGCGAGTGGGATCGTTCCATCACACACCAGCTTTACGGAGGCGATTGGGAAAACCGTATGAAACAGGAATACCTGTTGGGTATCGGCGGAATCCTTATGCTAAACAAGCTGGGCATTAAGAAGCAGGTATATCACTGCAACGAAGGTCACGCCGCACTTATCAACGTGCAGCGTTTGGTCGATCTCATCCAAAACGACGGGCTTACGTTCAATCAGGCATTGGAGGTTGTTCGTGCCTCTGCGTTATATACTGTGCACACACCGGTGCCTGCCGGTCACGACTATTTCGACGAGAGTCTGTTCGGCCGTTATATGGGCGAGTTTCCCAGCAAGCTGGGCATCAGCTGGCAGGAGTTTATCGATATGGGACGTGAGAACCCGGGGTCGGACGAGAAGTTTTCCATGAGCGTGTTTGCCCTCAATACCTGTCAGGAAGCAAACGGTGTCAGCTGGTTGCACGGCAAGGTGTCGCAGAAGATGTTTGCTCCGGTATGGAAAGGTTATTTCCCCGACGAACTTCATGTGGGTTGGGTCACTAACGGTGTGCACATGCCTACGTGGGCTTCCACGGAATGGAAACGTTTCTTCTACGAACATTTCGACACGAAGTTCTTCACCGACCAGTCGAACAAGACATACTGGGAAGCGATACAGAATGTCAGCGATGAAGAGATTTGGGATATCCGCAAAGCTTTGAAGAGAAAACTGGTCGAATACATCAAAGACAAATACAAGCAGAACTGGTTGAAGAACCAGGGCGACCCTTCGAAGGTTGTCTCCGTACTTGAGAAAATCAATCAGAACGCATTGTTGGTCGGCTTCGGACGTCGTTTCGCCACATACAAACGTGCGCATCTGTTGTTTACCGACCTCGACCGTCTGTCCAAGATCGTAAACAACGAACAATATCCCATCCAGTTCGTATTTACCGGTAAAGCCCATCCAGCCGACGGCGGCGGACAAGGACTTATCAAACATATCATTGAGATATCACGCCGTCCGGAATTCCTTGGCAAGATCATCTTCCTCGAGAACTACGATATGCGTCTGGCACGTCATCTGATTGCAGGTGTCGACGTATGGCTGAACACTCCGACGCGACCGTTGGAGGCTTCCGGTACATCCGGCGAAAAGGCAGAGATGAACGGCGTGCTGAACCTCTCGGTGCTCGACGGCTGGTGGTACGAAGGCTACAAGGAAGGTGCCGGCTGGGCATTGACAGACAAGCGAACTTACGAGAATCAAGAATATCAGGATCAGCTGGACGCTGCGACGATCTACCATATCTTGGAGACGGAAATCATTCCGACTTATTATGCGAAGAACAGCAAAGGCTATTCTCCGGAATGGATTCAGTATATCAAGAACTCCATGTCGCAGATTGCCCCGGACTACACAATGAAGCGTATGCTCGACGATTATATCGACCGCTTCTACATCAAGCTGGCATCACGCTCCACATTCCTGCGCGAAAACAATTTTGCCGAGGCAAAAGAAATCGCAGCATGGAAGGAAGAGGTGGCGGAGCATTGGGACAGCTTCCAGGTCGAATCGTTCACCTGCGACAGGGATCTGTCTGCCGACGGACAGGTTATCGGCAAGGAATGTACGTTCAATCTCGTTATCGACCGCAAAGACCTCCGGGGGATGTTGGGCGTAGAAATCGTAGTTGCTCGGGAAAACCCTGACAACCATCAACTCGAATTGATCTACACCAAGCCGTTCGAGCTGAAGAAGGAAGACGGCAGCAGACTGTTCTTCGAACTGAAGACGACCTCAAGCGAGGCAGGCGTACATAAGATGGGCTTCCGTGTTTATCCTGACAACAAGAAATTGCCTCACCGCATGGACTTCGCATACGTCCGCTGGATTCAGCTGTAAGTAACGCATCATCACAAAAACAAAGCGAAAATGAAAAAGGCGTTTTACTTATTGTTAGTTGTTGTCTGCGCTCTTACGGGCTGTTTGTCCGACGAGCCAAAGGATTCGGTAAAGGAAATCGACATGTATGTTTCTTCCGAGACGGGTGTGACTTATCCCTGGGGCGATGATATGAAGATAAAACCCATAGAATGTATGCTCGTGTCGGAAGGCGACGCCGACTCATGGTTTAATCTTGAGTTCGGGAGGATAGAAGGCTTCACTTACGAGACGGGGCATGAGTATAAGCTCCGGGTGAAAAGGACAATCCTTGCCAATCATCCGGCAGACGGGTCGGACCGTACGTACTCTCTGGTCCGTATTGTGGAAGACAAACTTGTCGGAGAGTAGCCGGCTTGGAGGCGGAAAGCACATATTTTGAGGTATAGCACAATTCTATGAAAGAGGAAGACGATGCACTGAAGAGGTTTCAGGATTCTTTTAAGGGAAAGGATGTGCATTTCCATATCCTGGAGCACCGCGTCCCTGTGGAGCTTCAGATGGAATACTTCAAATACTCCGGACAGGTTCGCAAAAACAAAGCGAAAGGCAATTCAGGGAATGTGGATTATACCGTCTGCGGCGAGAGCCTGTCCGACCCCTCGGTGACAGCCGAAGTGAAGAAATACGTTTTGTCCATGCTTGCCACTTCAAGAGACGTGAAAGCATACAGGATACTTGAAGAATACGTGCAGCATCCCGACGAGGAAGTGCGCGACTGGGCATATATGGCTCTGATGGAAAGTCGCATCTCTTTGGAGACGGTGCTGTTGGACGAGAAGCAGGTGTATATCTCGACGGGGCTTGGAGGCAAGGGCGACAGGCTGCGTTTCTACGCGTTGATGCTGTCGAGAAACAGAAAACCCTTTTTGGATTATCAGCGCAAGGAGATCGAGCGCGAGCTGGCTTACGCTCTGCCGCAGGCAGGCTGCGAAATCGAACGGTTGGATGTCGGCGGACAATATGTGGCACTGGTCTTCCTGGCTCCCGTGCGTGCCGACATCAAGAAGATGATCGAAGGGGTGATAAATGAATGTAACCAGTTTGGCAATCCCCTTTCCGACACGTTCACGATAACAAACGTAAAGGAACTCACGCCGCAAGAGATTGCAGATATCATAGACAAGGATGGAGACGATAAAGCAGGTCGTTAAGTATGGCATAGTGGGGGTGAGCAACACCTTGATAACAATGGCGGTCATCTGGGTTATGATGAAAGTCTTCGGATGCAGGGAAGGACTGTCGAACATCACCGGGTATGTGGCAGGGCTCGTAAACAGTTTTGTATGGAACAAGCAGTGGACCTTCAAGGGGAGCACTACCGGATGGACGAAAGGCATGATGCGCTTCGGCATTGCCTTTGCCGTATGTTATGCACTGCAATACGCGCTTGTCCTCATGCTGAACTCCCGCCTTACGATAGACCACTACTACAACCACCTCATAGGAATGGCGTTTTATACGGCAATCAATTTTCTGATGAACAAGTTCTACACCTTTAAGGCATGACGGATATGAAGAAGCTCGCAGTTATAGTGCCGTGTTACAACGAAGAATTGGTCATCGGCGAATCCTATCGCCGCACGAAAGCCGTTCTGCGGTCTATGGCAATCGACACGGAAATCATTTACATAAACGACGGTAGCCGCGACAAGACGCGCGAGCTTTTGGACGAGATTGCCGATGCCGATGCGCATGTGAAGGTTATCCATTTCTCACGCAACTTCGGGCATCAGCCGGCTGTTACGGCGGGGATAAACAACTGCGACGCAGACTTGGCAGTGATAATTGATGCCGACATGCAAGACCCTCCGGAGCTGATACCAAATATCCTTGCGTTGCAGGAAAGGGAGCAGGCAAACGTTGTGTATTGCGTAAGGAAGTCGAGGGACGGCGAGAGCTTTTTCAAGAAGTTTACCTCAAAGGCTTTCTACCGCCTGCTGAACTACATGAGCGACGTGAGCTTCCCGCTCGACACGGGCGACTTCCGCATGGTGGACCGTAAGATAATGGATCAGTTCGACCGTTTTCAGGAGCGCGGCAAGTACATACGCGGTCTGATAAGCTGGCTCGGATACAGGCAGGTGCCGTTCTACTACGAGCGGGAGGCGAGGATTGCCGGCGAGACGAAGTATCCCTTGAGTAAGATGTGGAAGTTTGCCTCGACCGCCATGCTGTATTTCTCGAAGAAGCCGCTCCGATTGGCAACGAGCCTGGGCTTCATTGCCGTCGTCGTGGGTATCGTCCTGGCGGCTTGGTTCACGCTCGGGAAGATATACGGGTTCAGCAATGCGGAGAGCGGATGGACCTCCATCATGACGTCGGTCATCTTCTTCGGCGGCGTGCAGCTGCTCACGGTGGGCGTCCTGGGGCAATACATCGGGATTCTCTTCGACGAAGTGAAGGCCCGCCCCGAGTATATCATCGACGAGAAGAGGAACTTTTAGATATCCCCAATCTTCAGAGGATTGTATGAGGTGCCCACGTCGTAGACATCGCACCCGTCCACTTTCTTAATGTATTTCACCACGCGGATGGTTACCGGCAAGATGATTACCTCGTAGAGAGACTTCAGGAAGGCTTGCAGCCCCATCATCATGAGCAGTTCCCGCGCGGGCATCAGTCCCAGGAAGGCTATCGGGAAAAAGACGAGCGAATCGGCACTCTCGCCTATCAAGGTCGACACGATGGCGCGCAGCGAGAAATGCTTCCCGCCCGAGGCAATCTTCATGCGGCTCATCACGTAGGCATTGAGGAACGAACCGACCAAGAAGGCAACCATACTGGCAAAAGCTATGCGCGGAGCCATACGGAAAACAAAATTGAACCCCTCCTCGCCTTCCCAATAAGGGGCGGCAGGCAGCATGACGACAATCTGCGCCAGCCCTACGACAAAGAAGTTGGAGAGAAACCCGCTCCAGATGATAAGACGTGCTTTCCTGAAGCCCCACACCTCGGCTATGCAGTCGTTGATGATATACGAGATGGGGAACACGAGCAGTCCGCCGGTTGCCGTGAGGCTGAAGAGCCGGATGACTTTTATCTCAAGAAAATTGGATGTGATGAGGCATACGTTGAAGAGGATGCCCAGGAGCATGAACGGAACGGTGACGGTTTTTCTCTGCATTGTTCTTGTTTTTTACGAGGTTTGTCAAGCACTCGGGGAAAGATAGTTCTGTCTTTCCACATCATGTTTTTATTTGTTTCGGGCGGCAAATGTATGGATAAAAGGCTACTTTTGTTCGTTCAAAAACTCATTAAATATCATATCATGAGAAACTTCAAGAAATGTATCATGCTTGCTGCGGGCATCTTCGCAGCGTCTACTCTTTTCGCCCAACAGAAAGACTGGGCACAGTATGGCCGTTATGCCGAGGCAAACAAGACGGTGGAAATCCCTTCGAAGGTTGTGTTTATGGGCAACTCCATTACGGACGGCTGGTGGGGCGTCGATTCGATGTTCTTCAAGACAAACGGGTTTATCGACAGGGGCATCGGCGGACAGACAACCATCGAGATGCTGGCGCGCTTTCGCGCAGACGTGATCAACCTCAAGCCTAAGGCGGTGGTTATCCTTGCCGGAACTAACGACATTGCGCAGAACATCGGCTATATCTCCTTGGAGAATATCTTCGGCAATATCGTTTCCATGGCAGAGCTTGCGAAGGTGAACGGCATAGATGCCATCCTCTGCTCCGTCCTGCCGGTGTTCGACTATGGGTGGCATAAGGGTCTCGAGCCTGCGGAGAAGATTGTCAAGCTAAACAGCATGCTCCGCGAGTATGCCGAGCAAAACAATCTGACGTATGTCGACTATCACTCGGCTATGAAAGACGAGCGCGGCGGACTGCCCGAGAAATACTCGAAAGACGGAGTTCATCCGACACCGGAGGGATACAAAATCATGGAAGAAATGATCCTTTCCGTGTTGAAACGCTACTAAAACGGGCGGGAGAGACATCTCCCGACGGAGGAATTACCCCGATGCACCGGCGCAAGACTTGCATCGGGGTAATTTTTTGCCCTTTGCAAACGTGCAAAACGTAAAAACCACCCTGGTTTTTGGGCGTTGCGCGGGAGCAAA
>CAVJTV010000021.1:9304-21509 GCA_963652435.1 Desulfovibrionaceae bacterium | reverse complement strand
CTTCTGCAGACTTGCAGAAACACAAACACACTTGCTTTTGTATCCCTGCGCCGCCACAGAAACACAAAAACACTTGTTTTTGTGTTTCTGCAATAAGACGCTTTAACAAACACACTTGTTTTTGCGTTTCTGCAATAATACAATTTAATAAACACACTTGTTTTTGCGTTTCTGCAATAGGACGCTTTAACAAATACACTTGTTTTTGTGTTTCTGCAGCTCGACGGAAAGACAAAAACACTTGTTTTCGTGTTTCTGCAATAACGCAATTTAACAAACGCACTTGTTTTAGTATCTCTGCGCCGCCACAGAGAGACGAAAGCACTTGTTTTTGTCTGAGCGCAGTGGCGCGCGCATAAAAAAAGCAGCCGGAACGACGTCAATCGCGACGTATCCCGGCTGCACCCTTGCCATGAAAAATGAAAAACAAAAAAGGTCTTATACGATAGAATTAGTTTTCGTGAACTCTACAATCTCACTTATGTGACCGAACGCCAATCCCGTGACCGTGTCGGCGCAACCGTAGTAGATGGCAATGCGGTCGGTCTCGGGGTCGTGAAGCGCGGCGCAGGGGAAGGTGACGTTAGGCACGTCGCCCACACACTCGTAGTCCTTTTGCGGTGAGAGCAAGTAGGGACCTGTGCGATACTTCACTTTCCACGGCTGCTCCAGGTCGAGAATCGCCGCGCCGAAGCTGTAGACATAGCCGTTGCAAGAGCGCAACACGCCGTGATATATCAAAAGCCACCCTTCGGAAGTCTCAATCGGGATGGGACCGGCTCCAATCTTAAGGCATTGCCACGCACTCACCTCGAACGGAGCCGGCGACATGACGTGACGATGCCGCCCCCAGAAGCACATATCCGGCGACTCGCTGTAGAATATGTCGCCGAACGGCGTATGCCCGTTGTCGCTCGGGCGGCTAAGCATAGCGAAGCGTCCTCCGATCTTGCGCGGGAACAGCACGCCGTTGCGGTTGAACGGCAGGTAGGCGTTCTCGAGCTGGTGGAACGTCTTGAAGTCGAACGTATACGCAACGCCGATTGTCGGACCGTGATAGCCGTTGCACCAGGTGACGTAGTAACGGTCGTCGATGAAGCACACGCGCGGGTCGTAGCCGTAGACAAACTCTCCTATCTCGGCGTCGTCGCATTCGAACTCGAGCTTCGTCTCCGAGATGTCCCAGTGGATGGCATCCTTACTGAAACCCACGTGGAGACGCATGCGGCGATTGGTGTCGTCGCAACGAAACACACCTGCGTAGCCATCGCCGAAAGGAACGACGGCACTGTTGAACACACTGTTGGATGTCGGGATGATGTCGCGCGGTATCACGGGGTTCTTCGAATATCGCCAAAGGACGCTCTTGCAACCCTCGGGACGCTCTTCCCAAGGCATGGATGGCAACGGATTGCCAACTACTTTCAGTTTACTCATCTTGTCTATATGTTTTAAGTTCGAGGACGGGAAGTCATTTCTTCTCGTCCAGATTCAATTCTTTCATCAACTTGTTGTACTCCACTTCTTCGCGGCTCATCTTGTCGTACCAGTTCTTTTTCAGCACGAGTGTGGTGATGGCAAGTACAAGAACGCTTGTCAGCAGCGGCATGCCTTCGCGAATGACGATGTACATAGGTATGATGGTGAGGCACATCTGCCACACGATGCCCACGGCAACGTTGAACATATCGCGTGGGAAGTTCTTGTTTGCTTTCACCTGCGGGTATTTAGCGACAACCTTGTCGTGCACGGGTTTCCAAAAGCCCCACGGACGTATTGTGATGTAGAACCGTTCCAACGTCGCGTCGTCGACAGCCGGAGCAGAGTATGTCCCGACAACACACCCGATGAGCGAGACGACGAGCAGCACGGGGAAGTAGAACATCGGCAGCATCGGAGCGTTGCCGGCGTACTCTCCTACACGCTCCACGAAGTGTCCGTCCACCATCGTGTAGTTGTCGAATATAAACGGGCATACCATAGCTGCGAGTATGCCGACAATCATTCCCCAGAAGTATCCGTTGCCGTTGAACCGCCACCAGTGCCACTTCAAGAGGTTTGCCGCGATATATCCGCCGTAGAGCGCAGAGGTGATCCACTGGAGCACGGAGTTGACGCTCTCGACAAAGAAGCCTATGACAACGCTGACCACCACCACGACAAACGTCACGATGTAGCTGGCGCGTATCATGGTCTTGTTGCTCGCGCTCGGGTTGATGTATTTCTTGTATATATCATTGACGATATACGCCGGAGCGGCGTTGGCAGTGGACGCGAAGGTCGACATGAACGCCGCCAGCAGTCCGGCAAGCAGCAGTCCGCAGACGCCCACCGGCGCAAACTCGCTGATGGCATTCGGGAGGATAAGCTCGAAGTCGATCGCACCTGTTTTCGTTGTCAAATCAAGGTCCTTGAAGAATGCCAGAGCCAAAACCGTGAAGCCCATAATCATGAGATAGCGCGGCACAAGCAAAATCACGGGCACCGAACCGCTCATCAGTGCGGCTTCCTTTCCGCTGCGGCACGAGAGGATCTTCTGCATGTCGTAGTTCGGCGCGGGACCGGCCATGCTGTTGAACACGCCCTTGAACAACATCATCATGACAAAGATGCCGAACAGCCCGTACTGGTCGTTCATTATCTTTTCGTTCACGTCGCTGAAGATGCCGGTCCAGTCGAGGTCGAGCGTCCATGTCGGCATAAGGCTGTCCCACCCCGCCGGCACAATGGCAGCAAGCGTCTCGGGGCTGACCTTCATCATTGCAATCACGGCAATTGTCACACCGGCGACCGTCATGATTGCAAACTGCACCACGTCGGTCCACACAATGCTGAGCATACCACCCATTATCACGTATATTGTCGCGATGGCAGTGAAGAACACACCGTAGGCGTGCGGCACGTACTCCGCCGGAATGTCGAACGGCACGAACTGGGAAACATAATCCCACGGGAAGAAAATCTCCATAAACTTGCCCACACCGATAAATCCGTAGCTGAGGAAACCCAGCACGCCTATAAGAGCATAGATGACAACGATGGAGTGCGACCACGTTGCCCCCCGATTCTTTCCGAAACGAGTCTCAATCCACTCTGCCCCTGTCAAAACATTCGAGCGGCGAAGCCACACCGAGAGATACACCATGAGAAAAATCTGGTTGAACACGGGCCACAGCCATGGCACCCATGCGCTCTTGATGCCGTAGATAAAGGCGAGCGTCACCATCCACATCGTGCCCGAGATATCGAACTGACCGGAGGCGTTCGACAAGCCCAGCATATAGAACGGCAACGACTTGCCGCCGAGAAAATAGCTGTCCATGTTCTTCGACGCCCGTTTTTTCAGTATCAACCCGATGACCACCATTGCCACCAGATAAAGTCCGATGATAAATATGTCTATTGGTTGCAGTTTCATCTTTTCCTTTCTTGTTTTCTTGTGTTAGCAATCATGTTCCCGCCCCAGCGTCGAGAGACGCAGAGGCATCAGTCGATGGGGCAGACAGAGGATATCATGCCGAACGTCTCGTTGTCGTTCAGGCTCCATACAACGTTCCTGTTACCGTCTATCTCCACAAGCTGCGGGTTCTTTGTCTCTTTCGCGCTCGGGTCGTGCCCCTGCCAGTTGCAGATATACAATCCGTTGTTCGACGTCGGCAGCAGCTGCGCTACAAAGAAGAGCGACACGCCCTCGATATCCTTCTCCCCTATGCGGTTTACGATTTTGCTCGCGGCAAGGTCCACCTCCATCAGCGAATGTCCGTCGCCACAAGCCACCATGTAGTTTCCGTTCGGGAGCAACACAGTGCTATACGGCGTGCCCTCCAGCTTGGTGGTCTGCACCAGCTTGCCCTCGGGCGAAATTTCGCGCACCTCCGAAGTGGCAAAGAGCGGCATGAGATAGTTGCCGTCCTTGTTCTTGTTTACCTGGCGAAACTGTGCGTGCGGATGGTCGATACCTGTTTCGTAGGTCGTCGCTGACAAAATCTCGCCTCGCGGACTTACTTCCATAATCTTTGCAGGATGTCCGCACCATGCCAACAGGTAGTTTCCGTCAGGGAGTATGCGCGCCGTCTGCATCTCGCACCCTGCGGGCGCAGCGATGTCCCATATTTCCTTGTGGTCGCGGGTGATCAGCTTTGCCCCGCTACGGTACGCAAACAGTATGTTGCCTTCCGATGTTGCAACCGCCGAGTTACACTCCCATCCGTCCTGCAAGGGATGTTCCCACTCAATCTGCTTCGTCTCTTTGTCGATGATGACAATCTTGTTCCAGCCCGAGCCGGCAAGTAACAGCTTCTGCGCTTTCTGCTGGCACGACGTGGCGGCGAGCAGGAAGAGGGCAGAGCACAAGTATGTGAATGCTTTCTTCATGATGAATACAATATTTATATGTTACGTGTAATAAAACAAGAAAGTGCCGCAAAGCCAACGAATGAAGCTGTTGCAACACTTTCTCTATCTAATGTGGGATCTGATTATTTAGACAAGTCTTTGAACATTTCGAATCCCTGCTGCGGGGTCAACCCCTCGTGTACCACGGCATGAACCGCCTGGATCATAGCAATCGGGTCTTCGCTCTGGAACACGTTACGCCCCATGTCGACACCCGCTGCACCGTCACTGATTGCCTTATAACAAAGCTCCAGAGCCTCCAGCTCGGGGAGCTTCTTTCCGCCGGCAATAACGACAGGCACCGGAGTGGCTGCAGCCACCTTCTCGAAGCCTTCGCAATAGTACGTCTTCACGATGTTCGCACCGTTCTCCGCGCAAATACGCGAAGCCAGCCCGAAGTAACGTGCGTCGCGCGCCATCTGCTTGCCGACAGCCGTCACACCCATTACGGGAATACCGTAGCGAGTGCCCTTGTCCACCGCCTTATACAGGTTCGCCACCGTCTTGGCTTCGTGCGCCTCGTCGCCTATTGCCAGCATCACCGCCATAGCCGAGACGTTCATACGCACGGCGTCTTCGATGTCGATGAGCACGTTGTCGTTAAGCTCCGTAAGGATGGACGTGCCTGCGTCCGAGCGCAAACAGATAGGTTTGTTTGCCACCGCAGGAATGGACGACTGAAGGATACCGCGCGTACACATGATACAGTCTGCATAATCCACCAACGGAACGATATTAAGGTCGATACGCTCCAGTCCCGACGTCGGTCCCATAATAAAACCGTGGTCGAAAGCCAGTATCACCGCCTTGCCTGTCTTCGGGTTGAAGATACGCGAGAGGCGGTTCTTCATTCCCCAAGGGAGGTTTTCTGCACCCTTCACATGGAAACTCTGTTGCTGAGAGCCGGCAACGCCGAGACCGAAGTCCGCGCCCTCTCTCAAATCATCTAAATCTGCCATTTCTATTTCTCTATTAAAAAGTGAATGATTCAATTATAAAGCGTCTGCGAAGGCAGCGAACATACAGCTCCACGACGTTGCGCCACTGTCGGCATAACCAACGGAACGTTCGCCGTAGTTGCGCGCACGTCCGAAGTTGGCTTTCATGTCCACGGTCTTCTTTGCTCCCTCCACTGCGGCAACAGCTCCAGCTGTCATTATGTCCTTGATGTCGTCCGACGCACAAGCCTGTATGGCTTCGACGGCTGGCACCAGGGCGTCCATCATCGTCTTGTCGCCCGGCTGTGCCTTCGTCTGCTTACGCACGTTGGCAAGACCTCCGGCAAACATCTTCTTCACACCTTCGGCATCCAACGCTGTCCCCTCGGCGCAGTCGCTCATGCCCAAGAAGAACGCCCCCAGCAGTGTACTCGTCGACCCGCTGGTCTCCAGCATCACGCCGAAGCCCATATCGTTAAGCATCGACTTGAATTCCGAACCCTTCTCCGAGGCTTTGACAACAACGGAGAAAGCTGTGACAATAGCCTGCCCGTGATCGCCGTCGCCGATTACTGCGTCCAGCTTGGAGAATTCGTCTTCGCGAGCTTTGATCTGCGTCAAGGCACCAGCGAGCATGCCTTTGAAAGCATCGATAGTCAGTTGTTTCATGCTTCCCACTTATTTACCGATAGTTGTCCAATACGGAGCGTTCGACTGTTTGTTCTTCAGATAATCGATATGGTCGTCGTCGAGGATAGCCATAATCATCTGGAAGCCGGCTTGCTCCTGTACGGTCAGGATTTCCTGAATACGGCTGTATGCCACTTCCAAACCACGAGCCTGAAGCTCTTTGTATGCCTTACGGAAGATAATGTTCAGCTCCATGTGTGTGGTTGCGCCGACACCGTTGATGATAAGCATCATCTTGTCGCCTGCCTTCGGCTTCAACTGCTGGCAAAGCAGATCAACCATCTCCGCAGCTGTTGCGTCGGCAGATACCAACGGCTTCTGACCGCCACCGCCTTCACCGTGCTGCCCCATACCGATCTCCATGATACCGAGAGGCAGGTCGGTGATCGTTGCATTGTTCTGCGGATGCGTACAAGAACGCATGGCAACAGCCAGAGTGGCTACTTTCTCGTTGTAGCGTTCGCCGATCTCAACCAGCTCGTCAAGCGATTTGCCTTCTTCTGCCGCAGCACCTATGATCTTATACAAAGGTACGCAACCTGCCAAGCCGCGACGATCGTCCGTCGGAGCACCGATACCTGCACTTATATCATCGTGCGTAAGGAGCTTCTTCACCTTGATACCTGCACGCTCTGCCAACTGGCAAGCCATGTTTGCACTCATCACATCGCCCGAGTGGTTCAACACCACCAGCAGGATACCGGCTTCACGCTTCATCAGCTGCAACGCCTGGAACAGACGCTGTGCACCGGGGGCAGCAAAGATGTCGCCCACCACAGAGCAGTCGAGCATACCCTCGCCTACGAAGCCACTCAACGCAGGCTCGTGACCTGAACCTCCCAATGTAACGATTGCCACCTTGTCTTCGCTCTTGGGATTTGCTCTTACTACGATATTCTCTGCAGCCAACTTAACCTGATCGGGATAAGCCAACACATAACCTTCCAACAACTCCTGAGTAACCTGTTCCGGATCGTTTATGAACTTAGTCTTAATTTCTGACATGATATTTTCCTCCCTTTATTTTATGTTATTTGATTTCCATCAGTTCGATGGCAATACCCTCTTCCTCAACGAAAGCGATAGTAAGATGTTCGTCGCACACTGCCGGACCGAAGATAACCTTTGCACCCTTCAACGCATCTTCCAGCGAAGGTACAGTGTATGCGATATGACCGTTTGTCTTCACCAAATCAGGCAAGCAACTCTTCGCAGGATCATCGAACTTCAGGAATTCGATCTTGTTCCCACTCTTGCTATAATCTGTTAACCACACGTTCAAGCCTTCGTTGAACATTGCACCCTCTTTCTGTTCTTTGGTAATGATACCTACATGATTAAACGTTCTCATGATCACTAAATTTTAATGTTAAACCTCTATTTTGTTCATTCTGATTATTCTGTTTCCACTTTCGCCAAGAGACAATCGCCAACACGACGACAACCGCTAAAGCTTCGTAAAGGTAGATAAATATACCGTGTACGTTGTCATTCTGCCCGTAAGAGTGCATCCCGCTCAAGAAATAGTTCACTCCGAAGAACGTCATCAAAACTGAAAAGAAAGCCACTGTCGAGCAAAGATTGAACAACCAATCGCTATACCAACGCCTCACCAAATGCAGGTGAGTCACCACGGCATACACCACCATCGTAATCAATGCCCAGGTTTCCTTCGGGTCCCATCCCCAATAACGTCCCCACGATTCGTTTGCCCAAACAGCCCCGAGAAACGTTCCGACCGTCATCAGTGCCAAACCAATCCAAAGCGACATCTCGTTTACAATGGTCAGCTCCTTGATACGGGCATTCAACTGAGATGCGTTCTCTTTTCCGATACTTATCAATATCAGGTTGGTCAATCCAATCAAGCAACTTATGCCAAAGAAGCCGTATGCTGCCACGATAACCGCCACATGAAACATCAACCACGGCGACTTCAACACAGGAACCAACGGGTTAATCTCCGGGTCCATCCAGTTCAGTCCGGATACAAACAGGATGATTCCCCCAAACAACGTGGCCAACGCGAAAGTCACCCTGCTCCGAGATGCAAACAACAATCCTCCAAAGATTGTTGCCCAAGCGACATACACCATGGTCTCATACGAATTGCTCCACGGCGCATAGCCTCCGATATACCAGCGCAGCCCCATGCCATACGTATGATACAGAAATACGAGCAACACCACCATTCCCAATATCCGGACACCAAACTTCACACATCGTTGCTTCCTAAACAGCATCACGAACGAAAGAATCAACAGCAAACCGCCGGTAACAAGATAGCCGATCTTACACCAACGGAACACTTCCAACTTGTTATATCTAAGTTCCGCACTTATCTTCTCCGAGGAAATATCGAGAGTCTTGTTCTTTGCCTGTTGATACGTGCTGATCATACCAACAACTTCGTCTGCCTTCGACCAGTCACCGCTTTGCAAGGCATCCTGCACTTCTGCCAGATACCATCCCATAATACGGGAGACAAACATCGAGTCTTTTCCTGTGAACACAGACAAATCATCGCCTGCCGCATACCACTTATGATTCGGATCGTCTTCTTTCGGGAAGAGATTCAACATCTGGTAATTGATCAACTGATGAAATATATTGATCTGCTCATCCAGCTTAAGCAAATCCTTGTCGAAACGGGTGCGTTGTGCCGGCATCTTATTGTATGCTTCTTCCAGTTTCTCCTGAAGTTTGTAGGTGCCATTCTTGTCAAACACCTGCAAATATGCACATTCACCGTCAGTCAAATCAAAACGACTTGCCAGCTCCGGATTTGACAAGGATATAAAAGGTACACGCATCCACATGTCCGGCATTGCCAACAGACTCAACAGGAACTGTTCGGAACTCAATCGACCAATCTTATCCGATTTGTGCAGCTTACGCAAAATCTCTGAAGAAAATGTACCCACAGGCATCATACGCCCACTATAAGACTGAATAGGCAACGCTCCGAATTTCGCCGCATGCTCCGGCGAGACCGCATACTTCTGTACGGCATCCAACATCGGCGAAGATTCTTCTTTCGCGCTTACCGACACAGACAACACCACCCCCACTGCAATCATAGCCACCACTCCGGAGCGCAGTTTCTTCAAACAAAGGGTCAATGCCATAAAACGAGAGTTCTTCCACGTCAAAGAGACAATAAGCCCTATCGCCAACAATAAGTAACCTGTATATGTTATATTCCGCCCTGCCACATCCCGGTTAACGGAAAGCACTGTGCCTTGTTCATCAGGGTCGTAGGAAGCCTGAAAAAGACGGTAGCCTTTTACGTCCAATACGTTGTTCATGAAAACCCGTTCGTGACGAGTCTCGCCGTCTACGAGCACCAATAAATCACTTTCATAGGAGGAAGGGCTCAACGAACCGGGATAACGGGTAAGCGTAAATTTCTTTAGTTCCACAGTAAAAGGTAAGGTATGGAATGTTGTCTGATTGCCCTTGCGGACTGCCATCTGATCGGTTGATTCACCTTCACGGATATGAAGGATTCCTTCTTCGCCAAATAGGAAGGAAACAAGGGCGCCAAGAAGGATAATAATAAATGATGTATGAACAAGCAACAACCCCCACCTGCGAAGTTTCAAATATTGATGCTTGACTGCGATAACAAGAAAGTTGATTACCAAAAGAAACTGCAACAAAAAGAATAAAGGAGAATAATATATCATCGCCTTGGCTGCAGCCGTGCCATGATACTTCTCAATAAAAGTAGCAACAGCCAGCCCCGATGCATAGAGGAGCAACAGAACAACTGCCGTCACAAAAGATGAGAATAGTCTTCCTAAAGTCGCGTTCATTTGATGTTATAATTAAGAGACACCTTCCCACAAGACAGACAATTCAAATAAGTGACCCCGGGTCACAGGGTCACTTATTTGATCTATCTACATCTTTAGGACATCTCTTATGGATTAGTCTTCGATGATTACACGGAATCCTACGTTAAACACACGCTGATATGGATAGTATGCTTTACGTGCATAAGCTGTAGAGAACTTCGGACGTTCGAAATATGATCCGCCACGAACCACCTTGTGGTCTGATGTCAATTTCGACTTCGGATTATACGGATAAGAGACATAATCCGAACGAGTCCATTCCGATACGTTACCATGCATATTGTACAAACCAAACGGGTTAGCTTCGTAAACCTTCTCGCCTGTCTGAATCAACTGCCCATCGTCTACGCTCTCTTCTTTCGGTAGATAAGTGTAATACTTATACCACATCGAATTAGGAGACATAGGTTTCGGGTCGACACCGCTTACTGCAAACAGTAACGTGGTCTTGTCTGCCAGGTTTTCATATTTACCGAAGTCCGTATTCAAGTCGCCAAACCAAAAATCTTTATCGCTACCAGCGCGGCAAGCCCACTCCCACTGGGCTTCTGTCGGAAGCGTAATGTTCAGACCGGTCTTCTCGCTCAGTTGCTTGCAATACTCCATAGCGTCATTGTAGCTTACACGGATAACCGGCTGATTCGGTTCATTGGCAGGATAACCCTGTACTACATGGTCTTTCCATAACTGGTCGACAAAACGACTATCATGTTCGGGATAAACCACATTATACTGTTGATTGGTTATTTCCATTTCTCCCATCCAGAACGGCTTGTCGATTTTCACTTTTGCCGTGGGATAAGCATCCGACTCTCCGTTGTAACTACCCATCACGAATTCACCAGCAGGGATACGCACGAAGTTAATCTTCACACCCGGGGCAATCTCCACCTCTTTACGGTTGGTTGTCTCCTTGGCAAGCATATCCTTAATAGCAGCTTTGTCGAACGGCCAACCTTTAACCTTGATGTTCTTCACCTTTACCGGCGCTGCCTTTTCTGGCATAACCGGAGTAATCGGACCTTGCGCTTTCAGATATGCGGCATAGTCTGCAATCTCTTTCTGCCAATCTACGCCCATACCGTTGGCATATTTATCCATCAGTTCCTTACGACGCTTTATCTGATCGAATCCCTGATACGGAATAATGTCCTTGCCCAAAACATTTGCCTCAAAATACCCCTTATCCGGTGTATTGTAGTCTATCCAGTTGTACAACTTCAACCATTCGGCATCTGTCAGCTTCACATTATGATGACCTTTTTTCAGGATACGAACCAATTCACTGGTGTTCGGGTGATATTCATACGGCTGAAGGATCACCATGTCGCCTTCACCACCTTGACGGTGAATGTAGGGATGGAAATTCAGATAAGAAGTGCCATAACCAAGCTCGTCTTTCTTACCGCCACGCAAATCGAACGCCTTGCCTTCGCCATTATGACAAGCGATACAAGCACGATCCAATATCGGCTGGATTTCCAAATCAAACGTAAACGAACGGACACCGCCTTCAGGAGCTTTCAAAGGCGTAGCAGTCTTTTGGGATGCCATCACACGTTTAGGAATAGGTATCTGGTTCTGATCTTCATGACAACCGATACAAGAAACCACTTCACCCGGCTGACCTGTTACCCAACTACGCATCCACTGGACAGCAACACCATCCTTATCAATAGGCTGGATGGAAATCGGAGTATTTGCAGGAACTTTAAAGATTGCCGAACCGTCTTCCTCAACGGGGACAGTGCCTAACAAACGCTTAATATCCCAACCACTCTGAATACCGTGCCAGTTGTGGTCTGAACGAGTCTTCACATAAGCATATTCGTAAGCATGCAAACGAAGCTCTTTCACTGTTCCGCGAGGAATACCACGAAGACCTTCGCCTTCATAAATATCCTGAATAAAGAACGTAGCTTCTTTTTCATTCAGCTTCACACGGTCAGGAATGATTGGAGGAGTTTTCTTCTTTTCCACCAAAATCGGGCTGATATAACCTTCACCTTCAGCCTGCATCAAGCACGTCATGTTGTCATAAACATCAACCAAATAAAGCCCCCACAACGACTGAGGAGTCAGTTTGGCTGCAACCAAGTAATACTTGTCGCTCAACGGAGTCGGCTTCACGAACTGCGGCCATACACCATCCACCAACTGGTCTTTTATAAGTTCTTTAACCGGCTGGTTACGATGAGGTATTTCCTGCACCATACCGAAAACATTTTTTCTACCCTTTGTCGGATCGAAGATAATCATACGTCCAGAACGAGCAACACCGTGGTGACCGGAAATAATACCTACGAAAGCAGATCCGTAGCC
>CAVJTV010000021.1:0-9043 GCA_963652435.1 Desulfovibrionaceae bacterium | reverse complement strand
ACCGCTCACGCAAGGAACCCCCTGATACCCGATATTAGAATTGGCAATAACACGTCCATCTGGAAGATAAGTACCGTCGTAGAATTCCAAATCCGGTTCTTCGTTTTCCACCAATGGCTTATAACCTGAACCGTCGAGTTTTACTTCATATACATTCCAACGTCTGTCGTCAGCGCTCATCAATGTCGTAAACATTACGCGATCCGCATCCCAATGTAATCTCAAATCAGCAATGGAAGCATCTGCTACAACCGGCTTAAAAATGCTTTTCATTTGCATATCTCCTCGCAGATCGGTCAGCTCAACTATCTCCGCATCGAAACCGCGACGGCGAGCCGATTCCTGGTTACTCCAGTTATTTGACTGAGTACCCAAATCCGGAGCCATTGCTTGACGTGCTCTTGAACCTAACTTATAACGGACAGCAATAATCTTGTCTGCATCCAGCAACGGGTTACCTACAAGGATAGCCTTTTTATAAGCCAATGCCTTGCGGGCATCAGCTATTGCTTGTGCATCGTCCTTGTAAATACCGCTGAATCCTTTCTTCTGAAGTTTCACCAATTCATCCAGCATCGGCTGATATTTGGCTACGTCATAACCTTTCTGTTTGCTCATATCCGCAAAAGCCATCTTGATCGCCTCAACATTCAGCCAATCTAAGTCACCCTGCAATGCATAGATATCTTGGAGTTTTTCAAATAGCTCCAAATACTTGCGGCTTTGAGTTGTAACATCCTTCTCTTCGGCAATCTGCTTAACAACCCCCGTATAGTAAGAGCCATCTTTCAAACGTCCTACCATTGTCTCCACAGCCTGTTTTTCAACAGACGCATCCGGAGTAATCAGCCACGTATCCAGACCACCCATCAGAGTTCCCAACAAACCTATTTGTATAGGATATTTTGCGATAAGCTCATCACCGACAAACTGCGGAACGACGTTCAATGCCTGAAAATATACACTACCACCATGAGAAGTATCGTCTATACCGACTTCTGCCTCAAAACGGACATATTCGCCTTTGATAGGATAAACCAGCGTTCCGTTTGCATGGCAGAAAACACCATGTTTATATTCCTTTCCGGCGATAAAAATCTCATGATCGTAGGCGTTAATGTTCATTTTCGGCTTTGCCCAACCGGCAACGCCATATTCGAACGGGACCTCATCCAACCAAACGGCAGTACCGTCTGCCTTAATCAAACGAGCATTACCCCACACAGCCTGATCGTTGTCCGTACCATCGGGACCTCCGGCAGTGATAAGCACCAGCTTATCCACACCCTTCAAATCCACAGCAAAAGGTTCTGCCTTCTCTTTAAGCTTCTTCCAAGTGGAAATAACCGGCATATTGGCTTTCTGAAGCTGAGAGTGCAGTTCCGTTTTTGCTTTAATCGATGCATCAATCCAAGTATCTGCCTTCTTTTGTTTCGGACCTGCCGAAACAATAAAGGAGGCGGATAAAAGGAGTGACACTAATGAAAAGCATCTGTTCATGTATCTTAATTAAGTAAGGTATTAGCAACTAAGATCCGATCTCATTAAAGGGCAGCCTTCGGATTTGTGAAACGAAGACCGTCGTTGTCGTGATAGCATGCCCATTCGTCAACAATAGCACCTTCCGGACCAGCCATCATGAAATGGAACGATTCCAGTTGTTTCAAGCGCAGCACATCACCAACCTTCTGAATAGTGAAGTTTTTGCTCTTGATCGGTCCATGAGTAGCAGGAATTGCCGGAGCATTCGGTGTCTCGTCTCCAATCACAGAGAAATTGTAAACCCATCCCTTTTCAACCATCCACGACTCGTGTTTAGCAGGAAATTTGGTCTTCACGTGAGCGTGTTCAGGAATCATCTGACCCGGGAGCAGATAGATAGCGTGAGCAAAATATCCATATTCAGGATCGTTAATCCAGAAGATACCGCCCATACCAACGTTTTCAAAGTCGCCCAGACCAAAATCGGTGACCCACATGTCTTTTGCCATAAGTTCCGTGAAAGGAACATCATAAAACTTGAACATGTCTTTCATTGCTTCGATAGCTACTTTCTGATCAAACTTGCCGTCCTTATAGAAATCGGCGTTCGTGTACTTTTTAGAATACTTCATATCTTTATTGTTTTTAGCGTTATCACAACAAGTGCTCTGCTCAGAGCAACACTCTGTTCCTTCCGCTGCCTTATTGGCAGTATTTCCCGTACAAGCAACCATAGAACATAATGCCAGTCCAATGGTCATCATTTTCAAGTTCAATCCTCTTTCCATTTTTTGTCTCTATTTTTAGTTAATAATATTCCACTACGCTGCCGCAATTCCCTCAATTTCTATCAACAACTCATCCCGACAAACATCAGCCCACATATAGGATATTGGGATATTAAGTTCGTATGCATTCAGAAGCCGTTCCGCCTCTTCATAAAAAGACTTGTCCTTCAAATAAACTCTAAGCATTTTGAGCTTTGTCGCGCCTATCAGCTCAGCTATATTCTCCATCGTAATATGAAGCTGACGTTCCAAACCAACACCCTTCAGGCTTTCTTCTCCACGAATGGCAGCCGTGCCCGATACGTAAATCAGCTTACGAGTGCCGAACGTCATGCTCTTGGCTCGTTCAAACTTAGGAGTAGTCTTCTTGCTATCGGCTGCTTCCAACACATCATCAGAGTAAGCATGCGCAGCCACTTGCAATTTATTGTCTATCGCCGTTGCGTAACAATCCGGCTTTGAGAACAAGGCGGCATCCAAATCGACCAGCAAACCTCCTAAATTCGCACCTATACCCGTTGCCGCCGGATAACCGTTTCCCCATGTTGTCTTAGCGTAGTAGTCGCTACGGGCATTGTTGAATGTTTGATAATGCTGACTTGTCTCATCGAACTCTGTAATCCGTTCAATGTAGTTCCACTGACGGATAATGCTATTTATCGGGAAACTCTCTTTTTCCAACAGGTCTGCCACCTGCCTGAAGACCTCCTTCGATTGTTGTGCCATTCCCTCGTTGATGACGTCGCCGTGAAAACCGCCGGCGAACAGAAACCTACCGCAGTCATTTTCCAGCACCACATATGGACTATCACCAAAATGCCGGTATGTTATCTTGTCGCCTTCATCCGGCACGTACATATGGGCTTCCAACATCAACCCTCCGTTTAATGACGGCTGAGAGACATAAGTCAACACAGGCTCTTGACCGCCATAATACCCACGCATCTTCTCACGCAGGATGGCACGACGCGAAACATACTCTTCATTGTCTCTTGGTGCACCGAAAAAAACCAACCTCAATATCTTTTCTTCACGCGGCAGTTGAGAGAACAAGTTATCCACCATTTTCTCAAACTCCGCCTTCTCCGCAGAATAAATACCGTAATGTATCTTGTCGCAATAATTCATCAATTCCTCTTTTTAGAGTGAGTTTACGTATTCAACCAATGCCTCAATATCTTTCTTCGACACTTTCTTGTCGATGCCATGCTTGTGTACGTCAAACACCTCTTCCATGGTAGCAGCCCTACCATCGAAAAGATACGGAGCCGTGCGCCACACCTCTCTCAGCGTCGGGGTATCCCATCCTTTTTCAAACTCGACATCTTCTCCAATGCGATGATATTTCATGTCCGTATAATACGGTCCGCTATGACATTCGCCACACTTCAGTTTATCAAAAACCTTACGTCCTTCCTTTGCCAAGTCGGAGAGCTCTCCGTTCACAAGATATGGACTGGGCACCGGACGCAACGATTTCAGATATTCATCCACACACACAGCATCCTCTTCCGAGACATCGAAGAACTGGATGAAGTTGTAGCCTGCACGCACGGCAGCCTCTGCATGAGCACGGATACCGGAAATCATATTCGGAGGTGTCACATGACTAAACAACATGCTCTTGCAGTTCTTCGGATTACCGACACCGTCGTTCATCAAGTCCCAGTTCATACCGTCTGTTCGCGCATCGCCCGGGTGACAACCGTTGCAGCTCTGCCAATTTTGGAAACAATGGGAAGCATCGTTGAAATATTTCTCCCCTTTGATTATATCAGACTCCGTGCGCCCCGGATTCAATTCCACTGCCGTTATCTCTCTCGTATCCGTATCCATCACATTGAGAACATCCGCAAAATAAGTCGGGATAAACAGCTTCCCGCCGGCAAGCATCATGCAACGCGGACCGTTTCCCTGCAAAGAGATGCGCTCACGAATACCGTATAGGAAGTTCAGGTCATAATCCAACATCGCCTTATTGGGATATGCCTCAAACTTCTCACGCAAAGCCGGGTGATCGATCACACTTACTTCATGCGTCCCCGAATGAGAGATATAGATATTATCGTTATCACAGGCGATACTCCAGATACCGGCTGCACCTCTTTCCGGCTCGTCGACCACAACAGCACCCACAAACTCCTGTTTATCCGCATCGATAACACTGAAGGCACTCGTATTCATCCACCCCTGCTGCAACTGCGAAGTGGGCACTGCGAAACGCCCGAGGTTGTGAGACACGTAAACATATTTGCCGTCCGGCGCGATGCAGATGCCACGCAAAGCATTGCTTCCGTTAGCCAGCTTTATATCCTTCACCTTCGTAAAGCCTTCCATCTCTACCACAGAGACACAGGCTGCCACATAATCCACATCGGCACGCTGCGCCGGAAGGAAGTTCGTCACATACATATACTTGCCATCCTTACTGAAAACGGCAGACTTCGGTTCGCGCAATACCTTCACCTTACGCGACACCTTACGTCCGGAAAGGTCTACCTCCGACACACTACCTTCAAACTGATTGCACACATAAACAAAATTCTTGTCCGCCCCGAACATCGGATGACAAGCCCCAGAACCTGTCGTGATCGCAGCTTCCACCTCGCCCGATGCCAACGACAACACCTGCAACTTCCCTTCCGTCTCAAAGGTTGTCACATACGCCTTGTCGCCATCCAAAAGGATACCTGTCGGCGTTTCATTCACAGGGTACGAACGCAACAGCTTGCCTTCCTGCGAAAAGACGTCAACTCTCTTCACGCCCTTTTCGGTCAGAAACATTTCGCCTTTATCGTTCAGGGCTATGTCGGTAGTGAAAAACGGAAGATTGTCTGCCGATGCCATAGAGGCAAAGCAAGCTATCAGCGCAGTCTTCAATGAGTATCTCTCAACTTTCATGGTATGTTATTGTTCTTATTTTGCCAACCCTATTCGTTTCGTCGTATTATTCAACCCCCAAAAGTAGCAATTCCACGAACAACTTGTACTAGGGCTTAGTCTTTTGTAACATTTCGAACTTGTTCAGAGAGACGTGTACCACAAAAACGCGTTGGGGAGTTTTTCGATACATTTGCGACCGCAAAAACAAATCGGAAAGATGAGAGAAGAATGGTTCCCGCTCGTAAACGAAGAGGGAGAGACAATAGGCAAGGCTACGCGCCGAGAGTGTCACAGCGGAAGCAAGCTGTTGCACCCTGTCGTCCACCTGCATATCTTCAACGATGCAGGTGAGCTTTATCTGCAGAAACGCGCAATGAGCAAGGATATCCAGCCCGGGAAATGGGACACGGCGGTAGGCGGGCACGTCGACTATGGCGAGACGGTTGAAGACGCACTCCGCAGGGAAGTGCGCGAAGAACTGGGGGTAACCGAGTTTACCCCGCAATTCACAACCCGCTATGTCTTCGAATCAGCTATCGAAAAGGAGTTGGTCAACACCTTCCGCACGGTCTACAACGGGGAGATACATCCCGATGCCGACGAGCTGGAGGGCGGACGTTTCTGGAGAATGGAAGAGATAAGGGAAAACCTCGGCAAGGGCATCTTCACGCCGAACTTCGAGCAGGAGTTCCGCAGGCTGTTTCTTTAGAGCCCCCTCCCCTACTTGCACATTTCGCCAATTACCGCAATCAGCTCGCCGCCGATCTCTTCGGCTTCTTCCATGGTGTGGGCTTCCGAATAGATACGGATGATAGGCTCCGTGTTGCTCTTGCGAAGGTGAACCCACTTGTCGGGGAAGTCTATCTTCACACCGTCGATGTCGGTGATGTCGTATCGGGCGAACTTCTCCTTCACCTTGGCAAGGATGGCATCCACATTGATTTCCGGAGTAAGCTCCACCTTCTGCTTGGATATGAAATACTGCGGATAGCAGGCACGCAGCTCGCTCGTCTTCATCCTTTTCTTTGCCAGGTGAGTCAGGAACAGGGCGATACCCACCAGCGCATCGCGACCGTAATGGCTTGCGGGGTAGATGACGCCGCCGTTGCCTTCGCCGCCGATGACGGCATCCGTTGCCTTCATCTTGGCAACCACATTCACCTCGCCGACAGCCGCAGCATTGTACCGGCAGCCCGGATGCGAACGGGTGACATCCCGCAGGGCACGGCTCGAGCTCAGATTGCTTACCGTATTGCCCGGAGTATGGCTCAAGACGTAGTCGGCAACTGCCACCAGCGTATATTCCTCGCCGAACATCTCGCCGTCTTCGCAGACGATTGCCAGACGGTCGACATCAGGGTCGACAACGAAGCCCACATCTGCCCGCTCATGCTTCATCATCTCCGATATCTCCGTAAGGTTCTCGGGGATAGGCTCGGGGTTATGGGCGAAGTTGCCCGTAGGCTCCGTATGCAGCCCGAGGACATCTTTCACTCCCAAGGCTGAGAGCAGCTCCGGCAGGACAATGCCCCCCACGGAGTTCACCGTATCGATGGCTACGCGGAAGTTCGCTGCACGGATTGCCTCGACATCCACCAGGTCGAGACGGAGCACACTGTCTATATGCTTCCTATTATATGTATCGTTGCGGACAACCTGCCCCAAGCGATCGACATCGGCAAACTCGAAGCTCTCCGATGCGGCTATCGCCAGCACCTCGGCACCGTCATCGGCACTGAGGAACTCGCCCTGCTCGTTGAGCAGCTTCAAGGCATTCCACTGCCTCGGGTTATGGCTTGCCGTCAGTATGATACCCCCGCAGGCACCTTCCATTGCCACGGCAAGCTCCGTTGTCGGCGTCGTTGCCAAACCTATATCGACAACATCGAAGCCCATACCGGTGAGCGTGCCAAGCACCACACTCTTCACCATCTCTCCGGAGATACGGGCATCGCGCCCCACCACTATCTTGTTTGTCTTGATTTGTGTATGCTTTCTTATGAACGTGGCGTATGCTGCCACGAACTTCACTATTGCCAACGGGTTCAGCCCGTCTTCCGGCGAGCCTCCTATCGTGCCGCGAATACCGGAAATAGATTTGATCAGTGTCATAAACAGTTCTCCCCTCTTATTTTTCGAACGTATACTTTACCCTCTTGAAGTAGACCGGCATATACTGGCTTTGGAACGTATAGCCCATTCGCTTGAAGGGCACGATAAGGCTCACTTCTGCCCCGTCGCCCACGTAATACAGCGGCGTTGCCAGCCCTTCGCCGACGAAGTAGTCGGGGTAGTATTCCACGTACTCTCCCGAGTAGGTGTTGTAGCCGAAGATAAACTCCGTCGGGTAGCCGTAGGTATATGTCAGTCCGTATGTAAGGTTGTTTGCCAGCAGGTAGGCAGTGTCCGAGTCCAGTATCCCGTATGCCTCGAAGCGGCAGAACGACTTTGTCTTGCCGAGCACCGCACGCGTCCCGTTGCCGGAATCGATCACATGGATGTAGACGTCGTTGTCCAGCTTCACGAACTCGTTCTCCTTGAAAACGCCGTCTTCGGGATAATCTTTCAGTATCTTGAACCCCTCATGATCTATCAACCGATCGATCGCCTTTCTCTCATCCTTCAAGTACTCCGTGTACGACTTTGTCTTGCTACACGAAGCCACCACCAGAACTGCACACACCATCACCAGGATATTAAAACCTTTCTTCATCTCTTGTTCCTTTAGTTTATAAATGAGCGGCAAATGTATGTAATTCTGCCATTCCTTCAGGCATGATTGCCCTTTTCTTCGGTGTTTTCATCGGGGTCGAACTCCTTCAGAGCTTTCTCAAAGGCAGCTATGGCGTCTTTCACAGAGCCGTCGAACTGCCCTCCGGAGGCATTCTTGTGCCCGCCGCCGTTGAAATACTTCGCGGCGAACGTGTGGCAGGGGAAGTCGCCCACAGAACGCAGCGACACCTTCGTGTAGCCCTTGTTCCTGCGTATGAAGCAGCTGAAGCTGATGCCCTCGATGCTCAGCGGCAGGTTGACGAACCCTTCCGTGTCTCCCGTCCGGTAGTGGAAGCGGTCGAGCTCGGCGTTGCTGAGCGTAATGAGGGCGGCATGGTGCTCAGGGTATATCTTCATCTTGTTGTACAACACATAGCCCTGCATCCTCAGACGGCTCTCGGAGTAGACCTGGTAGACGTTGCGGTATATTTGGTCCTTATCTATCCCCCGCCTGATAAGCTCGCCGATGATGGTGTATATCTCCGGATGGTTGGAGTTGTAGGTAAACGACCCCGTGTCCGTCATCATTCCCGTATAGATACATTCCGCCATCTCCTTCGTCATCATATCCATCATCCCCAGCTGCCAGATGAGACGGAACACTATCTCGCTTGTCGACGACATGTCGGGATACGACATCTTCACCCGACAGGGCATGACCGGCTCCAGGTGGTGGTCTATCAACACCACTCTCCCCTTGGCAGCCGAGACGCACGGCGCCATCCAGTCAGTCCGCTTCACATCGTTGATGTCGAGACAGAACACGACGTCCGCCGCCTTTATCAGCCGCTCCGCCTGCTCCCCGTCTTTCTCATACAACAGAATATCTTTCACCCCGGGCATCCATGCGTAGAACGACGGGTATTCGTTCGGGAATATGACCTTCACGTTCTTCTTTCCATACGCCTCAAGGAAATAACGCAGCGCGAGAGTCGAGCCGAGGGCATCCCCGTCGGGGGCAACATGCGCCACTATCACAAAGCTCTCGCCCTCGTCGATGCAGCTCTTCGCCTCACGGAGCGTCTCTTCATCTATGATTTTTGTCAGCATACACGGTTGTTTTTATTTCGGTGCCAAAGGTAACATTTTTACACCAAGCCCCGGCTCCCATAGGTGCG
>CAVJTV010000020.1:0-21625 GCA_963652435.1 Desulfovibrionaceae bacterium | reverse complement strand
GTGTCTTTGCCACCGTTACAATCATGCTGTGGGATGCCGTCGGCGTCTTTGCCACCGTTACAATCATGCTGTAAGGACACCACAGACTGATTGCCACAGGAACAAAAGCACCGACGGCGAGCCACAGACTGATTGTTACGACGCAGAAAACCTAAACCATTTGTTTTAGCCATGCTGCATTGATACAGAGAGATGAAAAACACTACTTTTGCCCGCCGTAAAAAGGAATAAGACATCTGAAAATGAATGTAAAGGTCAAAGGATACGCATTGGGAGCTATAGCAGCTGCGACATACGGCATGAATCCGCTTTTTGCATTGCCGCTGTATAAAGCAGGGATGGATCCGGACTCAGTGCTTTTCTTCCGTTATCTTTTTGCCATCCCTGTGCTCGGCATCATGCTGAAAGCAAGAGGGCGGAGCTTTAGGATCGGGATAAAGGACGTGCCTATATTGGTGGTGATGGGTCTGCTTGTCGCCTTCTCGTCGCTGGCATTGTTTCTGAGCTATAACTACATGGCAGCGGGCATAGCGTCGACGCTGTTGTTTGTCTACCCCATCATGGTTGCGGTGATAATGGCTGTCTGCTTCAAAGAGAGGCTGACACTGCAGACGGTGCTGTGCATATTGCTGGCACTCGGGGGCATCGGCATGCTCTATCGCACGGAGGGAGGCACGACACTGAGCGTGGTGGGAGTGTTGCTGGTGATGGGCTCGGCACTGTCGTATGCCATCTATCTTGTGGGGGTAAACCGTCCGGGACTGAAAGACATGGCAACACTGAAAGTTACGTTCTATGTGTTGTTGTTCGGTGCGTCGCTCTTTCTTGTGCGCACCCGCTTCGGGCAGAGCCTGCACGTGGTAGACGACTGGTATCTGTGGGGTAACCTGCTTGCGCTGGCAGTGTTCCCGACAGCCATCTCCTTCCTATGTACCACGCAGGCGATACAATACATCGGCTCCACACCGACGGCAATACTCGGTGCACTGGAACCGCTGACGGCAGTGTTTTTCGGAGTGACGGTGTTTGGCGAGAGCCTCACCCCACGGGTTGTGTGCGGCATATTGATGATCATCGTTGCCGTGACACTGATAATTGCTGGCGGCAGTGTGACGATCCATCTTATACGTTTCAGGAAACTGTTTCCGCGCCTACCGTTCCGTCACCAAAAAGAGAGAGGCGGCGAGAGGGGGAAATGAGAGGAATATTAAATACGTGGGATATGACGTTAGTTATTTACATTTGTCGCGAGTAAAAAACAAGAGAGCATGACGGAAAGCACGGAAGAACACGAGCACATATTGAGCTGCATCGACAGCCCCGAGGACCTCAGGAGGTTGCCACAGGAGAAACTTGGCGAGGTATGTGCGGAGCTGCGGCAGTATATCATCGATATTCTTTCAGAGAACCCTGGGCATTTAGGGGCAAGCCTTGGCACCGTGGAGCTTACCGTCGCGCTGCATTATGTGTTCAACACGCCTTACGACCGCATCGTGTGGGACGTGGGGCATCAGGCATACGGGCATAAGATACTGACGGGACGGCGCGAGGCTTTCCACACCCTGCGCCGGCTGGGTGGCATAAGCGGTTTCCCCAATCCGGAGGAGAGCGAGTATGATGCTTTTATCGCAGGGCATGCGTCGAACTCCATTTCGGCAGCCATGGGCATGTCGGTAGCCTCGAAGCTGAAGGGCGAGACAGACCGCCACGTGATTGCCGTGATAGGCGACGGAGCCATGACGGGCGGACTGGCGTTTGAAGGTCTGAACAATGCTGCAGCAAACCCCAACAACCTGCTGATCATTCTCAACGACAACAATATGGCTATCGACAGCAGCGTGGGCGGATTGAGCCAGTATCTTGTGGATATCACCACCAGTCAGGCATATAACAAGATGCGCTACGACGTGTATCGCGGACTGCGGAAGATAAAGCTGATCGACGACAGCCGTAGGGAGAACATACTACGCTTCAACAACAGCCTCAAGGCACTTCTCACACAGCAGCACAATCTGTTCGAGGGTTTCAGCATACGCTACTTCGGACCTATCGACGGTCACGACGTGGAGTATATGATACGCGTCTTGAACGACATAAAGGATATGCAGGGACCGAAGCTGCTGCACATAAAGACGAAGAAAGGGAAAGGATTCAAGCCTGCAGAGGAATCGGCTACGGAGTGGCATGCACCGGGGAGGTTCAACAAAGAGACGGGCGAGCGCATCACGAGCCACCGCCTCGACGAGCCTCAGCTCTATCAGGATGTGTTCGGACATACACTGGTGGAGCTTGCGGAGAAAGACGAGAGGATAGTAGGCGTGACGCCTGCCATGCCGACGGGGTGCTCGATGACATATATGATGAAAGCGTTCCCTCAGCGGGCGTTCGACGTGGGCATTGCCGAGGGGCACTCCGTGACATTCTCCGCAGGTCTTGCAAAGGACGGGATGATACCGTTTTGCAACGTCTACTCGTCGTTCATGCAGAGAGCATACGACAATATCATCCACGACGTGGCATTGCAGAAGCTACACATGGTCGTCTGTCTCGACCGCGCAGGGTTAGTGGGTGAAGACGGGGCTACGCATCACGGCGTGTTCGATCTGGCATATCTCCGCCCCATTCCAAACCTCACCATCGCCTCGCCTCTCGATGAACTGGATCTGAGAAACCTCATGTACACGGGATATAAGGCATCGACAGGGACATTCGTGATACGCTACCCCCGCGGAAAGGGAGAGAAGAAAGACTGGAGATGCGAGATGAAGGTGCTCCCCATTGGTAAAGGGCGAAAGATTCACTGTGGAAAGGACATTGCCGTTGTCAGCATCGGGCCGATAGGCAACGAGGCGGAGAAGGCGATAGACATTGTGGAGAAAGAAGGCATAAGCGTGGCACATTATGACATGATATACCTAAAGCCCATCGACAGGGAGATGCTCCATGAGATAGGCAAGAGATACAGTCGCGTCGTGACGGTGGAAAACGGCGTGGTGTGTGGCGGACTGGGCTCTGCCGTCATTGAGTTTATGGCAGACAACGGATACACGCCGAGAGTACGGCGTATAGGTGTGCCCGACAGGTTTGTGGCACACGGGACGGTAACGGAGCTTTACCGGCAGTGCGGCATGGATGCCGGGAGCATTGCCGAGGTGTTGCGAAGGATGACGGACGACTAAACAGAAAGGGAGAGTGAGATGAAGATAATCATTGCCGGAGCAGGAGAAGTGGGGACACATCTTGCAAAGATGTTGTCGCAAGAGAAGCAAGACATCATCCTTATGGACCAGAACGAGGAACGTCTCAACTTCACACACCACAACATGGAGATACTCCCCGTTGTGGGCAACCCCACGTCGATACGCGACCTTGAAGAGGCAGGAATCCGTAAGACAGACCTGTTTGTCAGCGTCACACCGGAAGAGACCACCAATATTGCCGCGAGCATCCTTGCCTCGAAGCTCGGAGCACGCAAGACACTGGCACGTATCAACAACTACGAATATCTTCTGCCCGGAAACAGGGAGTTGTTCGAGAAGCTTGGCATACACTCGATGATATATCCTGAGATGCTGGCAGCGAAAGAGATTGTGAGCGCGATACGCCGTCCGTGGACACGGCAGTATTGGGAGCTGTTCGGCGGCGCACTGATACTTATCGGCGTGAAAGTGCGCGAAGGCTCGAGGCTGGTAAACAAACAGCTTGTGGAACTGCTCAACGAGCAGAAGATCTATCATATCGTTGCCATCAAACGACCATACGAAACGATTATCCCGCGAGGTACAGACACTATACTGCCGGGCGACATCGTGTTTTTCACGACAACGAAGGAACATGTCAGGGATGTGCAGATGCACGCAGGCAAGAAAGACCCGGATGTGAAAAAGGTGTTTATCATGGGTGGTAGCCGCATTGCCATCCGCACCAGCCAGTATCTGCCCGGTAACATACGTGTGAAGATAATAGAACCAGACAAGGAGAAGAGCCACCGCATAGCAGAGGTTGTGCCGAGCAATGTGTTGATAATAAACGGCGACGGCCGCGACACGGAACTGCTGATGCAGGAAGGCATAAAGGATGCGCAGGCATTCGTTGCCCTCACCGACAACTCGAGCACGAACATACTGGCATGCCTCGCAGCCAAACGTTTCGGTGTGTTCAAGACGGTTGCCAAGGTGGAGAATATCGACTACATACCCCTGGCAGAGAACATGGACATCGGGTCGGTGATAAACAAGAAGCTGATTGCAGCCAGCCATATCTACCGGTTTCTGCTCGATGCCGATGTGTCGAACGTGAAGTTCCTGACCTTTGCCAATGCCGATGTGGCAGAGCTTGTGGCACGCCCCGGCTCGAAGATAACACGTGCAGAGGTGAAAGACCTTCACCTGCCGAAAGACCTCACACTTGGCGGACTGATACGCGACGGCGAGCCGATGATGATCAAGGGCGACACGAAGATACAGGCATACGACCATGTTGTCGTGTTCAGTCTCGGAACAGCTATGCGCTCTTTGGAAGAATATTTTAATTAGTATGCTGCTAAATGTACGTTTCATAGTGAAGATGCTGGGGATGATGTGCATCCTCGAGACGCTGTTCATGCTGATGGCAACAGCCGTTGCCTTTTGGTACGGGGGCGGCGACCTCTATCCTCTGCTGTCGTCGTGCGGCATAATGTTTGGCGTAGGCGTGACGCTCTATGCCATAGGCTTTCATGCCAACGAATACACGACGGGGAGACGTGAAGGGATGCTCACCGTCACCTTCGTCTGGATATTGCTCTCGCTGCTGGGGATGCTGCCGTTCTACATAGGAGGATACACCGACAACGTGACGGATGCTTTCTTCGAGACAATGTCGGGCTTCACAACCACGGGTGCAACCATCTTTGCCGACATTGAATCGTTGCCTCGAGGCATATTGTTTTGGCGCAGCCTGACGCAGTGGCAAGGCGGCATGGGCATGATTGTGTTCACCGTCGCGCTTATGCCTATCCTCGGAGGAGGGGCAACACAGATGTTCAATGCCGAAACACCGGGCATCACGCACGAGAGATTCCGCCCGAGGGTAACACAGGTGGCAAAACGTCTGTGGGGCGTGTATATGTTTCTCACAGTGCTGCTGGCAGGTCTGCTTTGGGCAGGACCTATGGATCTCTACGACGCAATGAACCACGCGCTGACAACACTCTCGACGGGAGGCTACTCAACGAAGAACGCGAGCATCGGCTATTGGAACTCGGCGTATGTGGAAGGCATCGTCACGGTATTTATGTTCGTCGGTGCAACAAACATCACACTGATATACTTCTGCATGAACGGAAAGGTAAAGAAACTGCTCGGCGACGAGGAGTTTCGCTGGTTCTTTTGGTTCGTGGTGATAATGACAGTCGTCACGACAGTCTGGATCATGTATCGCGGGTTTTATTCCGACTTCCCGACAGCCATCCGTCAGGCAGCGTTTCAGGTTGTCTCGCTCGTCTCGACAAGCGGGTTTGCCACAGACAACTACATTCCATGGGGACCGTTCTTCTGGATGCTTGCCTTGATACAGATGTTTATCTGCGGTTGCGCAGGGTCGACCAGTGGAGGACTGAAGATGGAACGCTTCGTGATACTTGCCAAAAGCCTGTTCAACGAGTTCAAGAAACAGACACATCCGCGTGCTGTCATTCCGGTAAGGATGGATTCGCGCACTGTGCCCGACGATGTTGTGCAGCGTGTGCTGGCTTTTGCCTTTGCATATATGTCGCTTGTCGTCGTCAGCCCTCTTGTGTTGATGTTGGGTGGGCTCGGCTTCGAGGAATCGATAGGTGCAGCCGTCTCTGCCATAAGCAATGTCGGTCCGGCACTGGGCAGCTTAGGACCGGTGGACAATCTCTCCGAAGTCTCCGCCCTATCGAAATGGTTCCTCTCTTTCCTTATGATGACGGGACGACTGGAGATATTCACCGTGCTGACATTACTTGTTCCCGGGTTTTGGAAACAATAAAACGCCTTGCTACGCGTTGTTATATGAACGAACAATCGAAGGAGAAGCAAGATGATTGAATACATCAAGGGAGAGATAACGGAGCTGACCCCTGCCAGGATGATTGTCGAATGTGGCGGGATAGGCTACGAGCTTAACATATCCCTGACGACATACAGTGCTTTCAACGGAAAACAGACGGGGAAGATATACGTGTATGAGGTGATACGCGAAGATGCGCATCTTCTGTTCGGGTTTGCCGGAAGGGATGAACGGGAGCTTTTTCTGCTGCTCACGTCGGTGTCGGGTGTCGGTCCGAACACGGCACGTATGATATTGTCGTCGCTTCCACCATCGGATCTTATACAGGTCATTGCCTCGGGCAACGAACGGGCACTGACATCGGTGAAGGGCATAGGGCAGAAAACGGCACAACGTATCCTTGTCGACTTGAAGAACCGCGTGAAAGCAGACGACCTTCTTACAAAAGCAGACGGAGCAAAAGCTATGGGCAGCGACGCAACCAGCGACGAGGCAGTTGCTGCGCTTGTGATGCTCGGTTTCCAAAAGGCTGCGTCGCAGAAGGCGGTCGACGCAATATTGAAAAGCTCGCCTGCGCTGGCTGTGGAGCAGGTGATAAAAAGTGCGCTAAGGATGCTTTAACTGTCAACCGATGGTTTGCAATCATTAGGGATGAAGAGAAAAGATAGGTTTACATATATCATCGGGTGCATCATACTGCTACTTGGGGCAAGTATGTTCACGCTTAATGCCGACTATCTGGCATATACGGCAGAGCTGCCGGATATACAGCTGGTCGAAGAGCCGGATATGCCCGATGACAAAGATACCGTCCCCACGACACGCTACCCCGTGTCGAAAACCGTTCCCGAGAGCTATGAAGATTTGACGAAACAGCTGCCGATGGATTTGCGCAGTCCGGAAAACGTGAAGACCACCGTTGAGTATGATGTGCGCACAGGCAGATATGTTGTCCGTACTCGTTTGGGCGAGAAAGACCTCACGACACCCATCAACCTGAGTGCGGAAGAATATCAGGACTACAGCATGCAGCAGTCCATACGTTCGTACTACAGGCAGAAAAACGAGGAAGAGTTTCAGAAAGAGGCAAACAAGACGTTCAACCTGGCAGACATGCAGTTCGGCATCGGCGCGGCAGAGAGGTTATTCGGTCCCGGAGGTGTGCGCATACGGACACAAGGGTCGGCAGAGGTGACGATGGGACTGAAACGCAACAGCACCAAAGACCCTTCGCTGCCCGAACGTGCACGGAGCAATACGATATTCAACTTCGACGAGAATGTGCAGCTGAACGTGCAGGCATCCGTCGGGCAGAAGGTGAACTTCGACATGAACTACAACACGGAGACCTCCTTCGACTTCGACTCGAAGAAACTGAAACTGGCATACACGGGCGAAGAAGACGAGATCGTCAAGTCGTTGGAGGCGGGCAACGTGTCGATGACAACCAGCAACTCTCTGATCAACGGCGGGGCGGCTCTGTTCGGTATGAAGGCAGACCTCCAATTCGGCAAGCTGAGGGTTAACGCCTTGTTTGCACAGCAGAACTCCGAGTCGAAGACGGTAAATTCGAAGGGCGGCGCGCAGACAAAAGACTTCGAGCTGAAGATCGACGAATACGACGAAAACCGACACTTCTTTCTGGCTCATTACTTCCGCAACAGCTACAACGACGCCGTTGCCAACCTGCCGCAGATCTCGTCGAAGGTAAACATCACCCGTTTGGAAGTGTGGGTCACCAACAACCGCGGCAACTACGACCAGGCACGCAATATCGTTGCCTTCACGGATATCGGAGAGAACAAGACGGACTATATCTATAACCCCACGGAGTTTCCCGTGACGGTGCCCGCAAATGATCTGCCAGCCAACAGTGCCAACACATTATACAGCCGCATGACGACGGAGTTTGTCGGCGCACGTCAGATCAGCCAGGTGGACAATGTGCTCAGCGGCTTCACCGGAGGTGCGGAATACGAAGAGGTTGAAAGCGCACGCCTCTTGGATGCGAGCTCGGAATACACCTACGACAAACAGCTCGGCTATCTGTCGCTGAACATAAGCCTGCAGGAGAGCCAGGTGTTGGCGGTTGCCTACGAATATGAATATACCGACAACACAGGTACCAAGCGCACGGGCAGAGTCGGAGAATTTTCCGACAGCGACCCGACAAACCCAAGCAACTGCTTGTACGTAAAGCTGCTAAAAGGTGTTAATATGTCTCCACCCATGAAATACTGGGATCTGATGATGAAAAACATCTATTCTTTGGGTGCCTATTCCGTGCAGAAAGACAAGTTCCGCCTCGATGTGCTTTATCAGAGCGACACGACAGGTACTTACGTCAATTATCTGCCGGAAAGCTCGGACAGCAAGCAGGTGTGGATACGCCTGATGGGTGCAGACAGGCTCAACAAGCAGAACGAGAAATACCCCGACGGTTATTTCGACTTTGTGGAAGGATACACCGTGCAGCCGGCAACCGGAAGGGTCATCTTCCCGACCATCGAGCCTTTCGGATCCAGCCTGAGAGAGAAGTTAGAGAAATATGTCAGCTCTGCCGTTGCCGACAAGTATGTGTTTCAAGAACTGTATGACACCACGCAGACTGCCGCACGCCAGATTGCAGAGAAAAACAAGTTCATCCTGCGCGGCGAATACAAGGCTTCGTCGTCTTCCGAGATACAGCTCGGAGCAAGCAATGTGGCACGCGGTTCGGTGCGTGTGACGGCAGCAGGTGCCACACTGACGGAGAATGTGGATTATACTGTCGACTACACTTCGGGTACGGTCACAATCCTGAACGAGAGCATCATTGCCGCCGGCACACCGGTGAGTGTCTCGCTGGAGAACCAGACGACATACAACATGCAGCGCAAGACAATGATGGGGGTGGACCTCAACTATCAGTTCAATCCCGATTTCTCGCTGGGCGCCACCCTTATGCACATGTCGGAGATGCCACTGACCACAAAAACGACGTTTGGCGACGAGTCGATCAACAACACCTTGTGGGGATTCAACATTGCCTACAAGACCGAGAGCCAATGGTTGACAAACGTTTTCGACCGTCTGCCGCTGCTCAACCTTACCAAGCCGAGCCAGATTGCCTTCACCGGTGAGTTTGCCCATCTTATAGCAGGGCACTACGAGAACAAATACACCCAAGGGTATTCTTATCTCGACGACTTCGAGTCTACACAGAGCGGCTTCGACCTCTTGAACCCATATCCGTGGAAGCTCGCCAGCGTGCCGTGGGACAACAGCACGGATGCCCTCTTCCCCGAAGCCGGACTGACCAACGACATCACGTATGGCAAGAACCGCGCACTCCTGGCATGGTATTACGTCGACGGACTGTTTACACGAAAGAATTCCAGCCAGGCGCCGCAGCATATCCGCAACGACAAGGAACAGTTGTCCAACCATTATGTCCGTGCCATCTACATAGACGAACTGTTTCCCGACCGTGATCAAGGATACAACGAGACAAGCATGATACAGGCACTCAACCTCGCGTACTATCCCAATGAGCGCGGACCGTATAACCTGGATGCCGACATGGTCAATTCCGACGGTACGTTGCAGAATCCCGAGAAACGCTGGGGGGGCATCATGCGTAAGATCGATCAGAGCGATTTCGAAACAGCCAACGTGGAGTATATCGAGTTCTGGATGCTCGACCCATATATATACGAAGAGAGAGAAGGAGAAACGATAAAGGGAGGAGACCTGTACTTCAACCTTGGCGAAGTGTCGGAAGATGTGTTGAAAGACGGGAAGAAGTTTTATGAGAACGGACTTCCCATTGATGGAGACCGTAGCCGCGTAGACTCCACTGTGTGGGGACTTGTTCCTAAACAGCAGAGCACGGTGTATGCGTTCGACAACACCTCCGGAGCACGTGCTCGTCAGGATGTCGGGCTCAACGGCCTCTCGGCAGAAGAGGAGCTGACCTATCCTACCTATCAGGAGTTTATCGAAAAGCTGCGCGGCAAGCTGACACCTGAGGTCATAAGCGAAATGGAGCAAGACCCCTACTCTGCACTGATGAACCCGGGCACGGACAAATACCGCTACTTCCGCGGCAGCGAACTGGACGACAAGAATGTCAGCATACTGGAACGCTACAAACATTATAACGGGACGGAAGGCAACTCGGCAGAGAGCGGGACTACCGACGAACGCTACGACACCTCCGCCTCGAAGAACCCTGACGTGGAAGACCTGAATCAGGACAACACGATGAACAAGAACGAGAAGTATTTCGAGTACAAGGTGTCTGTCCGTCCGGAAGACATGGAAGTGGGGAAAAACTTCATCGTTGATAAGAAGATTACCTATCCTAAGATACCTAATGGCAACAACGACGGCGGACAAAAAGGAGACCCCGCCACATGGTATCTGTTCAAGATTCCTGTGAAGAACTACGACCGTGCCGTCGGAGCCATAAGCGATTTCAAGAGCATACGTTTCATACGTATGTATATGACCAACTTCAGCAAGCCTACAGTCCTGCGTTTCGGCACATTCGAGCTTGTGCGTGGTGAATGGCGTTCGTATGAGCAGGATCTGTCAGACCCGAAGGTGCCACCAAGAGTCAACGGCTCGCTCGAGGTATCTTCCGTAAACATCGAAGAGAACAGCCGCCGCACTCCTATCCCTTACACCACACCTCCGGGAGTGACGCGTCAGACAGACCCAAGCCAGCCACAACTGCGCAGGGAGAACGAGCAGTCTCTCTCCCTGAAGGTGAGCGACCTGGCACCGAGGGATGCACGTGCAGTCTACAAGACAACGTCCTACGACCTGCGTCAGTACAAACGGCTACAGTTGTTTGCCCATGCCGAGGCATTGCCCGACAGCGCAGACAAATACACACCGCTGGCAGACGGCGACCTGTCTGTGTTCATACGTTTGGGATCGGACTATAAGAACAACTACTACGAGTATGAGGTGCCGCAGACTGTCACACAGCCCAACAAAGGGCAGTATCTCCAGGAGGATGTGTGGCCCTCGGAGAATGTGCTCGACTTCCCTCTTGAGCTGCTGACCAACCTTAAGCTGAGCCGTAACAAGAAGAAACGCGAGGGTGACAAGGACATCACGTTCAACGGTGTCTACTCCGAGACCGGCTCAGGATATAAGGTCAGTATCATCGGTAACCCGAGCCTGTCGGAGGTAAAGACCATCATGATAGGCGTGCGCAACTACGGCTCGAACGATGTGAGAAGTGGCGAGATATGGGTGAACGAGCTGCGGCTGGGCGACTTCAACGAAGAGGGAGGCTGGGCAGCCAATGCAAACCTCAATGTGGCAGTGTCGGACCTCGCGACAGTGAATGTCGGCGGACGCATAGAGACGGCAGGCTTCGGCGCACTCGACCAGTCGCTTGCCGAACGTCGCATCGACGACTTCACACAGTATAACGTGGCAGCCAACATAGAGTGGGGTAAGTTCTTCCCTGTGAAAGCGAAGGTCAGCATACCGATGTATTACGCCTACTCGAAAGATGAGACAAAGGCGAAATACAATCCGCTCGACCAGGACATCAAGCTGAGCGACGCACTGGATGCCGCTGATACAAAAGCAGAGAAAGACTCCATCAAGAGCTACGCCGTAGACAAGACCGTTGTCAAGAGTATCTCGTTCAACAACGTGAGAGCTGATATACGGAGCAAGACACCTATGCCCTACGACCCTGCCAATTTCTCGCTCGGCTATTCCTTCAGCCAGACGCAGAACAACAATGCGGAGACGGAGTATGAGACAACCAAGGACTACCGAGGTAACTTCGCATACAACTACACCCCATACGCCAAGCCGCTGCGCCCATTCAAGAAGTTGAAGAAAGACAACGGGTACACACGTTATATCAAGCAGTTCAGTCTGAACTATCTGCCCTCGAATATCAGCTTCCAGACAGCACTGATGCGCAACTACAACGAGCTGCAGCTGCGCGACCTGGAGAACACGGGCTACAAGCCGGAGGTGACCTTCAGCTCAGAGTTCTACTGGGATCGCGCGTTCAGCCTGCGGTGGGATCTTACCAACAGCTTGAACATGACTTTCACATCCGGCACGAATGCACGTATTGAAGAGCCGTATGTGCAGGTCAACAAAGAGCTTGCGCCCGACCAGTATCAGGTGTGGAAAGACTCGGTGAAGCAGAGCATCGCCGACCTCGGCACACCGCTGAAATACGACCAGACGTTCAATGTCACATGGAACATGCCCTTGCAGTATATCCCCGTGCTCGACTGGATGAACAGCTCCATCACCTACAATGCACAGTACAACTGGGATCGCGGAGCCGTGACCGACACCGAATATGCCCTCGGCAACACCATCACCAACCAACGTCAGATAGACTGGCAGGGTAACCTCAACTTCCAGACGCTCTACAACAAGAACAAGTATCTGAAGAAGGTGAACCAAAAGTTCTCATCCACACGTTCCGCCACGAAGAAGAAGGAGAAGAAAGATGTCAAGTTGGAGAAGGACATACAACTCAATCCCGACAGCGGAACCATTGTGCAGCACGGCATGTTCACCAAGAAGGTGCGCATCACAGCCCGCGGAGCCGACGGCAAGGTTTATGCCATACGCTACAAGCCTATCAACTACGCACAGGTGATGATTCTCAACCGCGACACAGCCCATCTGAAGCTGACCATCAAGCCGGGTCCGAAGGCTACGGAAGACTTCCTCTATAAGGCTACGGAGCATGCTGCCCGCTTCCTGATGATGGTGCGAAGGGTCAACATACAGTATGCTTCCACAACAGGTATGTCTGTGCCCGGCTTCTCGCCCATGATAGGCGATGTGTTCGGACAGGGACGCTCGCCGTTCGGACTGACACCCGGGCTCGGCTTCGCTTTCGGAGCAGTCAACCGCGACTTCCTCTACGATGCCAAAGACCGCGGATGGTTGATAGAGAACACCAGCAATATCAACCCTGCCATCATCAGCAGTGCGAAGAACCTAAACGTTAGAGTAAACCTCGAGCCTGTCACCGGACTGAAGGTAGATCTCAACGCCAACCGCGTTGATACCCGTAGCACCGACATTCAGTATATGTATTCGGGCATGCCGGAACTCACGGGTGGTAACTTCACCATGACAACCATCGCACTGAAGAGTTTCTTCAAGGGCATCGGCAATGCTGGAAACAACTATGCCTCGACGACTTTCGACAAGTTCATCGAGAACCGCGAGATAATAGCACAGAGATTGGAGAGCCGCTACACAGGAACGACATACCCCAACAGCGGTTTCCTGCAGCAGACAGGATATGCAGGGCAGACCTACAACCCGGGTAGCAGCGGAGAACTGGGCGTAAGCCGTAACTCGGGCGATGTGCTGATACCTGCTTTCCTCGCAGCATATACGGGGAAAGATGCAGGGAAGATATCCTACTCGCCATTCCCCTCGGTACGCAGCATGCTGCCGAACTGGCGCGTCACCTACGACGGGCTGACCCATGTCCCTGCCATAAAGAAATACTTCAAGACTGTCACGCTCAACCATCAGTATCGCTGCACTTACAACGTGGGTGCCTACGAGACCTACTCCACATGGGTGGACGCAGGCTTGGGCGACAATCTCGGCTACACGCAGAATGCCTCCGACAAGCCCATCCCCTCGTCGCCCTACTCCATCTCGTCGGTCAGCCTTACGGAGAGCTTCAGTCCGCTGCTCGGAGTTGATGCCACGATGCTCAACAACGTGACCATCCGTGCCGACTACACGACGACGCGCAACCTCAGCCTCAACATCTCGTCGTATCAGATTGTGGAGGCTGTCTCCAACAAGTACACCGTAGGGCTGGGATACAAGTTTGCCGAGTTCAACAAGATATTGAAGATGAAGAAGACGCGCGACTTCAGCAACGACCTGACCGTGCGGCTCGACTTCTCGCTCAACCGCATGCAGTCTCTGATACGCAAGATAGAAGAGAACTTCACGCAGGCAACCAGCGGCAACGTGGCAAAGACCATACAGTTCTCTGCCGACTACGGGTTGAGCCGCGCGCTGACGCTCCGTGCGTTCTACGACCTGCAGATCAACGAGCCTCTCATTTCCAGCACATCCTACCCTACAAGCAACTCCAGCTACGGCGTCTCCCTGCGATTCTCATTGGCTCAATAAGCCCAAAAAAGTTTTGAAGGTCTGGGACCGGTCGGGAATGGGGTTCGAAAAAGTTTTGATGGTCTCTCAGCGCAACGTATGATAGTTTCCAAGCTCCATACGCAAAGCAGCCGCCCTGCCATTGGTCAAGACAGACAAAAGATTCCGGAACACTTCTCCATGGTTCATCACCTCAGTGTGACAAAGCTCGTGCAGCAAGACATAGTCAATCAGATGCCACGGGAGAAGCATAAGTGAGATGGACAGGTTGATGACCTTGTCGCGGTTGCAACTGCCCCAACGGGTTTTGGGGTCTCTGATCTTCACTTTGGTATAAGACATATTATGACGTTTCGCCAACATCTCAAGGCGGGCAGGAAGCAGCCGCTGTGCTTCGCGGCGAAGCTCATCCGCCAGCAGCTTCCTCAAGGCTGTCTGTACATCGTGCGAAGTGAAGCAGGTGTCTTTCGGGCAGTAGATACGCATCAACTTTCCCATACGCTCTGCAACATATCCGTCGCAGTCCGCACGGCATATCTCCAGGCGGAAGGTTGCCGTCTGAAGCGGCTTGGTGTCGTCCAGCAATGCCTGCTTAGGATGTTTCTCAAGTGCTCTGAGTATCCTAACCCTGTTCTCGCCGACAAATGCCATCAACTTGGTTTCATTGCCGCCCTCGGGCATATTGGCATAAACCATCCCTCTCGTTATTGTCAGTGAATAGCGTTTGATACGTGGGGTTGAACGGATAACAACAGCCCCGATACCGTCGTAGTCAATCGTCTTTTCCATACCTGTCATAGCCTATATTTGCCACAAAAGTAGTGCATTGCAGCATAAAAAGTGCGTATCTTTGCGCCTGTTGTTTGAAGATTATTAACAAGTATAACTACATAAAACAAGGCAATTATGAGCAAGAAAGCACTTTTATTAATCTGCGACGGATGGGGTATCGGCGACCGCGGAAAAGATGATGTAATCTATAACACTCCCACTCCGTATTGGGACTACTTACTCAAGACATATCCCAACTCCCAATTGCAGGCTTCGGGCGAGAACGTGGGGCTTCCCGACGGACAGATGGGCAACTCGGAGGTAGGGCACCTCAACATCGGGGCGGGTCGTATCGTCTACCAGGACCTGGTGAAAATCAACATCGCCTGCCGCAAGAACACCATCCTCGACAACCCCGAAATCAAACGTGCATACAGCTACGCCAAGGAGAGCGGCAAAAAGATACACTTCATGGGGCTGACCTCCGACGGCGGCGTACACAGCTCTCTTGAGCATCTGTTCAAGCTGACCGACATAGCAAAGCAATACGGCATAACCAAAGCATACGTCCACTGCTTCATGGACGGGCGCGACACCGACCCGAAGAGCGGGCAGGGCTTTATCCGTCAGCTTGAAGATCATCTCAAGACAACCGGCGGCAAGATAGCTTCCATCGTGGGACGCTATTATGCCATGGACCGCGACAAACGTTGGGAGCGCATAAAGGAAGCCTACGACCTGCTTGTCTGCGGCAAGGGCAAGGCGGCGGAAGATATGGTGAAGGCTGTGGAAGAGTCGTATGCCGAAGGCGTCACCGACGAGTTCATCAAACCTATCGTACACGTGGAGAACGGCAAACCCGTTGCCACCATCGAAGAGGGCGACGTAGTCATTTTCTTCAACTACCGTAACGACCGCGCCAAGGAGCTTACGGTTGTGCTCACTCAGCAAGACATGCCGGAAGCCGGGATGAAAACCATCCCCAACCTGCAGTATTTCTGCATGACCCCCTACGACGCAAGTTTCAAGGGAGTACACATACTGTTCGACAAGGAGAACGTGGAGAACACTCTCGGCGAGTATCTCTCGTCCGTAGGCAAGAAGCAGCTGCACATTGCCGAAACGGAGAAGTATGCCCACGTAACATTCTTCTTCAACGGCGGCCGCGAGGCTCCGTTTGATGGCGAAGACCGTATCCTCGTGCCCTCGCCAAAGGTTGCCACCTACGACCTAAAGCCTGAGATGAGTGCCTACGAGGTGAAGGACAAGCTGGTGGAAGCCATCGGAACGAAGAAATACGACTATATAGTCTGCAACTATGCCAACGGCGATATGGTTGGTCACACCGGTGTCTACACTGCCATCGAGAAGGCTGTTGTTACTATCGATGCCTGTCTTAACGACACTGTTGAGGCAGCGAAGAAGAACGGCTACGAGGTTATCATCATTGCCGACCACGGAAATGCCGACCATGCCCTTAACGAGGACGGCACACCCAACACGGCTCACTCGCTTAACCCCGTACCTTTCGTTTATGTGACGGAGAGGAAAGACGCCAAGGTGGAAAACGGCATACTGGCAGACGTTGCCCCCTCTATCCTTCATATCATGGGATTGGAGCAGCCGAAGGAGATGACCGGCAAATCGCTCATTAAATGATACAGATAGACGACACACTGATTAGCCTCGACCTTATCGAGGCTAATTTTGTTTGCGACCTTGCCTCGTGCCGCGGCATATGCTGTGTGGAGGGCGACTCGGGCGCACCGCTCGAGAAGCATGAGATAGCGGAGCTGGAGAAAGCACTCCCCGTTATATGGAACGACCTCTCGCCCGAGGCGCAGAGCATCATCAAGAAGCAGGGAGTGGCATACATCGACTGCGAAGGCGACATCGTTACCTCCATTGTTGACGGAGAGAACTGTGTGTTTACCTGCTACGACACCGACGGGACTTGCAAGTGTGCCGTCGAAAAGGCATTCCGCGAAGGAAAGCGGTCGTTCTACAAACCTGTGTCGTGCCATCTGTATCCGGTGCGCGTCACCCAATACAAAGACTTCCGTGCCGTAAACTACGACCGATGGAAAATATGCAAGGCAGCAGAGGTGTTGGGCAAGAAGGCTCAAGTGCCATTATACAAGTTCCTGAAAGAACCGCTCATCCGCAAGTTCGGTGTCGCGTGGTACGATGCCCTCGTGGAAGTAGCCGAAGAATGGCGGAAGCAGCATGACAAGTAGTGCCGAGGCAGTCCCCCAAAAGCAGACTTATATCAGGTTCAAACTGGGTCATCGGCATCTTCATTCAAGACATATATATCTTTTACCCGAAACATATATATCTTTTGGCCGAAACATATATATGTCTTGGGGAGAAGAGCCGGCTACTCCTAAAGAAAGAGCCGGTGAGGGCGGAAATCAGGTGTTGCGTATGAGGTCTGCCGACTGAGCTTCTCCTTCCAGGTAGGTCTCGATATGGCGTTTCTTCTTGTCTTCCAAGATTTCATTGATGGCAATCAGTATGCCTGTCTCTTCCACATCGCCAAACTCATGGTTGATGGCGGTGCCGAACACGCGCATCTTGGGTGATAGGCTCATGTAGGCATTGACCAGCGGCGGTACATTGATACCGAATTTACGAACCTCCTGATTCAACACCCTGTAATTGTCCTTGAAGTTGTCGTAGCGAAACAAAGCCTTCATCTTCTCCGTGTCCGTGCCTGTCTCCAGCGGGTATATCGGCGTAACCAACCGGTCGGCATCAGGGAAATGCATCCCGAGGAAATAGAGAATCATATTGCGCGCTTCCGTGTTGTAGGTGTTATACATGGTCATCTTCCCGAAGTAGTATTGCAGGCTCGGGTCGACCACCGACAAAGCCCCCAGTCCGTCCCACAGGTTATCCAGTACAAACAGCCCCCGTGCGGCAGAGCGCGTGGACTGATACTCCAGCGTCACAAACGAACGTCCCAGCTCGACGGTATAGGGCAGGAATTCTTTCTTGAACTTCTCGGAGAAGTCGAACAGATGGGAGGTAGCAAGTAACGGCTTCCCATTTTCATCGAACCTTACATCCGAGCCGCACAGAAAACGATAACCCCCAAGTATCTGCTCATCCTCCGGACTCCATACAATCAGCTGCCGGTAGGCATCCTCCATCGTGTCGAACTCATCTATATCCACCGACAGTCCCGTCCCTCCGCCGTAGTAGCGGAAAGCTATCTCCCTCAATCGCCCAATCTCCTGCATCACATGAGGCGCGTCGTGGGCTGTGACAATATATATCTCGTTGTTCGACTTGTTTGTGCTACGGAGCTTCTTCTCCTTCGTCAGCTCCGAGCGGAGCAAAGCGCGGTCAATCTGTTTGATGATGTCTTCCATATATAATGTAGCCTATGTTTTCTTCAAGTTATACACCTGTTCTCTCATCCAGCCAGCCCACTCTGTGGGTTTCCTGCTGCCGTCGAACGTCTGCCAGGGGACAGGCTTGCCGAAATGTATGCAGAACGTCTTATGCCGCGAGCGGAACATCTCGCGGGGCAGATATATCATCTCGTAGTTCATTTTTATGCCCAGCTTCTTGCGCAGGGCAGCCACCGCATAGAAGAACGCGGAGTTTCTCCCTTCGAAATACACTGGGACGACATCCCGCTTGTACTCGACGGCTTTCTGGATAAACGACTTCTTCCATTCCGTGTCCTGTATCTTCCCGCCAATCATCCGCGAGCACAACCCTGCGGGGAAGGTCACCACCTGATTGTCGGAAGCATACGCCTCGTCGATCAGCCGAGCATTCTCCCTGCCCTGCGCACCGTGTTTGTTGATTGGGACGAAGATAGACCTGAGGTTTGTAAGGTAGAGAAGCAGGTCGTTCACAAGGTAACGTATCTTCCCGTCGTAGCGCCGCCCTATCACAGCCGAGAGACAGATGCCGTCGAGCCCTCCGAGCGGATGGTTAGACGCGAAGATATAACGCCCGTCGGAGGGGATGTTCTCCTCTCCGATTATCTTCAGCGAAAGGTCGAAATAACCGATAAGCTCCTGCATGAAATCGACGCCCTCTTTATCGTGGTAACGGGTAAGGAGGTCGTTTATCTCTTCTTCATGAATGATGCGGATAAGGTAATTAATGATAAAGCCCGGTATCTTACCCGCTACCGAGGGTGCTTTCTGCCTCAGCACCTCTCTTACATCAACCCGTGTAATGCCCTCCTGCGCCATTTTCCCTACATAATTTCTGTATGGCAACAAAGGTATAGCTTATATCTGTTCGGATATATCGGGCGTGTGCTTTTAAGAAAACGCAAAACCTTTTTTAAGGCGAATAGAATGCGTTTTTGCCTTTTTTGTATGAATATTAAGCTAAAAAGGTCGTCTTTTGTGTGTTAAAAAGAAGGAGATTTTTGGAATGAGGAAATCTACTATTTGGTTGCTTGCTGTCGTGATGGCTTTCGCCTTTGCAGGGCTTCTTTTCCTGCAGGTGAAATACGTCAGTATCATACTCAAGAAGAGCAACGAGCAATTCAACGAGACAGTCAAGAGGAGCCTTCACCAAGTTTCAAAGAACCTGGAGCTGGACGAGACGCGGGAATACCTTGAAGAGGATCTCAAGCGCGAAGACAACAACTACCTACGCAACAGCCAGAATCCGGAAGAGATAGCGCAGGCGATCAGCCGGCAGAAGCTGAACATTCGTGACGTCAACGGCAATATCATGCAGATAGAGCAGCTGCACAGCTTCAGCCAGAGGTTTCGCCCGCTCTCTTCGCTGGATAAGAAACAGACCTCCAACAATATTGTAGGGACATCACACGATTTGCAGCAGTCGCTGAAGTATCGCCTGAAATATCAGAGCGACCTTATGCAACTTGTGTTGCTGAGCCTCTTGAACACGCCGAACCAGAAACCGATACAGGAGCGCATCGACTTCAAGAAGCTGAATAACTACTTGAAATCGGAGTTTGTCAACAACGGGCTGAACCTGCCGTACATCTTCTTCGTCATCAACAAAGACGGCAAGACGGTATATCAGAGCGGAGAGCTGAAGAAAGAGCCGCTCGCGTCGGACATCATCACCTACGTCCTGTTCCCCAACGATCCACCCTCGAAGCAGAACTACCTGAAGGTATATTTCCCGACGAAGGGCGACTATATCTCGAGCAGCGTGACGTTCATCGTGCCGTCGGTCATCTTCTCGCTCATACTTCTGATAACGTTCATCTTTACCATCTTCGTCATCTTCCGTCAGAAGAAGCTCTCGGAGATGAAGAACGACTTCATCAACAACATGACACACGAGCTGAAGACACCCGTGTCGACCATCTCGCTGGCTGCGCAGATGCTGAAAGACTCGGACATAACGAAGAGCCCCGACGTGTTCAAGCACATTTCGGGCGTTATCAACGACGAGACGAAGCGGCTGGGCTTCTTGGTGGAGAAGGTGCTGCAGATGTCGCTCTTCGAGAGGCAGAAGGCTGCGCTCAAGCTGAAGGAAGTGGATGCAAACGATCTGGTGATAAACGTGGCAAACACCTTCGCGCTGAAGGTGGAGAAATACGGCGGGACGCTCGACGTGGATTTGCAGGCAACAGACTCGACCATCTGTGCGGACGAGATGCACATCACGAACGTGTTGTTCAACCTTATGGACAACGCCGTGAAATACCGTCAGACGGACGTGCCCCTTGCGCTTATGGTGAGGACATGGAACGACAACAGCGGCAAGATGCTGATGATCGCCGTCGAAGACAACGGTATCGGTATAAAGAAGGAATACCTCAAGAAGGTGTTCGACCGCTTCTTCCGTGTGCCGACGGGGAATGTGCACGACGTGAAAGGCTTCGGACTGGGGCTGGCATACGTGCATAAAATCATTGAGGACCACAAAGGCACGATACGCGCCGAGGCGGGAGCGAAAAACATCGGGACGAAATTTATTATTACTTTACCTCTTATAAAAAGTTAGTTAGTTATGGAAGAAAAACTGAGAATCTTCTTTTGCGAAGACGATGAGAACCTGGGTATGTTACTGAGAGAATACCTTCAGGCAAAAGGTTACGTGACGGATCTCTTCTCCGACGGAGAGGCCGGTTACAAAGGTTTCACCAAAGGCAGCTATGACCTTTGCGTACTTGACGTGATGATGCCGAAGAAAGACGGCTTCACACTTGCACAGGAAATCCGTTCGTTGAACCCCGACATCCCTATCATCTTCCTTACGGCGAAGACCATGAAGGAAGACGTCCTGGAGGGCTTCAAGATCGGTGCCGACGATTATCTGACAAAGCCGTTCAGCATGGAAGAGCTGCTTCTGCGCATCGAAGCCATCCTGCGCCGCGTGAAGGGCAAGAAGATGAAGGAGATTCCGTTCTACAAGCTCGGAAAATTCATGTTCGACACTCAGAAACAGACGCTGACTATCGGCGAGAAGACGACGAAGCTGACCACGAAAGAGTGCGAGCTTCTGAGCCTCCTTTGCGCTCATGCCAACGAGATTTTAGAGCGCAACTATGCGCTGAAGACCATCTGGGTGGACGACAACTATTTCAATGCCCGCAGCATGGACGTGTATATCACCAAGCTCCGCAAGTTGCTCAAGGACGATCCGGACATCGAGATCATCAACATCCACGGCAAGGGCTACAAGCTGATCACTCCACTGGGAAGCGAGGCTGCCCGCGAGGAAGGCATACATGTGCTCTAAGGCATCGCCT